>JBQCHF010000107.1:0-36598 GCA_051954955.1 Motilibacteraceae bacterium
AGCGGACGGCGGGGACGTAGGCGCCGGCGGGGGTCGCGACGCCGGGGAGGCTGCGGCCGAGCTCGGCCAGGCGCTGCTCGGGGGTGCTCATGCCTTCGCCCGCTTGAAGTAGGCGACCAGCTGGTCGCCGCCGCCGGGACCGGGGACGACCTGCACCAGCTCCCAGCCGTCCTCCCCCCAGGTGTCGAGGATCTGCTTCGTCGCATGGACGAGCAGCGGGGCCGTCGCGTACTCCCACTTGGTCATGCGCGGCAGCCTAGGACGATCACGCGGAGGGCGATCACCCGGATCCCGGCCCGGGGGGCGGGGCGGAAGGGCCGTCGTTACCCTCGGGAGGATGACCGGGTCGGCGACGAGCTCCTCCGCTGGTGCGGCTGCCGGTGCCCGCGGCGGCCGGCCGAGCGCACGGCTGCACGTCGTCACCGGCAAGGGCGGCACCGGCAAGACCACCGTGGCCGCGGCGCTCGCGCTGGCGCTGGCCGCCGGCGGCCGGCGGGTGCTGCTGGTGGAGGTCGAGGGCCGCCAGGGCATCGCCCAGCTGTTCGACACCCCGCCGCTGCCCTACGAGGAGCGGCGGGTGGCGGTGGCCCAGGGCGGCGGCGAGGTGCTGGCCCTGGCCATCGACGCCGAGGAAGCGCTGCTGGAGTACCTCGACCTCTTCTACCACCTGGGCCGCGCCGGCCGGGCGCTGAAGAAGATCGGCGCCGTCGACTTCGCCACCACCATCGCCCCCGGCCTGCGCGACGTCCTGCTCACCGGCAAGGCCTACGAGGCCGTGCGCCGCCGGGACAAGGCCGGCCGCCCGGTCTACGACGCCGTCGTCATGGACGCACCGCCCACCGGGCGGATCACCCGGTTCCTCAACGTCAACACCGAGGTCGCCGGGCTGGCCCGGGTCGGCCCGATCCGCAACCAGGCCGACTCGATCATGGGCCTGATCGGTTCCCCGCAGACCGCCGTGCACCTGGTCACGCTGCTGGAGGAGATGCCGGTGCAGGAGACGCTCGACGCCGTCCACGAGCTCACCGCCGCCGACCTGCCGGTGGGCGCGGTCGTGGTCAACATGGTGCGCCGTCCCCGCCTGGAGGACGACGAGCTGACCGACGCCGCGGCCGGCCGGCTGGACCGGGCCGAGGTGGCCGCCGGGGTCAAGGCGGCCGGGCTGGGCGGCGGGCGCGGCAACGGCGAGAAGGTCGTGGACGCGCTGGTCGCCGAGGCCGCCGACCACGCCGAGCGGGTCCGGCTGGAGGCGCAGGAGCGGGAGAACCTGGTCGCGCTGGGGCGGCCCACCTACGAGCTGCCGGTCGTGCCCGACGGCGTCGACCTCGGCGCGCTCTACGAGCTGGCCGCGCTGCTGCGCGAGCAGGGGATGGCATGAGCGCGCAGGCCGAGAGCACCCGCACCCCGGGCGTCGACGCCCTCCCGCTGGACCTGGACGCCGTGGTGCGCGACCCGGCCACCCGGATCGTCGTGTGCTGCGGCTCCGGCGGGGTCGGCAAGACGACGACGGCGGCCGCGCTCGGGCTGCGGGCGGCCGAGGCCGGGCGCAGCGTCGTGGTGCTGACCATCGACCCGGCCCGGCGGCTGGCGCAGTCGATGGGCCTGACCGAGCTGGACAACACCCCGCGGCAGGTGCAGGGCATCGACACCGCGGCCGGCGGCCGGCTGGACGCGATGATGCTGGACATGAAGAGGACGTTCGACGACATCGTCCTCACCCACGCCACCCCCGAGCGCGCCGAGGCGATCTTCGCCAACCCCTTCTACCAGTCGCTGTCCTCCAGCTTCTCCGGCACGCAGGAGTACATGGCGATGGAGAAGCTCGGCCAGCTGCGCGCGCAGGCCGACGCCGAGGGCACCTGGGACCTCATCGTCGTCGACACCCCGCCGAGCCGGTCCGCGCTGGACTTCCTCGACGCCCCGCAGCGGCTCGGGTCGTTCCTGGACGGGCGCTTCATCAAGGTGCTCATGGCCCCGGCCAAGGCCGGCGGCAAGGCCTACCTCAAGGTGTTCAGCGCCGGGATCGGCGCGATGACCGGGGTGCTCACCAAGGTGCTCGGCACCCAGATCCTCACCGACGTCCAGACCTTCGTGGCCGCGCTGGACACGATGTTCGGCGGGTTCCGCGAGCGCGCCGACCGCACCTACCAGCTGCTGGCCGCGCCCGGGACGTCGTTCCTCGTGGTGGCCGCCCCCGAGCGCGACGCCCTGCGCGAGGCCTCCTACTTCGTCGAGCGGCTCGAGAGCGACCGGATGCCGCTGGCCGGCCTGGTCCTCAACCGCGTCCACCCCGCCCCCGGCAGCGGCCTCACCGCCGACCGCGCCGCGGGGGCCGCGGAGGAGCTCGAGGCCGCCGACGAGCACCACCTCACCGCCGAGCTGCTCCGCCTGCACGCCGAGCGCGCCCTCACCGCCAACCGCGAGGAGCGCCTCGCCGAGCGCTTCACCGCCGCCCACCCCGCCGTCCCGGTGGTCCGGGTCAGCGCGCGCCCCGGCGACGTGCACGACCTCGACGGCCTGCGCGACGTCGGCGCGGAGCTGGCGGGGGGCGGGCCGGTGCGGGCACCACGCGCCGCCCGCGGGCGTGGGGGGCGGTCCGGGGCGGGGCGGCGGGCGAAGGGCTGAGGGGCTCCGACGACGGGCCGTCGGGAGCTCATCGTCGGATCTGCCGGCTTGCGGCCCGCCCTGTGGTGAAAGGCGGCTTTGACGCAGCTCGTCGAATGGGTGTCACACCCATACGCATCTATGCCCATGGGTGTGACACCCATGTGATGCGCCGCGATCCGCACCCGGCCGCGAGACCGGAGCACGCACCTACCGCCGCCGTCACCAGCGCCGTTGACCGTGCGCGAGCACGATCGCAGCGACGCCGGGAACCTGCGAAGACATGCGGAAGCAACGAGAGAAGGGCGCGACGGTCGGGCGGCCCGCCCCTCCACGGGCCGCCCGACCGTTCTCGCCCCCGAGCCCACCGACGCCGTCCTGGTCCCAGGGGACACCGGCGCGCCGGCGGGGCGAGCGCTACATCGCGACCGGGAACCCGGTCGTGTGCTGGCGCTCGTAGTCGTCGCGCGCGCTCTCCAGGAGCCGGCGCCACGAGGTGACGTTGGGACGTCGACGCAGCAGTGCGCGCCGCTCCCGCTCGGTCATGCCGCCCCACACGCCGAACTCGACCCGGTGGTCGAGCGCGTCGGCGAGGCACTCGGTGCGCACGGGGCATCCCATGCACACGGCCTTGGCGCGGTTCTGGGCCGCACCCTGCACGAACAGCGCGTCCGGATCGCTCCGGCGGCAGGCCCCCCGCGAGGCCCAGTCGTCAACCCACGTCATGCTGGTCGTCCTTCTCTACGTGGGGGCTGGCTCTCCCTGCCGGTTCATGCGACCTTCCGGGGCCACGGGGAGGAGCTGGTCACGCTCCGCCGTCGTCGTCACGGTGGGTCGCCGGATCCGGCCCTGCGACCGTACGGAGAGCGGGCAGGTGCCTGCCAGGGCCGTTCGGTCCAACTTCGGATAGCCCGGGATGACTAGGCCGAGCGAGGCGGCCATGGCTCCCCCGGGCCTCGGTGTCCTCGCTCCTGTGCCTCGCGCACAGGCCGCGCGACGGTCGAACCGCGGCAGATCGGGCTCGCTCGGAAGGGAACCCGAGGCAAGCCGCCCGTAGTCTTTCCGGTATGGGACGACTCTCCGCCGCCCGTGGCGCACGCTCCGACCGGGGCAGCGCGGTCTCCCAGCTGGGACTGTTCGTGCTGGTCAGCGCGCTGGCGGGCACGCTCGTTGCCGCGCTGGCCCTGCCGGTGCTGGGCAGCACCGGGCTGGGGGTCCGGGCCGGAGCCGAGGGCTTCCAGAGCCTGCCGGCCGACCTCGCCACACCCCCGCTGCCGCAGAGCTCCACCATCGTCGACGCCAAGGGCGGGGTGCTGGCGCGGTTCTACTACGAGAACCGCATCGATGTGCCGCTGGCCAAGGTGGCGCCGGTGATGCGCCAGGCCATCGTCGGCATCGAGGACTCCCGCTTCTACGACCACGGCGGCATCGACCTGCGCGGCACGGTGCGCGCCCTGGTGAACAACGCGAGCGGGGACACGGTGCAGGGCGGGTCCACCCTCACCCAGCAGTACGTCAAGCTCGTGCTGCTCGAGCAGGCCACGGCCAAGGGCAACGAGGACGCCGCCCAGGAGGCGGTGGCGCGCAGCGGCGTGCAGGGCTACGCCCGCAAGCTGCGCGAGCTGCGCTACGCGATCGCCCTGGAGGAGAAGCTCACCAAGCCGCAGATCCTCGAGCGCTACCTCAACATCGCCTACTTCGGTTCCGGCGCCTACGGCGTCGAGGCCGCCTCGCGCCACTACTTCTCGATCCCGGCCGAGAAGCTGTCGCTGCCGCAGGCGGCCATGCTCGCCGGCATCGTCAACTCCCCCGGCGCCTACGACCCCACGCTGCACCCGCAGGCGGCCAAGGACCGGCGCAACGTCGTCCTCGCGCGGATGGCCGAGCTCAGCTACATCACCCCGGCCGAGGCGGACAAGGCCGCCGCCGCGCCGCTCGGGCTCAAGGTGACCAAGGTGCCCAACGGCTGCGCCACCTCCAGCGCCCCCTACTTCTGCGACTTCGTGGTCCACTCGATCGAGAACGACCCCGCCTTCGGCCAGACCCCGCAGGACCGGGTCCGGCTGCTGCTGCGCGGCGGGCTCACGATCAAGACCACCCTCGAGCCCGAGGTGCAGCAGGCCGCCAAGCAGGCGGTGGACAAGAACTTCCCGCCCAAGGACCCCGCCGGCTTCGCCACCGCCATCTCGATGGTCAAGCCCGGCGACGGCGCCATCATCGCCATGGCGCAGGACCGTGAGTGGGGCGAGGCCACCAAGGGCCAGCGGGGCATCACCCAGATCAACTACAACGTCGACAAGGCCTTCGGCGGCGGCAACGGCTTCCAGGCCGGGTCGACCTTCAAGCCGTTCGTGATGGCCGCCGCCCTGCAGCAGGGCCTGCCGCTGAACCTGCGGATCTACTCCCCGGCCAAGAAGCGCATCGGCGACGTCACCACCTGCTCCGGCGCGGTGCTCAAGGACGACTACTCGCCCACCAACGACAGCCCGTACCAGAGCGGCACGTTCACCATGGCCACCGCCATGGCCGAGTCGGTCAACACCTACTGGCTGCAGGTCGAGCAGCGCATCGGCGTGTGCGGGCCGTGGAAGGTCGCCACCTCGATGGGCGTGACCAACAGCGACGGGACCCCGCTGCCCCAGATCAAGTCGTTCGGGCTCGGCGTCGCGCCGGTCACCCCGCTGACCATGGCCGAGGCCTACGCCACCTTCGCCGCCCGCGGCAACCACTGCGCCGCCTACGCCATCACCGACGTCGTCGACCGCACGGGCAAGCACATCAAGCCCACCCGGTCGCCGTGCCAGCAGGTGCTCGACCCGGCCATCGCCGACGCCGTCAACCAGGTGCTGGCCGGCGTCATCGACGGCCCGGACCCGCGCCGCACCGGCGCGCAGCTCTCGCTGGGCCGCCCGGCCGGCGGCAAGACGGGCACCGCCGACGACAACAAGGAGGTGTGGTTCTCCGGCTACACCCCGGAGATCGCCGCCGCCGTGTGGGTCGGCGACCCGACCGGCGTGAAGCACCTGCGCGACGTCGTGGTCGACGGCAAGTACATCAGCAAGGGCTTCGGCTCCACCCTGGCCGGACCTACGTGGAAGGCGGCCATGCTGGCCGCCGTCGACAAGCTCGACCTGCCGGCCACCCCGTTCCAGAAGCCGGACCCGAAGGTCGTGCGAGGCCAGACCACCCAGGTGCCCGACGTCTCGGGCCTGTCCGCCAGCGCGGCCGCCGCCAAGATCAGCGACGCCGGGCTCGCGCCGCAGCTGGTCGGCAAGCAGGTCGACAGCGCCCAGCCGGCCGGCAGCGTCGCCTACACCTCGCCGGGGGCCGGCTCGACGATCTCCAGCGGCCAGACGGTGCTGGTCTACGTCTCGGACGGCACCCCGCCGCCGCCCCCGCCGGCCCCGGAGCCGCAGCCCAGCCAGAGCGCGTCGCCGCTGCCGACCACACCGCCCCCGGCCGCCGGCGGCGGCCCGGCACCGTCGCCGACCAAGCCGGGCAACGGCAGGAAGAAGCCGTAGCCGAGGCTGAGCCTCAGGAGGCGGCGAGCTGGCGGCGCACCTCGGCGGCCACCCGGCCGCCCTCGGCCCGACCGGCCACCGTGGGGGTCACCGCCTTCATGACCTGGCCCATCGCGGACGGGCCGGCGGCGCCGGTCTCGGCCACCGCGGCGGCCACCAGCGCGGCCAGCTCCTCGTCGCCGAGCTGGGCCGGGAGGTAGCCCTCCAGCACCCCGAGCTCGGCGCGCTCCCGATCGGCCAGCTCGGCCCGGCCGGCGTCGTCGTAGGCGGTGGCCGCCTCGCGCCGCTTCTTCGCCTCCTTGCCCAGGACCGCGACCACGTCGTCGTCGGACAGCTCGCGGGCGGCCTTGCCGGCCACCTCCTCGGTCGTGACGGCCGCCAGCGCCATCCGCAGCGTGGCCGAGCGCAGCTCGTCCCGGGACTTGATCGCGGCGGTGAGGTCGGACTGGAGCTGCTCCTTGAGGGTGGCCATGGGGCCATCCTGCCCCGCGGGAGCGAGCGGCACCGCCGCGGCCGAGCCTCGACGCCCTCGACGCCCTCGACGCCCTCGACGCCCTCGACGTCGGGCGACGTCCGGCGACGTCGGGTGCCAGGCCCGGGAGGCCCGTGTGAGCATGGGTCGGTGCGCACGCCCCACCACCTCCCGTCCCGGCTCGGTACCGTCGCCGGGCTGACCGCGGCCACCGCCGCGGCCGGGCTCGGCTACGCCGCCGGCGTCGAGGTCCGCTCGTTCCGGCTGCGTCGGGCCACCGTGCCGGTGCTCGCGCCCGGCCAGCGCCCGCTGCGGGTGCTGCACGTCTCGGACCTGCACCTGGTCCCCGATCAGCGGCGCAAGCGGGCCTGGGTGCGCTCGCTGGCCGCGCTCGAGCCGGACCTGGTGGTCGACACCGGCGACAACCTCGCCCACCGCGAGGCCGTCCCTGCCGTGCTCGACGCGCTCGGCCCGCTGCTGGAGCGCCCCGGCGCCTTCGTCATGGGCAGCAACGACTACTACGCCCCGGTTCGCAAGAATCCGGCGCGCTACCTGCTCCCGGACGACGGCCGGCGCAGCCACGGCGGCTTCCTGCCGTGGGAGGACCTGCGCGACGCCCTGCTCACGGCCGGCTGGGCGGACCTGGACAACGCGCGGGCCCGGCTCAAGGTGGACCACCGCGAGATCGACCTGGTCGGCACCGACGACGCCCACCTGCACCGCGACCGCTACGAGCCGGCCCCGGCCGACGCTGCCGCCGACCTGCGCCTGGGGGTCACCCACGCCCCCTACCGGCGGGTGCTCGACGCCATGGCCGCCGACGGCTACGAGCTGATCCTGGCCGGCCACACCCACGGCGGCCAGCTGCGGGTGCCCGGCGTCGGCGCGCTGGTCACCAACTGCGACCTGCCCCGTGGCCAGGCCCGCGGGGTATCCCGGTGGGAGTCCTCGTGGCTGCACGTCTCGGCGGGCCTGGGCACCTCGCCCTACGCCCCGGTCCGGTTCGCCTGCCCGCCCGAGGCCACCCTGCTCACGCTGGTCGCGCGGGACTGACTTCCCCTTGAGTCCGAAGGAGCGACACCTATGGGTGTCGCTCCTTCGGACCTAACGGTCCCTGGCGCCGGCTACCGGTTTCCCGGCGGGGCTCCGGGTCGGCTATCCTCAATGAGCCTGACGGGGTGTGGCGCAGCTTGGTAGCGCGCTTCGTTCGGGACGAAGAGGTCGTGGGTTCAAATCCCGCCACCCCGACGCCGCAGGAGAGAGGCCCGGTCCACCAGGACCGGGCCTCTCGTGCGTCCGCTGGTGCATCACCGCCTCGGGTGGGTCAGACTGCCGCGCGTGAGCGAGCAGCAGCAGGACCAGCAGACCCCGCAGAACGAGCAGGACGAGCAGAACGAGCACGAGTGGCCCGCCGACCTGCCGGTGTGGGAGCGGCGGTACCGGGCGGCCCGGGTGTCGCTGCCGGACTGGGCCGAGGACGCTCCCGACCGCTGCGTCTACGTCAGCAACGCCACCGGCACCTTCGAGGTGCACGCCTGGGACCGCGCCGCCGGCACGCACCGGCAGGTCACCGAGCGGCCCAACGGGACCATGGACGCCGCCATCGACCCGGCCGGCGAGCGGATCTGGTGGTTCGACGACACCGACGGCGACGAGTACGGCGTCTGGCGGGTGCAGCCCTTCGACGGCCCGGCGGGCGGCGCCGACCGTGCCGGCACAGACCCCGAGGCGGTGCCGGGACTGCCCCGCGCCTACTCCGCCGGCCTGGCGCTCGGCCGCGGCGGGCTGGCCGTCGTCGGCCTCTCCGACGACGACTACGGCACCCGGATCGTGCTCGCCCGGCCCGGCGCGGAGCCGGTCACCGTCTACCAGCACGAGGAGAACGCCGGCGTCGGCGACCTGTCCCAGGACGGCACCCTGCTCGCGATCGTGCACAGCGAGCACGGCGACTCGCGGCACCCAGCGGTGCGGGTCTTGCGCACCGCCGACGCCAGCCCGGCGGAGGCGACGGCGGCAGACCTGTGGGACGGCGAGGGCAAGGGCCTGGAGGTGCTCGGCTTCGAGCCGGTGGACGGCAGCACCTGGCTGCTGCTGCAGCACGAGCGGCGCGGGCGGGGCGAGCTGCTGCTGTGGGACGTCGCCTCCGGCGAGCAGCGCGAGCTGGCGCTGGACCTCCCGGGCGAGGTCTCGGCCGAGTGGTACCCGGACCGGCGCGCGCTGCTGGTCGAGCACGAGCACGGCGCCCGCAGCGACCTGTTCCGCTACGACGTCGACGCCGGCACCCTCACCCCGCTCGGCACGCCCACCGGCGTGGTGGCCAGGGGCACCGCGCGCCCGGGCGGCGAGGTGTGGTTCTCCTGGTCCTCCTCAGCGTCGCCGCGGGTCGTGCTGTCCACCGCCGGCGACGTCGTCCTGACCGCCCCCGGCCCGACGGCGCCGGAGTCGGTGCCGGCGCAGGACGTCACCGCGCAGGGGCCGGGCGGCACGATCCACGCGCTGCTGTCCCGCCCGGCGACCGGGGCCGCGCCGTACGCGACGGTGTTCCTGGTACACGGCGGCCCGACCCACCACGACAGCGACGAGTTCGCCCCCGACGTCGCCGCCTGGGTGGACGCCGGCTACGCCGTCGTCCGGGTCAACTACCGCGGCTCCACCGGCTACGGCTCGGCCTGGCGGGACGCGCTGGAGGCCCGGGTGGGGCACGTCGAGCTCGAGGACGTCGCCGCGGTGCGCGCCGCGCTGGTGGAGGAGGGCGTCGTCGACGCCGGGCGCACGATCCTGGCCGGGGCCTCCTGGGGCGGCTTCCTCACCCTGCTGGGCCTGGGGACGCAGCCGGACCTGTGGGCCCTCGGCGTGGCCGGCGTGCCGGTGGCCGACTACGTGGCCGCCTACGAGGACGAGATGGAGGGCCTGAAGGCCTTCGACCGCTCGCTGTTCGGCGGCTCGCCGGAGGAGGTGCCCGAGCGGTACGCCGACTCCAGCCCGCTCACCTACGTCGACGCCGTCCGCGCGCCGGTGCTGGTGCTGGCCGGCGAGAACGACCCGCGCTGCCCGATCCGGCAGATCGACAACTACCTCGCCCGGCTCCGCGAGCGCGGTGCGGCCCACGAGGTCTACCGCTACCAGGCCGGCCACGGCTCCGCGGTGGTCGGGGAGCGGGTCCGCCAGCAGCGCGCCGAGCTCGACTTCGCCCTGCGCCACCTCCCCGCGAACCCCTAGACCGTGTTGGTGATCATGCAATTCGCGTGATCATGCGATCGAGGTGATCTTCGAAGATCACACGAATTGCATGATCACGTAGATTGCATGATCACGCGGGGGGTTCGGGGGTGTCGTCGGGGGCGCGGAGGGCGTGCAGCAGGTCGACGACCTCGCGGGTCACCGGGCGCAGCAGGCGCAGCCGGGACAGGTGGACCAGCCGGTCCACCAGCGGGACGGTGCGCTCGACCAGCAGGCGGGAACGGCGGACGTCGGGCGAGCGGTCGTGCACCCAGAACAGCACGACGCCGAGGTGGTGCAGCCAGAGCAGCTCGGGCAGCTCGGCGCGCAGCTGCGGGTCGAGCTTGGCGTCGCTGCCGGACAGGACGTCGGCGAACAGGGCGATGTTGGCCTCGCGGGCCGGGGCGGACTCGGCCGAGAACGGCGAGAGCGGCGAGGTGGGTTCGGCGGCCACCTTGAAGAACTTGGCCGCGAACGAGTGGTAGGGCGCGGCCACCTCGAACCAGGTGAGGTGGACGATCCGCAGCCGGGCGGACAGCCCGCGCACCCCGGCCAGCCGCTCGGCGACGGCGGCGCGGTGCTCGGCGGCGATCTGGTCGTAGAAGGCCTGGACCAGGTGCTCTTTGGAGTCGAAGTAGTAGTAGGCGTTGCCGACCGAGACGCCGGCCTCCTTGGCCACCGCGCGCATCGTCGTCTCGTCGTAGCCGCGCTCGCGGAACAGCCGCAGCGCGGTGGCGAGGATCAGCTCCTTGGTCTGCGCGCGCGGCGCGACCGGGCCGGCGGCGGGAGCGGTGTCGACGGCGGATTCGGGGGCCACGGAGGGAGACCTCATCGGTCCACCTGCCCCCTCGTCAATACTCACGGCGAGGGGGCGTGCGGGCGGCCGGCGGTCAGGCCCGCTCGGTGAGCTCGGCGGCGACGACCTCGGCGATCTGCGCGGTGTTGAGCGCCGCGCCCTTGCGCAGGTTGTCCCCGCACAGGAACAGGTCGAGCGCGTTCGGGTCGTCGATGGCGCGGCGGACCCGGCCGACCCACGTCGGGTCGGTGCCGACGACGTCCGCGGGGGTGGGGAACTCGCCCTTGGCGGGGTCGTCGAAGAGGACCACGCTGGCGGCGTCGCGCAGGATCTCCTGCGCCCCGGCCTGGGTGACCTCCTTCTCGAAGGTCGCGTGGACCGCGAGCGAGTGGGTCGTGACGACCGGCACCCGCACGCAGGTGGCCGAGACCTTCAGCCCGGGCAGGCCGAGGATCTTGCGGGACTCGTTGCGGACCTTGAGCTCCTCCGAGCTCCACCCGTCGTCCTTGACCGAGCCGGCCCACGGCACCACGTTGAGCGCGAGGGGCGCCGGGAACGGGCCGAGGTCTCCGACGGTGCGTCGGACGTCGCCGGGCTTGGTGCCGGCGTCGGGGTTGGCGGCCACCTTGGCGATCTGGTCGCGCAAAGTGTCGATGCCGGCCTGCCCGGCGCCGGAGGCCGCCTGGTAGCTGGCCACGACGAGCTCGCGCAGGCCGTACTCGGCGTGCAGCGCGCCCATCGCCACGATCATCGACAGCGTCGTGCAGTTGGGGTTGCTGATGATGCCCTTGGGCCGCACCCGCGCCGCCGCGGCGTTGACCTCGGGCACCACGAGCGGCACGTCAGGGTCCATCCGGAACGCGCCGGAGTTGTCCACGGCCACCGCGCCGCGGGCGGCCGCGATCGGCGCCCACTCGGCGGAGACCTCGTCCGGCACGTCGAACATCGCGACGTCGACGCCGTCGAAGACCTCCGGCGCCAGGGCCTGGACCTCGACCTCCTCGCCGCGCACGACGAGCCTGCGCCCGGCCGAGCGGGCGGAGGCGACGAGGCGGATCTCGCCCCAGACGTCCTCGCGGGTGGAGAGCAGGTCGAGCATCACCGAGCCGACGGCCCCGGTGGCGCCGACGACGGCGAGGGTGGGGCGGTCGTCGCGGGCGCTCATCGACCGGTCCCGGCGTAGACGACGGCCTCGGAGTCGCCGTCGAGGTCGAACGCGGAGTGCACGGCCTGCACGGCGGTGTCGACGTCGCCGGCGGCCACGACCACCGAGATGCGGATCTCGGAGGTGGAGATCATCTCGATGTTGACCCCGGCCTCGGAGAGGGCCGCGAAGAACTTGGCGGACACGCCCGGGTGGCTGCGCATGCCGGCGCCGATGAGGGACACCTTGCCGATCTGGTCGTCGTAGCGCAGCGACTCGAAGCCGACCTCGCCCTGGATGCGCTCGAGCGCCTTGAGCGCCATCGCACCCTCGGTCTTGGGCAGCGTGAAGGAGATGTCGGTGCGCCCGGTGGACGCGGCCGACACGTTCTGCACGATCATGTCGATGTTGGTGTCGGCCAGCGCCACCGCGGCGAAGATGCGCGCGGCCTCGCCGACCTTGTCCGGCACGCCGACGACCGTGATCTTGCCCTCGCTGCGGTCGTGCGCGACGCCGGAGATGATCGCTTGCTCCACGGTGTCCCCTTCCGGTTCGGCCACCACCCAGGTGCCCTCCTTCTGCGAGAAGGACGAGCGCACGTGGATGGGCACGTTGTAGCGGCGGGCGTACTCCACGCACCGCAGGTGCAGCACCTTGGCCCCGCAGGCCGCCATCTCGAGCATCTCCTCGTAGGAGATCCGCGGGATGCGGCGGGCGGCGGGCACGATGCGCGGGTCGGCGGTGAAGACGCCGTCGACGTCGGTGTAGATCTCGCAGTGGCTGGCGCCCAGCGCCGCGGCCAGCGCCACCGCGGTGGTGTCGGACGCGCCGCGGCCCAGCGTGGTGATGTCCTTGGTGTCCTGGCTGACGCCCTGGAAGCCGGCCACGATCGCGATGTCGCCCTCGGCGACGGCAGCCTGGATCCGGCTGGGCGTGATGTCGATGATCCGGGCGTTGCCGTGCGCGGCGGTGGTGATGACACCGGCCTGGCTGCCGGTGAACGAGCGGGCCTCGTAGCCCAGGTTCGCGATCGCCATGGCCAGCAGGGCGGCGCTCATCCGCTCGCCGGACGTGAGCAGCATGTCCAACTCGCGCGGCGGGGGCAGCGGGGAGACCTGCTGGGCCAGGTCGAGCAGCTCGTCGGTGGTGTCACCCATGGCCGAGATGACGATGACGACGTCGTCGCCGGCCTTCTTGGTGGCCACGACCCGCTGGGCGACGCGCTTGATCGATGCCGCGTCCGCGACGGAGCTACCGCCGTACTTCTGGACGACCAGGCCCATGGGAACGTGCCTCCGGCTGCCACCCGGCGCCGCGGTGGGCGCTGGCGTCCCCCGGCGCGCGCCGGCACTCGACTGACGGGGGTGAAGTCTACAAGGGGCCCGTCCCCTCCTCCCCGGCGTCCGGATGGCGGGACGGCTGTCTCAGATTTCCGTCGCCTGGCTGCCTGCGGCTGGGATCCTCCGGCCGCCCCCTGCTCCCCGCGGACGATCCCGCGTCGCAGACAGGCGGTTGACCGCTCCGGAGGGCGGCCGGTCCGCAGGGCTCACGGCCGGGCCCCGACCTGCCGAAGACCACCGGGTGAGCCGCTCTGCCCGCGCCCGACGCGTCCCCCGCGCCCGCTCCGGCGCAGCGGTGGCGGCGGTGCTGGGCGCCGCCGCGGTCCTCGCCGGCTGCGCGGGGGCGTCGACGCCGGCGCCCGCGCCCACCTCGTCCGTGACCACCTCATCCGTGACCCCCGTGGCCGCCGCCCCGGCAGTCGACGACGCCAGCGCCCGCGCCGCCCGGGCCATCGGCAGCACCTCGCTGGCCCGCTACTCGCTCACCGCCACCGACGGCACCGCCGCGCAGGTCGTGGTGGCGCGCGACGGCCGCACGCTGCGCCTGGACCTGGTGCACGGTCCGCGCACCGACTCGCTGCTGCTCACCGCGGACGGGACGGCCGTCTCGTGCCACCTGGCCGGGACGCCGTCCACCGCCGGGCCGACCTGCCTGCGCCTGGCCGGCCCCGGGCAGCCGCTGCCGCCGCTGCTCGACCCGGGGCTGGAACGGGTGATGACCGCGAGCCTGACCTACCTGGCCGCCGGGGTCGCCACGGCCCGTCCGACGTCGGCGCTGCCGGCGGCCGCCGCCCTGCCGGCCGCCCAGTGCTACGACGTCTCGGGCATCGGCCAGGACGCCGGCACCTACTGCCTGAGCGAGGACGGCCTGCTGCGTCGGGCCGTCTTCCCCTCCGGCACCCTCGACCTGGTCTCGGTCGGCGCGCCGCCGGCGGCGGCCACCTTCGCCCCGCCGGTCCCGCCGACCCCCCTCCCCACCCCCACCCACTCGTGATCATGCAATTACCGTGATCATGCAAGGTGTGTGAGTAGCCACTCACACACCTTGCATGATCACCTCGATTGCATGATCACGCGGATTGCATGATCACGAGGGGAGGGGGCGCGCTTCGGTCGGGAGGACGGGGGCGGCGCCGGGCGGGGTGACGCCGTGCAGGACGTGCGCGAGCACCTCGACGCCGCGGACCACCCGCGGGCCGGGCCGGTTGAAGTAGGCCGGGCCGTCGAGCACCCAGACCTGCCCGGCGCGGATGGCGGGCAGGTCGGCCCAGCCGGGCAGCGACGTGAGCAGCGGCGCCTCGGCCAGGGTCCGCTCCATCGGGAGGCCGCACGGCAGCAGCAGCACGACGTCGGGAGCGGCGTCCAGCACCGCGTCCCACTGCATCGGCGAGGTGTGCGTGCCCGGCGCGGTGAGCAGGTCCACCCCGCCGGCGTGCGCGATCTGCTCGGGCACCCAGTGCCCGGCCGGCCACAGCGGGTCCAGCCACTCGATCGCGACCACCCGCACCGGGTGGCGCCCGGCGACGGCGGCTCGCACCGCGTCCAGGCGGCGGGCGGCGTCGTCGAGCAGGGACCGCGCCGCGTCCTCGCGTCCGGTCAGCCGGCCCACGGCGAGCACGGTGTCCAGCACCTCGGCGTAGGTGTGCGGCTCGAGGCTGACCACCTGCGGGCCGCGGCCAGGGCCGCCCTGCAACCGGCGGACCGTCTCCGACACCCTGTCGTAGGAGAGCGCGCAGACGTCGCACAGCTCCTGGGTGAGCACCAGGTCCGGGGCCAGCGCGGCCAGGGCATCGGCGTCGAGGCCGTAGAGCGAGGACCCGGCGTGCGCCGCCCCGCCCACCGCGGCACTGATCTCCCGGCTGCTCAGCCGGTCGACGTCGAGCGCGGTGGAGGTGACCACCGGGACGTCCTCGAGCTCACCGGGCGGCCAGTCGCACTCGTGGGTGCGCCCGACCAGGGCGTCGCGCAGCCCGAGCGAGACGACGACGTCGGTGGCCGCGGGCAGCAGCGAGACGATCCGCACCGGTGCGGGGGGCTCAGGCCCCGGCCGGTGCGGTGGACTCGGTGGACTCGGTGGACTCGGTCGACACGGTGGACACGGTCGACTCCACGGCCTCGGCGGCCGTCTCGGCCAGCAGCCGGTCCTCGACCGCGACCTCGTCGTCGGCGGCGTCGTCCAGGCGGACGTGGCTGACCACCGACTGCAGCGCGCGCAGCACCGAGCCGGCCGTGCTGCCCCAGTTGGACAGGTAGGAGAACTGCCACCACCACAGCGCCTCGAGCGAGCGGCCGGTGCGGTAGTGCTGCAGCCCGTGCACCAGCTCGGTGACGATGTCGGCGATGTCGTCGGACAGCCGGCTGGTGAGCAGCTCGGGCGTGCCGGCGTAGGGGTCGAAGACCTCGGTGTACTCGTTGATCGGCTCGAGCAGGTTGGACAGCGAGTCGCGCAGGCCCTCGACGTCGGGGTCGAAGCCGGCGTCGGGCTCGAACCGCTCCTCCGGCACCACGTCGCTGATCGCGCCGAGCCGGCCGCCAGCGAGCATGAGCTGGCTGACCTCGAGCAGCAGCAGCGAGATGGCGTGGTCCGGGCTCTCCCCAGCCGCGATCTCGCGGATGGCCACGATGAAGCTCTGGATCTGGTCGGCGACCTCGGCGGTGAAGTCGGCGAGGTCGTCCGGGAGCGCGCTCTGGCTGGTGGTGGTCACGACGACGTCCCCTCGTGCGTTGCGGACCGTGCGGTGCGGGAGGTGGAGCTGGGGGTGGGGCAGCAGGCGGTGAGGTGGGCGTGCGGTCGACGGTACTCAGGCATCGAGGGCCCTCCTACCCGCGAAAGCCCGTCCCAACGTGACCTCGTCGGCGTACTCGAGGTCGCCGCCCACCGGCAGCCCGCTGGCCAGCCGGGTGACCCGCAGGCCCATCGGCTTGAGCAGGCGCGCGAGGTAGGTGGCGGTGGCCTCGCCCTCGAGGTTGGGGTCGGTGGCGATGATCACCTCGGTGATGGTGCCATCCGCGAGCCGGGTCATGAGCTCCTTGAAGCGCAGGTCGTCGATGCCGACGCCGTCGATCGGGCTGATGGCCCCGCCGAGCACGTGGTAGCGCCCGCGGAACTCGCGGGTGCGCTCGATCGCGACGACGTCCTTGGGCTCCTCGACCACGCACAGCACGGTGGGGTCGCGCCGGGCGTCCAGGCAGATCCGGCACTGCTCGCCCTCGGCCACGTTGAAGCAGGTGGCGCAGAAGCGGACCTTCTCCTTCACCTGCTCCAGCGCCGCGACCAGCCGGCGCACATCGACCGGGTCGGCGTTGAGCAGGTGGAAGGCGATGCGCTGCGCGCTCTTGGGACCCACGCCCGGCAGCCGGCCGAGCTCGTCGATGAGGTCCTGGACGACGCCCTCGTACACGTCGTTACGCCCCACCGGGCAGGCCGGGCAGACCGCCGCCGAGCCCGCCGAGGTCGCCGCCGCCCAGACCGCCGCCGAGACCACCCAGCCCGCCGGCCAGCGGGCCCATGGCGCGCTGCTGCAGCTGCTCGGCCTTGCCGACGGCGTCGCGCACCGCGGCCAGCACCAGGTCGGCCACCGTCTCAGCGGCGTCGGCCGGCTCGCCCTCCAGCGCGCGCGGGTCGACCCGCAGCCCGACCAGCTCGCCCTGGCCGGACACGGTGGCCACGACCAGGCTGCCGCCGGCGCTGCCCTCCACCCGCGCGTCGGCGAGCTCCTGCTGGGCGTCGGCGAGCTGCTGCTGCAGCTGCTGGGCCTGCGCGAGCAGCGCCCCCATGTCCGGCATCGCGCCGCCACTGAACGGGTTGGTGTCCACGTCGGCTCTCCGCTCGCTCGGGGTGACGCTGCCGGGTGCGCCGGCCGTCCAGGGGACGGTCCGAGGGTCCGGACGGCGCCCGGCGAGCCTACGACGACTCGTCGGTCCGGTGTCCCGCCCGGCCCTGTTCCCCGCCCGGCACGTGACCTTCCCGAGCCGGTCTCGTTCTCACCGGGCCGGGCAGGACCGGCCAGGCGCGGGCCGCGAGCGGCAGCCCGACGGACGGCACGGAGGGGCGGGGACAGGTGACGCGGGAGCGGCCGGGGCGGGACCACGCGGCGCACGAGCTGGCCGAGTCGGTGGCACTGGGCCGGCTGGCGGCGGCGGCCACCCGGGCCGGGGCGGCGCACACGCTCACCGGACCCGCCGCCGGAGCCGGGCACGAGCCTGGGGTGCAGCTGGCCCTCCCCGCTCTGGTCCTGCAGGCCGAGCGGCACGAGGTGGTCATCACCTATCCCGCGGCCCTGGCTGACCGCGGGATGCCGGTCTGCTACGAGGCCGACGTCTGGCCGCGCGGCCGGCTCGGTGCCCACCTCGATGGTCGGGCCGGCGGCGGGGAGCACGGCTGGCTCGGCACGCTCTACTGCGGCCTCGGCCTGGACGCCTCCCCCTCGGCGCTGGACGGCCTGGTGGCGCTGCTGCTCGACCTGCCCTCGCTCACCGAGGCGATCCTGGCCCAGACCCCCGACCCCGACGTGGCCCTGCGGCTGCTGGTGGCGGTGGAGCCGCGGGACCTCTGAGGGCGCCCGCCTGCCTCTCACCGGCCCCGGCCCGAGGCGACGGCGGCGTGCCGGGCGGGGCGGCCCGCCCCGTGCAGCGCGAGCATCCGCAGCACCGTCGCCGACCACGGCTGCTCCTCCGCCCCGGCCCGGGCTGCTCGGCGGGCCTGCGGCCTCGCGGCCACGGCGGCCCGCACCGCGTCGACGTCGTCGGCCGCCACCACCGGGGTGCCGGAGGCGAGGGACTCCAGCGTGGCGACGTCGTGGCAGCCGGACTCGGCGATCGGGCCTGGAGACAGCACGGCGTCGGCGCAGGCCAGCAGCGCGGGCCGGTCCTCGTCCGGCACCGGGCCGAGCAGCACGTCGTCCGAGGCTTCTGCGGGCTGCCCGGGCAGCCGCCCGGGGCCGACCACCGCCAGGCGCACGCGCATCCCTTCGGCGCGCAGCCCGGCGGCCGTGCGCCGGGCGGCGAGCACGCCCAGGTCGCGCGCCGGGCCCGGCTCGGCGCGGTGCAGCAGGACGGCGTCGGCGCCGGCGGCCAGCCGGGCGCGGGTGGCGGCGTCGGCGCGGCAGGGGGTGAAGCGGGACAGGTCCACCCCGGGCGGCACGACCACGTGCGGCACGCCGGCCGTGGCCATCAGCGCCGCGGCGCGGGGGCTCAGGGCCACCGTGGTGTCCACCGCGGCGGCGGTGCGCGCGGCGAGCCGGGCGGCGAGCCGCCGCGTGGGCAGCAGGCCCGGCAGCGGCGCCGGCAGCAGCCCGGCCAGGACGTCGTCGGGCGCGGCGGCGTGCAGCGCGACGCTGGGCACCCCGGCCGCCCGGGCCCACCAGCCCAGGCCGCGCAGGGTGCCGGGGTCGGACAGCTCGAGCCGGTCCGGCGCCAGCCGGTCCAGCAGCCGGGCCACCCGGTCCGGCCCGACGAGGAGCCGGCTGCCGGCGCGGGCGACCAGCGGAGCCCGCAGCACGAGCCTGCTGCGGCAGCCGTCGTCGTCGGTGCGGTCCTCGGGCCCGGGCACGACCAGGACCGCCTCGTGGCCGGCCGCGGCGTAGCCGGCGGACAGGGCCGCGACGGTCGCCTGCAGCCCTCGGGTGTGCGGCCCGACGGCCCCGACGACATGGACGATGCGCACGTCCCCAGCGTCGGCAACGGTCGGGGTCGAGATCACCAGCCACGGGCGTCGGCCCGCGGAACAGGCGGTGAACCCTTGCCGCCGGCGCCGCCCGGCCCGGTTGGGAATGATCACGGCCCCGTGGTCTTTACTCGCCGACCGAGGAGAATTCTCCTGGGTGGGCGAGGAGAGATCACGGGCCCGTGATCGTTCCGGCCGGGCCGGGGTGGCTTCCGGCGCGTCGGGCGGCGGGTCAGTCGGCGAGCCGGCGCTCCAGCGGCACCCGGGACCGGGTGAACAGCCACGCGGTGGCCCCGGCCAGCAGCGGGATGCCGACCAGGATCTCGGCCAGCGTGGTCCACGGCCAGACCAGCCGGAACCGGTTGATGGCGGCGATAAGCGCCACCGCCGGGACGAACCCGCTGGCGATGCCGAGCACGGTGCCGAGCCCGGCCACCGTCAGCGCCTCCGCGCCGGCCAGCCGGCGGCGCAACCGGGGAGCGGCGCCGACGGCGGCCAGCGTCGCGTGGTCCGCGCGGGCGTCGGCCTGGGCCAGGCCGGTGGCGATGCCGCTCGCGCCTAGGGTGATGATCCCGGCGCCGATCACCAGCGCCAGCAGCCCGAGGCGGTAGTCGTCCTGGTAGGGGCGGCCGACACGGAAGTAGCCGGCGTCGAAACCGGCCTCCGTGAGCCCCTGCCGGGTGGCGTCCTCCTCGTCAGCGGTCGGTGGCCGGCTCAGCCGGACCAGCACGCCGTCCAGGACGACCTGCTGCCCCAGCCGCCGCGCCGCGCCGGGAGACTCCACGACCTGCACCACGGCGTCGCCGCCGGGCACGAGCGTGGCCGGCACACGGACGACCGGAGACGTCGTCCCGTCACCTCCGTGGTGCTGGAAGGCCGCCCGCCCGCCGGCCACGAGGAGCCGGTCGGCCACCACGACGCCTCCTGCCGTCAGCACGCGCTCGGCCTCAGGGGTGAGCCTGCCGAGGAACAGGCGGGCGACGTCCGGCTCGGCGACGAGGGTCCCTCTCGACGTCCCGCCCAACAAGAGGCCCGGGCCTTCGCACCGCCAGTCGGTGCGCTGTAGACGACGCACCTCGGCGGCAGACGGCGCCGGCGCGCCGGGAGGGACCTCAGCGAGCGGGCAGGCGTTCTCCGGCGGCACCGTGGGTGTGGTTCCCGTGCAGGCAGGACCCGCGCAGTCGACCGTCGTGCGCAGCACGAAGGCTGCAGTGACGGGAAGGTGCGCGTTGAGGATCTGCTCGATCTTCTGGGCCGCCCCAGGTGGGCTGGATTCCGTATCGTCGCCGTTCGCGATCTCGACGCCCGCCGTGCCCACCGGCCAGGACGGCCGGTACTGCCGCCGGTCCGCGTCGGACTGCGCGGCGACGAACAGGCCGACGGCCACGCTGCCGGCCACCGCCGCCGAGACCGCGGCGACGGCCGGCGCGCTGCGGCCGCGGTGCCGGGACGCGTCGCGCAGCGCGAGCCGCGGCGCGAGCGGCAGGAACCGGCCCAGCCGGCCGGCCAGACCGACGATCGAGGCGCTGCACACCACGATGCCGACCTGCACCACGGCCGCACCGCCCGCGATGAGCCCGGCGACCAGCCAGCTGCGCCCACCCGCCGTGGGCGAGACGCTGGTGGCCGAGGCCACCGCGAGCGCGGAGCCGGCGGCCGCGGCTGCCACCCCCGCGGCGAGCAGCAGGACGCCGATCAGCGGGATCCGCCGCGGGGTGCGGAGCTGGCCGCGGCGGCCGGTGAGCGCGGCCACCGGGTCCTGCCGAGCGGCCGAGCGCGCCGGCAGCACGGCCGCCAGCACGCCGGTGAGCAGGCCGACGGCGGCGATCACCAGCAGCTCCAGCGGCCGGATGTCGAAGTGCCCGACGTCGGCGCCGACGCGGGGCACCAGCACGTCGACGGCCACCGCGGCGAGGCCGACCCCGGCGACGACCCCCAGGACGCCGCCGGCCAGCCCGAGCACGACGCCGCCGGCGAGCACCACCCGGCGCACGTCGGCCGGCGATCCCCCGGTGGCCGTGAGCAGCCCGAGCGCCCGGGCCTGCCGACGCGCCCCGACGGCGAAGGCGGCCCCGGCCAGCAGCACCACCTCGAGGGTGGCGAGGACGACCGCGGTGACGCCGACCATGGCCGCGAACAGCAGGTCGTTGCCACGACCGGCCGCACCGCCGCCGGTGTAGTACGGCACCTCGCTGTCCGGCGGCGGGTCCAGCAGCACCGCGGCGCTCAGCACGGTGAAGCCGTGGTCGTTCAGGCGCAGCACCTGCGGCCAGGACACCGGCGGGCCGTCGGCGAGGAAGAACCCCTCCTGTGTGGTCCCGGGCAGCGCACCGGGCCACCCCACGATGCTCAGATCGTGCCCAGAGTGCACCCCGGGGCCGCCCACCACTCCCACGATCCGCACCGTGCGTTCCGGACCGGGCATCCGCAGGGTCCCGCCCAGCTCGCTGCCCGTCCGCCCGAGCACGGCCCGCGTGACGGCTACCTCGTCCGCCGCCGCCGGGGCCCGGCCGGCCAGCGGCGCGAAGTGCCCGGCGAGGGCGGGGTCGTCGTAGGCGATCTCCTGGTAGTCCATGGTGGCGCGACCGGCCCGCGTGGCCACCGGCAGCGACGGCTGGCGGGACAGCGTGACGACCCGATACCCGGCGCCGAGCAGCGCCTTGGCCTGCCGCACCTGCGCGGCGGGATCCGGGACCGACAGGTCGCCCGACCACTGCGACGACGACGAGCTCGCGTCCGGGCTCTGCATCACCTGGCCGCCGGTGAAGCGCACGAGCGCCTGGGCGTGCCCGAGCAGGTGGCTGACCTGCTCGGCGGGGTCGAGCTGCGAGGTGCGCGCGACGACGTCGGCGACCGTCATGCCGAGCACCGGCAGGGCGACCATGAGCAGCACGAGCAGGCTGCGGCCGCGGGCGCGCAGGGCGTCGCGGCGGGCGATCCGCAGCGCCGGGCGCCAGCCGGAGGGCGCGGGCAGGCCGGGGAAGCGGCTCACCGCGCCACCTCCGCGGGCGCGGTGATGCTCTGAGGACCGGCGGTGCGCTCGGCGCGGCGCGCCGCCAGCAGCGCGAGGCGTCGGCGGCGGGCCAGCCGCCGCTCGCGGGCCCGCAGGTCCGCGTTGAGGGCGCTCACCGGTGCAGCCCGCCGAGCAGGGCCTCCGCGCCGGGCTCGGTGCCGGTGTCGTCGACGATCCGGCCGTCGCGCAGGAAGACGGTGCGGTCGGCCCAGGCGGCGTGCCGGGCCTCGTGGGTGACCAGCACCCCGGCCGCGCCGGCGTCGACGCGGGCCCGCAGCAGCCGCAGCACCGCCTCGCCGGTGAGGGAGTCCAGGGCGCCGGTGGGCTCGTCGGCCAGGACCAGCCGGCGCTCGCCGACCAGCGCCCGGGCGATGGCGACCCGCTGCTGCTGGCCGCCGGACATGTCGTCCGGGAAGCGGTCGGCCAGCTCCGGGATGCCGACCTCCTCCAGCGCGGCCACCGCCTCGGCCCGCGCAGCGCGGGCACGCACGCCGTCCAGCTCGCGGGGCAGCGCCACGTTCTCGGCCGCGGTGAGCGCGGGCACCAGGTTGAAGTCCTGGAACACGTAGCCCACCGAGCGCCGGCGCAGCCGGGCCAGCTCGGCCTTGGACAGCCCGCCCAGCACCGTCCCCTCGACGACGACCTCGCCGCTGGTCGGCCGGTCCAGGCCGCCGGCCAGGGTGAGCAGGGTGGACTTGCCCGAGCCGGACGGGCCCATGACCGCCACCAGCTCGCCGGCCGGGACACGCAGCGACACCGCCCGCAGGGCGTGCACCGCGGTCTCGCCGCTGCCGTGCACCCGCGAGACCAGACGCAGCTCCAGCACCGGCTGGGAGGTGTCCGCGCCGCTCATCGGGCCCCCTCCGGCTCGACGTCGACGCTCGTCGGCTCGCTGGGGACGGGCGCGCGGGAGACCCCGGCACGGGCCAGCCGCTCCTCGCAGGCGTCGAGCCAGCGCACCTCGGCCTCTGCTTGGAAGATCAGCGCGTCGACGACGAGCAGCCAGGCGAGGTCCTCCTCGCCGGCGCGGGCCTTGACCTTGGTGTAGTCCCGCAGCGCCCGCAGCGTGGCGGTGCG
Organism: Motilibacteraceae bacterium; assembly: GCA_051954955.1. Classification (GTDB taxonomy): domain Bacteria; phylum Actinomycetota; class Actinomycetes; order Motilibacterales; family Motilibacteraceae; genus JBQCHF01. The sequence continues at coordinate 22,852 of JBQCHF010000107.1, forward strand.
CTGCTGCTGGACCACCCGGGCCACGTCGACGCCGGGCACGGTGACCGCCAGCGCCAGCTTGATCGCCAGCTCGTCGCGCGGCGGTGAGGTGCGCTCCACCGGGCTGGCGAACCAGGCCTCGACCGCGACCCGTCCCTCGTCGGTGATCGCGTAGACGATCTGGCCCTCGTCGCCGCCGTCGGTGGCGGTGACCAGCCCGTCGCGCTCCAGGCGCGAGAGCGTGGAGTAGACCTGCCCCACGTTGAGCGGCCAGGTGGCCCCGGTGCGCGCCTCGAACTCAGCGCGCAGCTGGTAGCCGTAGCGCGGCTGCTCGGCGAGCAGCGCGAGCAGCCCCTGCCGGATCGACACGGACGTCCCCCTTCGTCGGTGCCGACCTCGACGTCGGCCTCGTGCATGCTGGGTGCATCCCCGGTATGCACCGGTGCCGGGACCATATACGCGGTATGCAGATGGGGCAAGCATCGACGCCGAAGGGCCGGCTCCCGGGTGGGGAGCCGGCCCTTCGGTGTCGTGCGGAGGACTGCGACGTCAGCGGCGTCGGTGCTGCTGGTGCTGCTGGTGCTGCCGGCCGCGCACGGGGCGCGACCAGAGCTGCCTAGCGGACGCGGCCGCCGGTCCAGCGGCTGGTCCAGATCTTCTCCAGGCGCACGCTCTTGCCGGGGCGCGGGGCGTGCCAGATCTTGCCGTGACCGGCGTAGATGGCGACGTGGTACACGTTCCGGGTGCTGCCGGAGTAGAAGAAGACCAGGTCGCCGGGGCGGACGTGCTTGCCCACGTGGACGGTCGCGTTGTACTGCTGCTGCGCGGTGCGGGGCAGGTGCTTGCCGACGCGGGCGTAGACGTACTTGGTGTAGCCGGAGCAGTCGAAGCCGCGGGGCGTGGTGCCGCCCCAGACGTAGCGCACGCCCTTGTAGTGCGGGGCGACGGCGAGCGCGCGGCTCGCGGTGGTGACGCTGGCGCTGGCCGGCGCGGCGGTCAGGGCGACCGGGGCCACCACGCCGAAGGTGGCGGCGATGGCGATCAGGAACCCGGCGATCCGGGCGTGGGCACGACGGGGCGCCCGCAGGGTGGCGGTCATGAGGGTGTCCTCCGAACGACGCCTGCGAGAGATGACCTGTCGGGCTCGGGCGGTCGAAGGTTGCCCGGCCCACCTCGCGGTGGGCTTCGCCCCGAGGACGCCTCACGCTGGCCACATCCGTGGCCCTTCGTGGGCGCCCGTACTGCTGGGTCTCCCGTTCCTGCCCTCGAGGTTCTGTGCGTGTGGCGCCAGGGGGCTGGGCAGGACTCGGCGTGCCCCTCGACGTCCCCGGTCTGTCACCGGGTTGTCACAATCCTCGGGGGTCACCGCCTGTGCTCGAGCCGAAACAAACGGCAATGTGGCAAAGGAAAGGTAAAGCCAAGGTCTGGCGCTGCTTTCCCGCAGGTGACGGGCGGATGACGACCTTGCCCCGGCCGGGCGCCTCGGTGTCCCTGGACCCTGGAAACGAGAAGCCCCACCGATCGACCGATCAGCCCGGCCCGAGCTCGCCGCTCGCACCGCTGGCGCTAGAGCTCGTCCCGCTCCTCGATGACGGTGGCCCCCAGCTCGCGCACCAGCAGCTCGGCGCCGGACAGGCCCGAGTCGTCCGCGTCGGGGTCGTCGTCGCTCACGACGTCCTGCTCCGGCGGCACCCAGCGGCGGGCCGGTTCGGGGGCGGGCTCGCTGCGGACGGGCTCGTTGCGGACGGGCTGGGGGCGGACAGGCTCGGTCGGGCGCGCACCTGCCGGGCAGGTGTCGGGCCGCGCAGCGGCGCGTGCGCTGCCCTCGGCCCACACCCGCGGCGACGGCGCCGCCCACGGGTCGTCCTCCTCCGGAGGCTCCGGGGGCAGGGACGGATCGTCCTCGGCCACCGCTCGGGGGCGACCGGCCGCCTCGACGGAGGGACCGACCGGCGAGGGGTCGGGGCCGGCCGCCGGCGGGTGTGCTGGCGGCTCCGGACGGGTGGCAGCGGGCCGCGTCGCGGCGGGGCGAGGCGCTGCCGACGGGGCCGGTGCAGGCGGCGGGGCGACCGGCGCGCCGGCCCGCGGGGCGGTCCCGCCGGCACCCCCGGCCCCACCGGCCGCGGACGGGTCGACGATGGCCTCGACCTGCACGTCGAGCCCGAGCACGTCGATGAGGGCCTGGCGGACCAGCTCGGGGTGGACCCCGCGGGCGAAGGCGTCGCGCAGGCCGGCGCTGGAGAAGGCGAGGGTGAGCCGGCCCGGCGCGAGGTCGGCCACCTTGGCGTTCTGGCTGACCAGGGTCCAGGTGGCCCGCTTGAGCACGGCGAGGGCCGAGAGGACCTCGGTCCACAGCCCGCGGACCGCGCCGACGTCGAGGCCGCCGGGAGCGGGCGCGGGCTCGGCCGGGGCCGCTCCCGCTGCCGTGGGCGCTGCTGCCGGGGTAGGTGCTGCCGGAGCAGGTGCTGCGGCGGCCGGCGTCGCCGCCGGCCGGGCCGGCTCGCCCTGCGGTCCGCTGGTCCACTGCGCCGGCACCGCCCACGGGTCGTCCGGCTCGGCGGCCTGGCCCGGGGGCGTCGACGCCTGGCCGGCAGGGGCAGGGGACGGCGCGGACGAGGGGGCGACCGGGCGCTCGACCGGCCGGGGGGCCTCGTCGGGCCGGCGCACCGGTGCGGCGACGTCGTCGGGCGTGGGCGCCTCCACCGGCGCCGGCGCGGGCCGCACGGCGGCGCGGGCCGCGGCGGGCCCCCCGGCGCCCCCTCCTGCCATCCCGGCTGCCGGCATCCCTGCCGTGCCACCCGCCACCCCCGGTCCCCCGCCGCTGGGCACCCCGCCCATGGACAGCCGCCGCTCGAGCCGGTCCAGCCGCGCCTGCAGGCTGCGCTCGTCGTCGTGCGCGGCGGGCAGCAGGACGCGGGCGCACATGAGCTCGAGCTGCAGCCGCGGTGCGGTGGCGCTGCGCATCTCGGTGAGCCCGGTGGCCAGGATGTCGGCCGCGCGGGACAGCGAGGCCGCGCCGAACAGGGCCGCCTGCGAGCGCATCCGCTCGAGCTGGTCGGCGGGCACGTCGTCGAGGATGGTGGCCGCGGCGTCGGGCACCGCGGCGATGACGATGAGGTCGCGCAGCCGCTCGAGCAGGTCCTCGGCGAACCGCTTGGGGTCGTGCCCGGCCTCGATGACCCGGTCGACCACGTGGAACACCGCCGCGCCGTCGCCGGCCGCGAAGGCCTCGACGGCGTCGTCGAGCAGCGCGGCGTCGGTGAAGCCGAGCAGCGAGGTGGCCAGGGCGTAGGTGACGCCGTCGGCCCCGGCGCCGGCCATGAGCTGGTCGAGCACCGAGAGCGAGTCGCGCACCGAGCCGCGCCCGGCCCGGACCACCAGCGGAAGCACGCCCTTGGCGACCTCGACGCCCTCGCGCCCGCACAGCTGCGCGAGGTAGTCCTGCAGCCGGCCCGGCGGCACCAGCCGGAACGGGTAGTGGTGGGTGCGCGAGCGGATGGTGCCGATGACCTTGTCCGGCTCGGTGGTGGCGAAGATGAACTTCAGGTGCGGCGGGGGCTCCTCCACGATCTTGAGCAGCGCGTTGAAGCCGCTCGTGGTGACCATGTGGGCCTCGTCGACGATGTAGATCTTGTAGCGCGACGACGCCGGCGCGAAGAAGGCCTTCTCCCGCAGGTCGCGGGCGTCGTCCACGCCGCCGTGGCTGGCCGCGTCGATCTCGATGACGGCGATGGACCCCGGGCCGCCGCGGGCCAGCGCCACGCAGGAGTCGCAGACCCCGCACGGCTCGGGCGTGGGGCCCTGCTCGCAGTTGAGCGAGCGGGCCAGGATGCGGGCGCTGGTGGTCTTGCCGCAGCCGCGCGGGCCGCTGAAGAGGTAGGCGTGGTTGACCCGGTCGTTGCGCAGCGCCTGCATGAGCGGCTCGGTGACGTGCTCCTGGCCGATGACCTCGGCGAACGTCTCGGGCCGGTAGCGGCGGTACAGCGCTTGGGACACGCGGGCACAGTAGCCCGCTCCGGCGACCGCCCCGCCGTCACTGTCCACGGCGCTCCCTCGGGCGGGCGCCGTCCGTCTTGCCGGTAGCGTGAGCGGCATGGGGGACGAAGCCGGCGGGCGGAACCTGCGCTGCGGCCATGAGGATCGCGACGCCGTGGCCGAGCGGCTGCGGGTCGCGGCCGGCGACGGGCGGATCGACCTCGACGAGCTCGACAACCGCCTGGCCCAGGCCTACGCCGCCCGCAGCTATGCCGACCTGGACCGGCTGGTCACCGACCTGCCCGGGGCCGGCCTCGTGCGCCCCGCGGCCTCCGACGTCGCCGCCCCGGGGGCGCCGTCGCCGTCGCCCGCGCGGGTGCGGGCCGTCTTCACCACCCGGGTGCACCGGGGCGCCTGGGTCGTCCCCGAGCGCCTGGAGGCGCGCGTCCGGGGCGGCAAGATCGTGCTGGACCTGGTCGACGCCGTGGTGCCGCACCGCACGGTGACCGTGGACGTGCGCGCCTTCGCCGGGACCGTCGTCGTGGTCGTCCCGGAGGGCTGGTCGGTGAGCACCGAGGGGGCCTCGGTGCTGCTCGGCTCGCTCAAGGTGCGGACCAGGCCGGCGGCGACCGGCGCACCGGATCGGCTGGTGCTCACCGGACGGGTGCTGCTGGGCGACCTGGTGGTACGCCACCGCTACCAGCTGCCGTGGGGCTCGCGCTGACCGTCGGTACGAGCTGGGGCCGGGCATGAAGGGACCCCCCGCGCACCCGCCAGAGCCCACCTACCCTTGCTGCCTTCCGGCCCTGGGGGAGTTCAGCAGGATGACGCCGCACGAGGGGTCGGCGGCCAGTGTACGCAGGCCGCGAGGGTGCTGTCGGCCCGGTGCGGCCCGGCCGCAGCCCTCGCTTGGGGCAGCGCCTCGAGGTCACCGGCGGACCCGCTAGGATCGTCCACGGAGGATTCGCCTAGTGGCCTATGGCGCACGCTTGGAAAGCGTGTTGGGGGCAACCCCTCGCGGGTTCAAATCCCGCATCCTCCGCTCGAACGAACGCCGCCGCGTCCACTCAGATCCTCTGGACGGGGCGGCGTTCGTCGCTGTGCGGGCTACCGGCGCCGTCGGCGCGGCGTGCCGAAGATGCTGCGGGTGATCTCCCGGCCCAGGCTGCGGGCGGCCGAGCGGGCGAAGTCGTTCATCACCTGGCCGAAGACCTCGTTGCCCAGCACCGCGCCCACCATCCCGCCGGCGCCGCCCTCCTCGAAGCCGCCGGACCCGCCCCTGCCGGCCGGCTCACGCCGCAGGTCGGGCACCTCCACCGGTGCGGGTGCGGGCACCGGGGCGGCAGGGGCGGGCGGCGGGGCCAGCTTGGCGGCCAGCCGCTCGTAGGCGGACTCGCGGTCCACCGCCTGGCCGTACTCCGCCTGCAGCGGCGAGGCGCCCACCACCTGCGCGACGACGGCGGGGTCGGCCTGCGCCATCAGCGACTGCGGCGCCCGCAGCCGGGTCCACGCCACCGGCGACGGGGTGCCGCGCTCGGTGAGCACGGTGACCACGGCCTCGCCGATGCCGAGCGCGGGCAGCAGCTCCTCGAGGTCGTAGCCCGAGCGCGGGAAGGTCGAGACGGTGGCCTTGAGGGCCTTGGCGTCGTCCGGGGTGAAGGCGCGCAGCGCGTGCTGCACCCGGTTGCCGAGCTGGGCCAGGACGTCGGCGGGCACGTCCTTGGGCGTCTGGGTGACGAAGAAGATGCCGACGCCCTTGGAGCGGATGAGCCGGACGGTGCGGGTGACGGCGTCGAGGAAGTCCTTGCTGGCGCCGTCGAAGAGCAGGTGCGCCTCGTCGAAGAAGAACACGAGCTTGGGCTGGTCGACGTCGCCGACCTCGGGCAGCTGCTCGAACAGCTCGGCCAGCAGCCACATGAGGAACGTGCTGAACAGGGCCGGGCGATCCTGGACAGCGGGCAGCTCAAGGCAGGAGACGACGCCGCGGCCGTCGGGCGCCTGGCGCAGCAGGTCCATCGGGTCGAACTCGGGCTCGCCGAAGAACGCCTCGGCACCCTCGTCCTGGAAGGAGATCAGCTCGCGCAGGATGACCCCGGCCGTCTGCTTGGACAGCCCACCCAGCGCCTCGAGCTCCTTCTTCCCCTCGTCCGAAACGAGGTAGGAGATGACCGCGCGCAGGTCCTTGAGGTCGAGGATGGGCAGGCCGGCCTGGTCGGCGAAGTGGAAGACCAGCCCGAGCGAGGACTCCTGGGTCTCGTTGAGCCCCAGCACCTTGCTCAGCAGCAGCGGCCCGAAGCCGGTGACCGTGGCGCGCACCGGCACCCCGGACCCGAGGCCGCCCAGGGCCAGGAACTCCACCGGGGAACCGGTCGGCGTCCACTGCTGGCCGACCTCGGCGGCACGGGCGGTGATGCGCGCGCCCGGCTGCCCGGGCACGGCGACGCCGGACAGGTCGCCCTTCACGTCGGCCAGGAAGACCGGGACACCGGCAGCCGAGAGCTGCTCGGCCATCAGCTGCAGGGTCTTGGTCTTGCCGGTGCCGGTGGCGCCGGCGACGAGCCCGTGCCGGTTGAGCATGCTCAGCGGCACGCGCACCGGGGCATCGGCATGCGCGACGGGCGCTGCCGCGTCGCCGTCGAGCAGCGCGCCGAGCTCGAGCACCGGCCCGGCGAAGGCGTAGCCCGCGCGCACGGTGGCGAGGACGTCGGTCTGGTCGGCCACGCGAGCCTCCTGAGCTGCCGGGCGACAGGGCGATCGGCGCGAGCCTAGCCACGCGGGGGCGGCACGGAGGGGCACGTAGGCTCGACGGATGGTGTTCAAGCGCGTCGGCGACGGCCGGCCCTACCCCGAGCACGGCCTCACGCTCCGGGACTGGACCAAGGTGTCCCCGCGGCAGGTGCGCCTGGACTCGCTGGTCACCACCAAGACCCGGCTGGACCTGTCCGCGCTGCTGGCCGACGACTCCACCTTCTACGGCGACCTGTTCGCCCACGTGGTCGAGTGGCGCGACGAGCTCTACCTCGAGGACGGCCTGCACCGGGCGCTGCGCGCCGCGCTGCACCAGCGCAACGTCATCCACGCCAGGGTGCTGGCACTGCCCGGGTAGGGCGTGTCTGGTGGATCTTCCGTCGATCAGCGAGCGGGCCGTGGCGCCCGGTCCGGCAAGGCGGAGGAGTCCCGCGTAGCGGTGTTCTACGCGGGACGACGACAACACCGCCGGTCGGCATGCCACGATCGGCGAGCCGGCGGGGATCCAGCAGGCGCGGCCTAGGGGCGCTCCACGGTTACGCTTCCGGTCCCGGGCACCGCCCGCGGTCGCACGACCGCGGTGGGTGACCTGGCGGAACGACGGCACCGACAGGACGGAACGCAGGGGCCAGCGCCCCGGACCAGCTCATGACCATGCTCACGCCACGCGGCTCCGGCGCACTGCGCCGCGGCCGGCGACGCGGCCGCCGCGTCCTCACCGTCCTCGTCGTGCTGGTGCTGCTGGCAGCGGTGGCGGGAACCGCCTGGTGGTTCGTGCTGCGCCAGCCGTCGACGTCCACGACGCCGGCCGCCGCACCCACCCCCACCTGCACCCCCGTGGCCAGCCCCACCGCCTCCCCCACACCGACCTTCCTGCCGGCCACCCCGCTGCCGCCGGGGAAGGTGGACGTCCGCGTGCTCAACGCCACGCCCCGCTCCGGTCTGGCCAAGACGGTGGGCGACGAGATGGCCTCCCGCGGGTTCCACGTGGTGGCGATCGGCAACGACACCGCCAAGCGCGCGGTGACCGCGCCGGCCGAGGTCCGCTACGGCAAGGCCGGCGCCGCCGCCGCGCTCACGGTGGCCGCGCAGGTGCCTGGCTCGATCCCCGTGCTGGACAAGCGTTCCGGCGCCTCGGTCGACCTCGTGCTGGGCTCGGCCTACACCTCGCTGCGGCCTCCGGCGCAGGCGTCCGCGGCCGCCACCCCGGTGCGTCCGGTCACCGCCACGCCTACCCCGTCGGCCCGCCCCAGCGGCTGCTGACGCAAGGCCGCGTCGCATCGCTGCGGGCGGCGAGAGCCCGCCCCTAACGGGGTGCTGACAACCCTGGGACCCCGGCGCACGGTGGATCACGGGGCGCCGCAGGCGCGCCCGCCGTCTCGGAGGTCAGCATGACCGACACAGCCCGCGCCCAGGACATGCCGCTCGGCACCGCGAACGCGCTCGTCCCGACCCCGCAGATCGCCGACCCCGGCCCGCTGGGGCTGGCGGCCTTCGCACTGACGACGTTCGTCCTGAGCGTCTTCAACACCAACATGATCAGCGACGTCGGCCTGCGTGCCGTCGTGCTGCCGTTGGCCCTCTTCTACGGCGGCATCGCGCAGTTCGCCGCCGGCATGTGGGAGTTCCGCAAGGGCAACACGTTCGGCGCCCTCGCCTTCACCTCCTACGGCGCGTTCTGGCTCTCGCTGGCGACGTACCTGCGGTTCGTCGTGCCCGGCCTGGCCAACAACACCAACCTGCACAACGCCACCGGCCTCTTCCTGCTGGCCTGGACGATCTTCACCGCCTACATGATCCTGCCGGCGGTGCGGGTCAGCGGCGCGGTGGCGGCGGTCTTCGTGGTCCTGACCGTCACGTTCGCCTGCCTGTGCGTGGGCGAGTACGCCACCAGCGAGACCTGGACGAAGATCGGCGGCTGGGCGGGCATCGTCACCGCAGCCGTGGCCTGGTACGCCTCGTTCGCCGGGGTCACCAACGCCACCTGGCGGCGCACCGTGCTGCCCACCTTCCCGACCGGCGTCGTCGACGTCGCCACGGTGGAGTCGCGCCGGCACCGCGAGCACGCCGCCGTGCGCTGACCACTCGGCTCATCAGCACCTCCCCGGCGCCGGTCCGCTTTCCGCGGGCCGGCGCTGTGCGGACCCCGTAGCCTCCCTCGGCGGAGAGGGGTGCAGGGTGCACGAGCTGCTGCGAGGACTGCTGGCCGGGCAACGGCTTCTCGGGGACACCCGGGTGGAGGATCCGGTCCCGCTCGTGGAGCACGTGGCCGGCATCAACAGCCAGGCCGCCCGCGCGCTGCACCTCGGGCTGGCCGCCCGGGGCCTGGCCGATCCGGTGGCGACCTGCGACGCCGCGCTCGACGAGCATCGCCTGGTCCGCGCCAGCCTCACCCGGGGAACGCTGCGCACGGTGAGCGCCGCGGACTACCGCGCCTGGCGGCCGGCCCTGCAGCCGGTGCTGGAGCGGGTGACCCGCGGGTTCCTGGGACGTCGCCTGGTCGAGATGCCGCTGGACGCGGTCCTGGCCGAGGCGCGGCAGCTGCTCGGGCAGGAGCCGCGCAACCGCGCCGACCTGGGTCGAGCGCTGGCCGGGCGCTTCCCTGACCATGGCGGAGACGGCGCGGGCAAGGACCTCGCCTTCGCCGCGCGGATGCTGCTGCCCCTGGTGCAGGAGCCGGCGACCGGCTGCTGGGACCCGGAGCGGCGCCCGCGCTACCTGCTCGCCGAGCAGGTCGTCGGCCCGCTCGACACGCATGCCGACGCCGTCGACGCCGGGCTCGGCGCGCTGCTGCACCGCTACCTGGGCGCCTTCGGGCCCGCCACGCTGGCGGACTTCCGCGCCTGGTCCGGCGTCTCCGCCGCGGAGGCGAAGCGGGCGCTCGCGCTGCTGCCGGAGGGGGTGGAGGAGCGCAGCATCGACGGCACCGTTCACTTCTCGGTGCCACCGAACGGGGATCCCGGCGATGCCCGGGAGGCGCCGCCCGTCCATCTGCTCCCGCCGTTCGACGACGTCCTGTTCGGTCACGCCGACCGGGAGCGGGTTGCGACGCGGGAGCAGCTCAAGGGACTGGTCCCGCCCGCGGTGGAGATGCCCGGCATCGTGCTCGTGCAGGGGCGCGCCGCGGGCCGCTGGCGGCACCGGCCCGCCAAGCGCGCCGCGGACGGCCCGTCGCTCGAGGTGCACCTGTTCCCCGAGGCCGGTGCCCCCGAGCCCGAGCTGGGCGCGGCGGCCGAGTCGCTGGCCGGGCTGCTCGCGGCGGACGGCCGCGCACCGCAGGTCGTCATCGACGCCTGGCCCGGCTGACCGCGACTGTCGCACCGGGCATGCTTCCCACGCGTCAGCGGGCGATCACCGGGTAGGCGCAGGAGAAGCCGGTGAGCCCCGCCGGCTGCTGCCTGGAAGGACCGGTGGAGTGTCCGTCGTGCTGCCGCTGGTCGGCGCGCTCGTCGTGCTGGCCGTCGCGCAAGACGTCTTCAGCACCGTGCTGTTCCCCGCCAGCGGTCACGGCGTCATCCGCAAACCGCTGTCCCGGGCGGTGTGGCACGTGTTCGCCGCACTGGCCGGCCGGACCCACGGCGAGCGCCGTCGCAACCTGCTCGCCTACGCCGGGCCGGTGCAGATCGTCGCGACCATCGGCGTGTGGTTCCTGCTGCTCGTCGTGGGCTGGGCGTGCATCTACCAGCCCGCTCTGGGCAGCGCTATCACCGCGTCCAAGGGCCCCACGGACACCGCCTTCGCCACCGCGCTCTACGTGAGCGGCTACGCGGTCACGACGCTCGGCACCGGCGACGTCGTCGCCCAGACGGGCGCCTACCGGCTGCTCATGGTGGTCGAGGCCGCGTGCGGGTTCATCACCTTCACCATGGTGATCTCCTACTTCCTGTCGGTGTACTCGCAGCTGCCCCGTCGCAACGCGTTCGCCCAAGCCCTGCACGACAAGAGCGGCGGCACCGACGACGCGGCCTCGCTGATCACCGCCCTCGCCGAAGGCGAGGACCTCGGCCGGCTGGTCCAGGAGCTCACCGAGATGGCCTCGTTCCTGCGGCACACCGCGCAGACGCACCGCTCTTACCCGGTGCTCCGGTCCTTCCATTACCGGCAGGAGTTCTACGCGCTGCCGCAGGTTCTGTTGACCTGTTTGAACATCGCCACCCTGCTGCGTTCCACGCTCGACGAGCACCGCTACGCCGCCGCGCGCCCCTCGGGTCCCGCGGACGAGGTGCTCGCGGCAGGCCGCGACCTGCTGCAGGAGCTCGCCCCCAGCCGAGGCGACCAGTCCCCCACCGACGAGACCGACGAGACCGACGAGGTCTGGCGACAGGACTTCGACGAGGCCTACCGCCGGATCAGCGCCGCGGGGCTGGTGCTGCGCAACGAGGACTGCGCCCGGCGGGAGTACGCCGCTCGGCGGTCCGACTGGGACCGGCCGCTGCGGGCGCTGGGCGAGGCGATGCTGCACGAGTGGCGCGAGGTCAGCAGCCGGCCCGCCCCTGCCTCCGACTAGGAGGCCTGCGCGAGGCTCTCGTCGCTCGGCTCGGGCTTGGCTGTCGTCGACGACGATCCCGGCTCCGCCGCGGCGTCGCCACTCACGACGTCTCCGGCGGCCAGCGAGAGCTGCGCGTCGCGACCGCGCAGGCGGCGGGCCGGGCTGGTGACGTAGCAGAACTCCACCAGCTCAGGTGGCGCCGCCTGCGCACCGCCCACCACAGTCGCCCCGACCCGCCACGCCGTCGTTCCTTCACTCTCCGACGAGTCGTCGGAGACCGCGGGGACCGTCTCGGGACGGCAGGACCGGACGGTGACCGACATCCGGGCGCGCACCCGGCTGCCGTCCAGCCGGGGCAGGTCCAGCTCCACGACGGCGCCCGATCCGGTGCGCACGGGCGCGGGCATCAGCAGGCCGAGGCCGCTGCAGGAGGCGTCGCGCAGCCGTGCACCCGGCCAGACACCGCCGTAGGCGGGGCCCTCCTCAGGTGCGGTGATGACCAGCGCCGGCTCGTCGCAGGCGAAGCGGAACTCGGCCCGACGCTGACGGCGCCGGGCGACGACCACGAGGGTGCGCAGCACCCGGCGCAGCTCGAGCACCGCCAGGACAGGCAGCAACCAGGCGGCCCAGCCGGGGAGGGCCGGCAGGTGCGTGAAGGGCGGCACACCGAGGTCGCCCAGGACCCGGGCCAGCACGCCGCCGACCAGCGCGACCGCGAGCACCAGCAGCAGCCGCAACGGGCGCAGCGCCCGCAGGCCGCCGGCGTCGGTGCCGGCCTTCGGCGTCACCTTGAACGCCATCCGGGACGGGCGCACCAGGCAGCGCAGCGCACGGGCGTAGAGGCCGGCGGTGAGCAGCTCGAAGTGGACGGCGTCGCGCACGCGCATGTGCCCCCGGCCCAGCGCCGAGCCCGCAAGCATCCCGAGCACCGTCGCGGGCGCCCACAGGACGGCGATGGTCGTCCAGCTCGCCGTCACCGGCAGCTCGCCGGTCCACAGCGAGGCGGCCAGCACCGCCAGGGCCAGCGCGCGGGCCGGCCCGGCGCCGTAGCCGAACAGGGACGCGGCGAAGGACCAGCGGGCGGCGGCGGTCAGCTCGCGGGCCCGCAGCGGCGACTCGGGGGTGTGCAGCACCGAGAGATTGCCGCGGGCCCACCGGTTGCGCTGGAGCAGATAGCCGTCGAGGTCGTGCGGGCCGAGGCCCTGCACCAGCACCTCGCCGTGGTAGCGCGTCCGCCAGCCACTCCGGAGCAGCTTGATGGTCGTGTGGAAGTCCTCGGCGATGGTCTCCGTGGCCACGCCACCGATCTCGGCGAGCGCCTCGCGGCGCAGCAGGGTGGCCGAACCGCACCAGAAGGCGGCGCCGTGCTGGTCCTTGCCGGGGCAGATCACCTCGTAGAAGACCGACTGCTCGTGCCGTCCGACCTCGTAGTGCTGCACCGAGTCGTGGTTGTAGAAGTCGTGCGGGGACTGGACCAGGGCGAGCTGGTCGTCGGCGAAGTAGCCGACCAGCGCGTCGAGCGCGTCGGGCAACGGCACGTGGTCGGCGTCCAGGATGAAGACGAGCTGGCCGCTCGTGACACCCAGCGCATGGTTGATGTTGCCGGCCTTGGCATGGGAGTTGTCCGGCCGGACGACATACCCCGCCCCCAGCTCGGCGGCCAGCGCGGCCATCTCCGGGCGGCGACCGTCGTCGAGCAGGTAGGTCATGTGCGGGTAGGTGAGGTTGCGGGCGCCGACGAGCGTGGGCCGAAGCACCTCGACCGGTTCGTCATACGTACACACGAAGACGTCGACGCTGAACGACCGGTCCGGGAGCGGAGGCCGCTGCGAGGCCCGGGCCTGGGTGGAGAGCGCGGCCATCGACGCCAGCGAGATCGCGCCGTACAGCTCGGAGACCAGCAGGGCCACGCCGAGGACCAGGCTTGCCGCACCCAGCTCGGACCAGCCCACCCGCCAGACGAGGTAAGCGACCTGCCAGCCGATCGCGAGCAGGGCGAGGGCGAGCAGGAGCCGCGGTCTCGGGTCGAACCAGCGGCCGAACCGGGTCCGCGTCGGCCCGGGGAGCTCCGGCATCGCGGAGGCGTCGTAGCGCGAGGGGACTCCGAGCACCGAGCTCGTGACGGCATGCGTCAGGGCGACGGCCCGGCGCACCAGCCGCTGGGCGGCGGGCGGGCGCGCCGCGGCCGGCACGCTGAGAGACGTCGTCGAGGGCTCCACGAGCGCCGCATCGGCAGCAATCCCGGTTCCTTTGACCGACCGCGCTGCACATGGCCCGTTCGGAGCAGACCGGAGGACCCAGTGCATAGGAACTGGGGGGCGGCTGACGGCACACCGCCAGGACGTGGTCCTCACCCTCTGGACGCCGAGAAGGGGTTGCCGTACCAGGCTTTCTTCTGTGGACAGCGCTGTTGTTCGAACTGATGTCCTGCATCTCTGCTTGAGTGCAGTACTGTGGATTCGTGATTGAGTCGGATCGTCCTGTGGGCGGAGTTGATTACCCGCGTACGTACCAGGAGTTCCAGGAGTGGTTCCCTGACAACGCCGCCTGCGTTGA
>JBQCHF010000108.1:0-8047 GCA_051954955.1 Motilibacteraceae bacterium
GAGCGATGACCCACGTGAAGACCTGGCACGTCGAGGTGTTCGTCTTCGAGGAGGACGAGAAGACCAGGGCCCGGGCCGTCCTGACCACCGACGGGCCGCGGGTGATCGAGGCGATGGGCACCACCCGGCGCAACCCCGACGACGTCGACATCCCCGAGATCGGCGACGAGGTGGCCGTGGCGCGCTCGCTGCGCGGGCTCGCGGACACGCTGCTCGGCGTGGCCAGCGAGGACATCGCCGACGTCGAGGGCCACCAGATCCACCTGCCTCGATAGGCCGCACCGCGTCCCCCGGCCCGAGGTGCGCGGATGCGGGCGCTGTGCCAGCGTCCGGATGTGACCCTCCCGCCCCACGACGCCGCTCCGCACGGCCCGCTGGCGCTGGTCGGCTCGGGCGAGTACCTGCCGGCCATGCTCGAGGTCGAACGGGCGCTCATCGCCGGTCGCCCGCCGCGCTACGTGCAGATCCCCACCGCCGCCGCGCACGAGGGTGAGGCCAGCCTGCGCTACTGGACGCAGCTGGGTCGCGCCCAGGCCGAGCGGCTCGGCGTCGAGGCGGTCACCGTGGTGGCCCGCGACCGCGCCGACGCCGACGACCCGGCGCTGGCCGCGCAGCTGGAGGGCGCCGGGCTGGTCTACCTCTCCGGCGGCAACCCGGCGCTGCTCGCCGACGCCTTGCGCGGGACGCTGCTGTGGGAGGCGATCGTGGCCGCCTGGGAGGGCGGCGCGGCCCTGGCCGGCTGCAGCGCCGGCGCGATGGCGATGACGGCCTGGGTGCCCCGGCTGCGCCCGGCCCGGCACGGCGGCTCCGAGGGGCTGGCCCTGGTGCCCGGCCTGCGGGTGGTGCCGCACTACGACGTCATGCGCCATCGGGTCCCCTTCGCCTCCTGGCTCGCCCGTCCGCCCGCCGGCCAGGTGCTGGTCGGCATCGAGGAGGAGACCGCGCTGGTCGGCGGGCCGGTCGAGTGGGAGGTGCAGGGTCGCCAGTCGATCTGGCTGCTGGCGCCGGGGGAGAAGCGGCAGCTGCGCGCCGGCGAGCGCGTGGCGATCGAGGACGGGCAGGCCCGGGTCCTCACGCCGTAGCGGGCGGGCTCACGGCACCACGGTCACGTCGACCTCGACGATGGCGGGGTTGGCGAGCAGGTCCTGGCGCAGCGCGTCCACGTCCTCCAGCAGCGCCGGCACCCGCCCCTCCCGCAGGTCCGCCACGGGAGACACCCGGGCCCGCACGGTGAGCTGGCCGGGGCCGACGAACACCACGATGAGGTGCTCGACCGCGCGCACCCACCTCGCCCGCTCCACCTGCTCGCGCACCGCGGCCAGCACGTCCGGCGGCGCGGACTCGTCGATGAGAAGGCCCTTGCTGCGCCGGGCCAGCAGCGCCGCGACGACCACCAGCAGCAGGCCGATGCCGAAGCTGGCCAGCGCGTCCCACAACGCCGACCCGGTCCACCAGTGCAGCAGGACCGCGGCCAGGGCCAGCGCCAGGCCGATCAGCGCGGCGCTGTCCTCCAGGAAGACGGTGGCCGGCGTGGGGTCCGAGGCCACGTTCATGTGCTCGACCATCGACCGCTTGCGCTCCTCGGCCTCGCTGCGCAGCTGCTTGCGGGCCTGGCGCCAGGAGGCGCCCTCCAGCACCGCGGAGACGAGCAGCACGCCGATCGCGATCCACGGACTGTCCAGCGGGCCGCCCTCGAACAGGCTGCGCACGCCCTCGGCCACTGAGAGCAGCCCGCCGACCAGGAAGATCCCGAGTGCGGCGAGGAGGGCGTAGAAGTAGCGCTCCTGGCCGTAGCCGTAGGGGTGGCGCGCGTCCGGGGCCTTGCTGGAGCGATGCAGCCCGACGAACAGCAGCAGCTCGTTGGCGGTGTCGGCCACCGAGTGGGCCGTCTCGGCCCACAGGGCCGCCGAGCCGCTGAACGAGGCGGCCACGCCCTTGGCCACCGCGATCCCGGCGTTGGCGAGCACCGCGACCAGCACCGTCTTCGCGCTCTCACCGCCACCTCCGCCGCCCCCGGACTTGCCTGGCTCCGTCGGTAACCCGTCGCCCTCCCGCGCCAGCGACGCCTCCGCCTGCACCCCCTCCGACCGGGCGTCGGAGTTCTCCCGTGCCGCCCGCTCGTCGACGGACGGACCGCCGGTGGAGGAAGGCTCACTGGTGGCGGGATCGGCGCGGCGCTCCATGGCGCCCAGCCTCCCCGGCCGGCGGGCCGCCTACGCGTGCGGCGCGGGACCGGTGTGGCCGTCCCGGGCGGGGGGTAGGTCGCGGGGACGGGGCACGCGCCGGTGCTGGCGGCGCGGCCGCCGGACGGCATGATGACCTCCGCGGGCGGCGAGATCGGGCCGACGGCGGATGCCGGCGGCCGGCGCGAGGAGGCGTGGTGGGCGAGGCCCTGGAGCGCATGGCCGCCCTGCATGTCCGGTCCGCCTCGCGGCGCGGCGGGGTGTGGGGCCGTCGGCTGGCGCCGCTGGCCGCGCTCGTGGTCGTCTCCGTCGTGGACGTCGCGCTCGGTCCGGGCAAGATCGTCCTGGGCCTGCTGGTCATCGCGCCCGTGCTCGCCGCGGCCCTGCTCAGCCCGCGGGTCACCGCGCTCTACGGCCTCCTCGCGTTCGACGTCGGCATCGCCATCGGTCAGTGGGACCAGCAGTGGACCGAGGCGCCGGCCGCGCAGATCTTCCGGGTGGTCGGCATCGCCGCCGGTGCGGTCATCGGCGTCGTCGCGGCGCGGGACCGGCAGCGCCGCGAGCTGCGGATCGCCTCGGCGGCGGGCGCGATGGCCGCCGCCGAACGCGCCCGAGCCGCCAGCGAGCGCTCGGAGCGGCTGCTCCGGGTGAGCACGGCGCTGTCCGCCGCCCCCGACGTCGACGCCGTCGCCCGCGCCGCGCTGCGCCTCGCACCCGAGGACCTGCAGGCCCGCTCCGCGACGCTCGCCCTGGAGGACGGCTCGGGCGAGCTGCGGGTGCTGGCCGGGGCGCCCGGCGAGGCCCGGTGGGAGCGCGCGCAGCCGCCGGCCGGGTCGGCGCTGGCCGACGCCGCCCGCACCAGCCGGCCCACCTTCCGCCGCGGTCCCGAGGCCGACGGCGACGCCACCGAGGCCTCGTGGTGCGCCCTGCCGCTGCTGGCCGGCGACCGTCCGCTGGGGGCGCTCACGCTGTCCTTCGACACCGAGCGCGCCTTCGACGCCGACGAGCAGGCGTTCCTGCGGGCCGTGGCCGTGCAGGTGGGCCTGGCCGTCGAGCGCGCCGAGCTGGCCAGCCGGGCCGAGCAGGCCGCCGCGCGGGCAGAGCAGGCCAACTCGCGGCTGGCGCTGCTGGCCGAGGTGAGCGACTCCCTCGCCAGCTCCGACGACGTCACCACCGCTCTGGAGCGGCTGGCCGCAGCCGTGGTCCCGGTGGTCGGCGACGTCGCCGCGGTCTACGGGGTGGACGCGCACCTGCTCGGGCAGGCCCGCGAGCTGCAGGCGTCGGGCGCCCCGGACACCGCCACCGTGAGCGGCAAGGTGCTGCGCCGGCTCGCCGTGGCCATGCGCGACCCGGCCAGCGGCCAGGTGCTCGTGCAGCGCGACGTCGGCTTCCCGGTGGCCGGAGCCCGCGCGCTCGGCGAGCCGCTGCTCTCGGCCATGCTCACCGGGCAGCCCGGCGCGCACGACCTGAGCGACGACGGCGTGCTGGCCGACTGGGGCTTCGACGAGCGCGGCCGAGCCTTCCTGCGCTCGATGCGCACGCACTCGGCCGTCGTCGCGCCGGTGGGCACCCAGGCCGCGGACGAGGACCCGGTCGGCGTGCTCAGCGTGGTGCGCTGCGGGGACAGCCCGGTCCCGGGGCCGGAGGACCTGGCGCTGGTCACCGAGCTGGTCGGGCGCACCGCCGCGCCGCTGGCCCGGGCGATGGCCGCCACCCGGGAGCGCACCACCGCCCTCGCCCTGCAGGAGGCGCTGCTGCCGCAGGGGCCGGCCGGCATCCCCGGGATCGCGGCCACCGGCCGGTACGTCGCGGGCACCGACGGGCTGGCCGTGGGCGGGGACTGGTGGGACGTGCTGGACCTGGGGGCCGGCCGGGTCGGCTTCGCGATCGGCGACGTCATGGGCCGCGGGCTGCAGGCCGCCGGCGTCATGGGGCAGCTGCGCTCGGCGGTGCGGGCCTGGGCCCAGGTCGACCTCCCTCCGGCCGACACGCTGGTCCTGCTCGACGGGCTGGTCGCCGAGCTCTCGCACGACGGCGTGGACACCCCGCTGGTCACCGCCTGCTACGGCGTGCTCGACGTCGCCACCGGCGCGCTGGAGGTCGCCAACGCCGGCCACCTTCCGCCGCTGGTCGTCACCCCCGGCAAGGGTGCGCGCCGGCTCGAGGTGCCGGCGGGCACCGTGCTCGGCCTCGGGCTGGGCGACGTCGGCGTCACCCGGGCCGTGCTCGGCCCGGACGAGGTGCTCGCGCTCTACACCGACGGGCTGGTCGAGCGGCGCGACGAGGACCTCGGCCACGGCGTCGACGACCTCGGCCGGCGCCTGCACGACCTGCTGCCCGACGCCCCGCCGCACGCGGCGCCTGGCGCGCGCGGGCCCGCGCTGGACGAGGCGGCCGACGCCCTCATCGCCCTGATGCGCTCTTCCCGCGAGCGCGACGACGCCGCGCTGCTGCTCGTCTCCCGGGTGCTGGCCGCGCCGCCGGACCTGTTCAGCCTCGGGCTGGAGGGCCCCGGGGACGTCGAGCGGGCCCGGGCCGGGGCCCGCGCGCTGCTGGCCGGGCGCGAGGTGCCCCGCGGCGCCGTCGACGACGTGCTGCTGGTGCTCAGCGAGCTGGCCGGCAACGCGCTGCGCCACGGCGCGGGCCCCTACCGGGTGGACGTCTCGCTGCAGGGCGACGTGGCCGTCGTCGACGTCCGGGACACCGCCGCCCGGCTGCCGCGCCGCCGGTTCGCCGAGCTGGAGGACGAGGGCGGGCGGGGGCTGGCCCTGGTCGGCATGCTCAGCCGTCGCTGGGGCACCCGCATCCACCCCGACGGCAAGAGCGTGTGGGCCGAGGTGCCGCTCACCGGCTGATCTGCGGCGGTGGGACGGAACGGTCCAGCGGCGTCACTCACCTCGGTAGTTCCATGCTTACCTCAGCAGATCTGTCGTGGTAGGCATTCAAGGATCACGGCACCATGATCATTCCGAGCGGGGCCGGCCCGAGGAGCTCGAGCATCCCGAGCATCCCAAGCACGCAGGAGGCCGCGTGAGGGACCAGCGCGATCTTCCCGCGAACGTGCGCGTCCTGGTCGTGGGCGCGGGGTTCGGCGGGCTGGCCGCGGCGGCCTACCTGCGCCGCGCCGGGTTCACCGCGGCCGACGACGTGCTGGTGATCGAGCGCGGCGACGACGTTGGGGGAACCTGGCGGGACAACACCTATCCCGGCTGCGCCTGCGACGTGCCCTCGGTGCTCTACTCCTTCTCCTTCGCGGCCGAGCCGGGCTGGACCCGCTCCTACGGTCGCCAGCCCGACATCCAGGCCTACCTGCGCCGCACCGCCGACGCGCAGGGGCTGACCCCGCTGGTGCGCACCGGGTGCGAGCTGCTCGCGGCGCGGTGGGACGCCGAGCACGCCGGCTGGGTGGCCAGCACCAGCCGGGGCGAGGTGCGCGCCCAGGTGCTGGTGCTCGCCACCGGCACGCTGAGCACACCGGCCCTTCCCGACCTGCCCGGGCTGGCGGAGTTCGCCGGCGAGGTCTTCCACACCGGCGCCTGGCGTCACGACGTCCCGCTGGCCGGGCGACGGGTGGCGGTGGTCGGCACCGGCGCCTCGGCCGTGCAGGTGGTGCCGGCGATCGCTCCCGACGTCGCGCACCTGACCGTCTTCCAGCGCACCGCCTCCTGGGTGCTGCCGCGGCTGGACCGCCCCTACCTGCGCCCCGAGCGCGCGCTCTACCGCCGCGTCCCGGCCACCCAGCGCGCGGCCCGCGGGCTGCTCTGGACCTACCGCGAGGGCTACGTCGTGCCGATGGCCCACCAGCGGCGGCTACTGCCGGCGGTGCAGGCCTTCGCGAGCTGGCACCTGCGCCGCCAGGTGCGCGACCCAGGGCTGCGGGCCAAGGTCACGCCGAGCTTCGACGTCGCCTGCAAGCGACCGCTGCTCAGCAACGACTGGTACCCGACCCTGCAGCGCCCCGACGTCGAGCTGGTGGACCGGGCGGTCGTGCGGGCCACGGCCGCCGGCCTGGTGGACGCCGACGGCCGCGAGCACCCGGTGGACGTGGCCGTGTTCGCCACCGGGTTCACCCCCACCGAGCCGCCGGTGGCCCGGCTGGTGCGCGGCGCCGACGGCGCCACGCTGGCCGAGCACTGGGGCGGCAGCCCGCGGGC
Organism: Motilibacteraceae bacterium; assembly: GCA_051954955.1. Classification (GTDB taxonomy): domain Bacteria; phylum Actinomycetota; class Actinomycetes; order Motilibacterales; family Motilibacteraceae; genus JBQCHF01. Next base: position 6,338 of record JBQCHF010000108.1, read on the forward strand.
GCACCGCGGCATCTCGGTGCCGGGATTCCCCAACCTGTTCCTCATGTACGGGCCCAACACCAACCTCGCCCACAGCTCCATCGTCTACATGCTCGAGTCGCAGGCCCGGTACGTGGCCGACGCGGTGCGCACCCTCGCGCGGCTGCACCTGGCCGCCGTCGACGTCCGCGCCGACGTCCTCGCCGCGGAGGACGCCGAGCTGCAGCACCGGCTGGACGGCACGGTCTGGAACAGCGGCGGCTGCACCAGCTGGTACTTCGACCGCACCGGGCGCAACAGTGCGATGTGGCCCACCTTCACCTGGCGCTACCGCAACCTCGTGCGCCGCTTCGACCCGGAGAGCTACCTCCTGCGAGGCGAGCCGGCCGGCGGGATGGCCTCGCTGCCCGTGCAACGCGCCGTCGCCGTGGTCTCCGACGCGCTGTCGGAGTGAGAGGCGTTCAGGCGTAGGGCGGGGGGACGACGCGGGCCACGGCACCCGCCGGCGGGAGGGCCGGCCGTGCGGCCCGTGACCCGAGGACCCGCCGTGCGGACCACGACGCAGCGACCAACGACGTCCCGGGGCGCGGTCCGCGGGCGACGAGCCGACCGGCGCGGCCGGCGGGGCGGGCGGTGCTGCTGCGGTTCATCGGACGTCCTCTCCTCGCACCGGGCGGACCTCCCGGCCGGCACCACCCACGGTGGCCGCCGTCGGTACCGGTCGGGAGGGGGCTGCCTGGCCGGTATCGGTGTGGCCAGCACCCCTTCTCGACGTCGCCGGCGGCGCCGACGGCCGACCTGCCCCATCGCGGGAAATGGGCCGCCGGGGGCGCGTGCGCCGCCTAGAGTCCGGCCGCGTGAGCCGACCCAAGAGCCCACCCGTAAGCCGCCCCTGCGAGCCGGTGCTGCGCGTGACCGGCCTGCGCAAGACCTACGGCACCACCGAGGCGCCCGTCCGTGCGCTGCGGGGGGTGGACCTCGAGGTGGGGGCCGGCGAGTTCGTGGCGCTGCGCGGCCCGTCCGGGTCGGGCAAGTCCACCCTGCTGGGCCTGGTGGCCGGGCTCGAGGCGCCGAACGAGGGCGAGGTGCTGCTGGCTGGGGCGAGCATGTCCGCGCAGACCGCCGCCGGCGCGGCCCGGCTGCGCCGCCGGCACGTGGGCATGGTCTTCCAGTTCTTCCACCTCATCGAGGGCATGAGCGCCCACGAGAACGTCGCGCTGGCCGCGCTGGTGGCCGGTGCCCCGCGGCGCACGGCCGACCGGCGAGCGCACGACCTGCTCGACCTGCTCGGGCTGCTGGACAAGGCCGCCACCGGGCCGGCCGCGCTGTCCGGCGGGCAGCGCCAGCGCCTGGCCATCGCCCGCGCGCTCGCCGGCGAGCCCACCCTGCTGCTGGCCGACGAGCCGACCGGGGCCCTGGACACCGCCGGTGCCGCGGAGGTGCTCGAGCTGTTCGCCCGGCTGCACCGCGCCGGGCAGGCGATCCTGCTGGTCACCCACAGCCCCGACGTCGCTGCCGCGGCGGACCGGGTGGTGCACCTGCGCGACGGACTGGTGGAGCGGGTCGAGCAGCCGACCAGCCCCGTGCCTGCCCAGGTGGCCTCGTGACCGCCCTCGCCGGGCCGGCCGAGCCGGCCGGAGAGCTCTCCAGGGCCCGCGCCGGGGTGCTGCTCGGCGTCGGCGCGGCGGGCCTGGCGGCCGGGCTGGCCGGCGCGCTGGTGCGCCTGCTGGT
>JBQCHF010000109.1:0-22403 GCA_051954955.1 Motilibacteraceae bacterium
GTAGCCGCGGTTGCCGCCCTCCTCGACGCGACCGGTGTTCCAGGCGCCCTCGACGGAGTCGATGAAGTAGTAGCCCGCGTTCTGCTTGGTCTCGAACCGCACGTCGTCGAAGATGTAGAACTCGGCCTCGGGGCCGAAGAAGACGGTGTCGGCGATGCCGGTGGCCTTGAGGTGCGCCTCGGCCTTGGCGGCGATGTTGCGCGGGTCGCGGCTGTAGGGCTCGTCGGTGAACGGGTCGACGATGCTGAAGTTGAGCGCGAGGGTCTTCTCCGCGCGGAACGGGTCGACGAACGCCGTGCTGACGTCCGGGATCAGCTTCATGTCCGACTCGTGGATCGCCTGGAAGCCGCGGATCGACGACCCGTCGAACATCTGCCCCTCGGTGAAGAAGGACTCGGTCAGGCTCTGCGCCGGCACGTTGAAGTGCTGCATGACGCCAGGCAGGTCGCAGAAGCGGACGTCGACGAACTTCACGTCCTCGTCGCGGATGTACCGCAGGACCTCGTCAGCGTTGCTGAACATCCATCCTCCGAAGGGTTGCCGCGGTGGCTCCCCACCGCTGCCGTGCACCGTAGGCGAGGGCAGTTTCCCGAGGGTGTCCCCTTTGTTTCCGCAGTGTTACGCGTCGGGGACGCCCGTCGTCCATGGGCGCGTCGCGGCCCGGGGGAGCGGGAGCCGCGCTCGACGGGCGCCGTCGCGGGGACGGCCTAGCCTGGTGGACGTGAGCGAGCAGCAGGGCAGCACCCCCGCGCCGGCCCCCTCCGAGGGCCGGTCCAGCGGCCCCACCGACGTGCGCAGCGCCCTCGGCGGCTGGCTCGAGGGGCCCCGCGCGGTCACCGGCGAGGACCTCGGCTACCGCGGCGAGCGGCTCGGGCTGCCCGAGAGCGGGCCGGGGTCGGTGGCCGGTTTCGGCCGGCGGATCCTGGCGCTGCTGCTGGACTGGATCCCGTCCTCGCTGGTCGCCTCGGCGCTGTTCCGCCCCGAGCGCGGCAGCCTCGAGGCCGCCCTGGTCCCCTGGCTGGTCTTCCTGCTCGAGGTGGTCGTGCTCACCTGGCTCACCGGCGCCAGCTTCGGGCAGCGCCTGCTGCGGCTGCGGGTGGCCACCATGGACGGCCGCCCGCTCGGGCCGGCCCGCTCCCTGCTGCGCGGGGTGCTGCTCGGGCTGCTCGTGCCCGCGGTGGTCTACGACCGCGACGGCCGCGGCCTGCACGACAAGGCCGCCCGCACGGTCGTCCTGCGCGGCTGACCTCCGCCCCACCCGGCCCGCCCGCTCGTTGGCTCGATCAGGGCCGCCGTTCGTCCCTTGCCGCCGCCTGCCGTTTCGGCACGTTCGAGATGCGCGGGCTGCCCGCTCCCGTCGCGGCGCGCCCGCGCGAGGGAAACCGGAGCGAGGAGGAGACGATGGCGATCAGCAGGTGGGACCCGTTCACCGCGCTGGCCCGGCTGGACACCGAGTTCGACGACCTGGTGCGCCGTGCCTGGGGCGCCACCGGGGCCGCTGGGGCGATGGCGTCTCGGGGCGAGGGGTTCGTGCCGGCCATCGACATGACCACCGAGGGCGACGACGTCGTCATCTCGGTCGAGCTGCCCGGCGTCGACGTCGCCAAGGACGTCGACCTCGAGGTCGGCGACGGGCGCCTGGTCATCAGCGGTCACCGCGAGGAGCGCAGCGAGCGGACCGAACGCATCGGCGGGGAGGGCGGCCGGCTGCTGGTCCGCGAGATGCGCAGCGGCTCGTTCCGTCGCGAGTTCGCGCTGCCCGAGGGCGTGGGGGCGGACGACATCGAGGCCAGCTACGACCAGGGCATCCTCGAGGTCCGCGTGCGCCACGTGACCAAGCCGGTCCCCGAGCCGCGCAAGGTCCCGATCCGCGGCACCGAGCCGGCCGGGAGTGGACGCGGCACGATCGAGGGCGGGAAGGCCGAGAGCCGGCGGATCGAGGCCCGGCCCGAGGGCTCGACGATCAGCCCCGACTGACCCGACTGACCCGACTGACCGCGCGGCCTCGGCCGGAATGATCACGGTCCCGTGATCACTTCATGCTCACCTCACCCGATCGGGTGAGGTGAGCATGAAGACAGGGTGGTGAGCAGCGGTGCGGTGAGCGCGGGACGGGTCAGCGCCCGCGCGGCATCCGCGCGCTCTTGGGCATCGGCCCCTTGGGGATCGGCACGTTCACCCCGCCCATCGCCTTGAGCTTCTTCTCCACCTCGGAGGCCTGCGCGGGGCGGATGGTGCGCGGCAGCTTCATGAGGGTGCGGTTCAGCTTGTCCAGGCGCACCTGGCCCTCGCCCTCGCCGATGACGATCTCGTGCACCGGGATCTCCGGGGCGATCCGGGCCAGCTTCCGCTTCTCCTGCACCAGCAGCTGCCCGGCGCGGTTGGCCGGCCCCTCGGCCACCAGCACCACGCCCGGACGGCCGGTGGCGCGGTGCACGACGGCGGCCTGCCGCGGGTCGCGCACCGGGGTGACGGCGACGGCGTCGGTGACGGTCCAGCCGCGGCGCAGAGTGCGCAGCACGGCCGCGGCGGCGCCGGGCTGTCCGGCGATCTGCGCGTAGGCCGATTTCTCCGCCCGGCGCCCGAAGATGATCGTGCCGGTGAGCACGGCGAACGGGATGCCGAGGATGATCCAGAACCAGGCCGGGCCGAACACCAGGCCGATCACGACGAAGATGGCGAGCACGAGCAGCGCCGAGCCGAACGTCCACAGGTCCAGCTGCGGGTCGTTCTTGCGGGTCATCGCATAGGTCTGGCGGATCTGCCCCAGCCGCCCGCTCCCGCGCTGCTTGCGGACCTTGGTGGCCCCGCCCTCGTTCTTCGCCATGGCCGCAAGGGTACGGCGCCCGCGGCGGCCCGTGCGTCGAGGTCTCGTGGGTGCCCGGTGACGCCGGGCACCACCGCGCTAGGCTGCGGGGGAGGGCCCGCCGGGGGCCGCCGCGAGCGCGCGGGCGGCCTCCGTGCGCTCCCGGGCCCGGGCGACGTCGGCGGTCACGGCTCGCACGGCGTTGCGGCGCGCGCCCTCATGGCCGTCGACCGCGCTCACGACGTCGGCGAGCACGACGCGCGCAAGGGTCAGCCCGCGGCGCGCCAGGTCGATCACGTCGACCAGGGAAGTGCTCGGCATCGTCCACGCCGTCGCTGCGGCGTCACCGGAGCCGGCGCCGGAGGGAGCGCCCGGGGCGCGTCCGCTGTGCCCGACGCTGCCGATGCCATCGGTGCGGCCGTCCGTCATGTCGTCCGTCCCGCCCCTGTCGCCCCTGTCGCCCCTGTCGCCCATGACGCCCATGAGACCCCATCGGCCCGGGGCGTGGGTCGAGGCGCCGCCATGCATCGGTCCGCCCGATGACCCAGCTCCCGCGAGGTCGACGAACGGTGTCAGGCCGGTGGCTGTCCGGACTCGCGCTCGGCCCGGCGGCGCGCCCGCTCGGCGCGCTCGGCCTCGTCCATGGCCGCGGCCGCCTCGGGCGTGGGCGCGGTGCCACCGAGGCGCACCGGCAGCCACCAGGCGTCGTCGGGGCCGGCAGGCTTGTCCGGGTAGGCGTCCTGGGCCTGGTGGAGCAGCGCCTCCATCCGCTCGCGCAGGCGCAGGTTCACCAGCTCGGGGTCCTCGCCGCGCTCGTAGGGCACCGGTTCGCCCACGTAGACGTGGATCGGGGTGTTGGTGCGCCCCATCCGCTCGGGCCGGCCCTTGGTCCACACCCGTTGCGAGCCCCAGATGACGGTCGGCAGCAGCGGCACCCGCGCGGCCATCGCCATCCGGGCGGCCCCGGACTTGAACTCCTTGAGCTCGAACGAGCGGCTGATGGTGGCCTCGGGGAAGACGCCGACGACCTCGCCCGCCTTGAGCGCGGTGAGCGCGGCCCGGAACGAGGCTGCGCCGGCCTCCCGGTCCACCGGGATGTGCTTCATGCCGCGCATGAGCGGTCCGGAGACCTTGTGCCGGAAGACGTCGTCCTTGGCCATGAACCGGACCAGCCGTCCCGACGGTTGCGCGGCCAGGCCGGCGTAGGTGAAGTCCATGTAGCCGACGTGGTTGATGGCCATGATGGCCCCGCCCTGGCGTGGCACGTTCTCGGTGCCGCGCATGGTGAACCGTAGTCCCTGCGCGGCGACGACCGTGCGGGCCAGGGCGATGACCGGGGTGTAGACGCGCTCCACGGACGCCGACCCTAGCGACGAGGGCCCGGTCCCGTCAGGCGTGGCCCGTTCAGGCCGACGGGGTGCGCGCGGCCAGGGCCTGCTGGTAGAGCCGGCCGGCGCGGTAGGAGGAGCGGACCAGGGGGCCGCTCATGACGCCCGCGAAGCCGAGCTCGGTGGCCTCCTCCTGCAGCTCCACGAACTCCTCGGGCTTGACCCACCGCTCCACCGGGTGGTGGCGGGCCGAGGGGCGCAGATACTGGGTGATGGTGACCAGGTCGCAGCCGGCGGTGTGCAGGTCGGCCATGGCCTCGGAGATCTCCTCGCGGGTCTCGCCCATGCCCAGGATCAGGTTGGACTTGGTGACCATCCCGGCCGCGCGGGCCTGGGTGATGACGTCCAGGGACCGCTCGTAGCGGAACCCCGGACGGATCCGCTTGAAGATGCGCGGCACGGTCTCCAGGTTGTGCGCGAACACCTCGGGGGCGGCGTCGAAGATCTGCGCCAGCAGCTCGGGGCGGCCGGAGAAGTCCGGGACCAGAATCTCCACCCCGGTGCCCGGGTTGAGCGCGTGGACCTGGCGGACGGTCTCGGCGTAGAGCCAGGCGCCCTCGTCGGGAAGGTCGTCGCGGGTGACCCCGGAGATGTTGGCGTAGCGCAGTCCCATGGCATGCACGCTCTCGGCCACCCGACGCGGCTCGTCGCGGTCCAGGTCGGCCGGCTTGCCGGTGTCGATCTGGCAGAAGTCGCAGCGGCGGGTGCACTGGTCCCCGCCGATGAGGAAGGTGGCCTCGCGGTCCTCCCAGCACTCGAAGATGTTGGGGCAGCCGGCCTCCTCGCACACCGTGTGCAGGCCCTCGCGGCGCACCAGCCCCTTGAGCTCGGTGTACTCCGGCCCCATCTTGGCCCGCGTCTTGATCCACGCGGGCTTCTTCTCGATCGGGGTCTCGGCGTTGCGGACCTCCAGCCGGAGCAGGCGGCGGCCCTCGGGTGCGACGGTCACGCCTGTCAGCCTACGTCGCGGCGCGCAAGGCCGGCGCGGCGGGACCGGGGCCGTCGAGGAGGTGAGAACGTCCGTCCCGGGACGCCGTGGGGGCGCCCCGGGACGGGCGGGCTGGGTCGTGCGTGGCTCAGTCGCCCCTGAACTCAGTGGCCCCTGAACTCAGTAGCCCCTGAACTCAGTAGCCCCCGAACTCAGTGGCCCACGAGCGCGGTCACCCGCTGCGTCATGCCCTTGCTGACCTCCGAGGGCCGCTGCTGCTCACCGGCGAAGGCGCTCACGGCCACCAGCGCGCCGGTCACCGCCGGCACCGCCCACTGCAGGGCGTGCAGCTTGGACTGGGCCGCGGCGAGGTCGGCGGGGGTCTGCGGGTGGGGGGTGGCGCCGGCGCTGGCCGGCACGTCGCGGGCGGCGGAGAGCTTGCGGCCCTGCAGGCGGCTGTAGGCGGTGACGCCGAGGGCGGCCACGGTCAGGCCGGTCTTGACCGCCGACATCGTGCCGACGCCCTTCTGGCCGGCCACCCGCTTGCTGTTGGTCGCCAGGATCATCGCCGCGCCGGCCAGGTGCGCGCCGATCGCCAGCGCGTTCACCGGCGTCCAGCGGTCCCAGCCCTCGTTGGCCACCCGGCCGGCCTGGCGCGGGTCGTCGACGGCGCCGGCGGCGGCGTTGAGCCCGACGGCACCCATGAGGGAGCCGCCGAACCAGGCGGCCAGTCCGGCGTCGTGCAGCGTGCGGGCGAGGGTGTCGCGAGCCATGAGGGGTCCTCCGGGTCGGTTGCCTGTCGGTGTGCTCCACCGGCAGTGCCCGCCACGGCGACGCCCTAACGCGGGCGGTAGCGTCCGGCCGCATGGACCTGCGCATCTTCACCGAGCCGCAGCAGGGCGCGTCCTACGACGACCTGCTGCGGGTGGCCCGAGCCACCGAGGAGCTCGGCTTCGACGCCTTCTTCCGCTCGGACCACTACCTCCGCATGGGCGACGGCGACGGCCTGCCCGGTCCCACCGACGCCTGGACCACCCTGGCGGGCCTGGCGAGGGAGACCAGCCGGGTGCGCCTGGGCACGCTGGTCACGGCGGCCACCTTCCGCTACCCCGGCCCGCTGGCGATCACGGTGGCCCAGGTGGACCAGATGAGCGGTGGCCGGGTGGAGCTGGGCCTGGGCACGGGCTGGTTCGAGGCCGAGCACGCGGCGTACGGGCTGCCGTTCCCGTCGCTGGGGGAGCGGTTCGACCGGTTCGAGGAGCAGCTGGAGATCGTGACCGGCCTCTGGGCGACGCCCGTCGGAGAGAAGTTCTCCTACGAGGGGAAGTACTACCAGCTGTCGGACTCACCGGCCCTGCCCAAGCCGGCCCAGTCCCCGAGACCGCCGATCGTCATCGGTGGCGGCGGGGCGAAGCGGACGCCGGCGCTGGCGGTGCGGTTCGCCGACGAGTTCAACCTGCCGTTCCGGTCCCTCGAGGACACCGAGGCCCAGTTCGGTCGCGTCCGGTCCGCGTGCGAGGACGCCGGGCGCGGCGCGGACTCGATCGTGCTCTCGGCGGCCCAGGTGCTCTGCTGCGGGCGCGACGACGCCGAGGTGGAGCGCCGCGCGGCGGCCATCGGGCGCGACGCGGCCGACCTGCGTCGCGACGGCCTGGCCGGTACGCCGGCCGAGGTGGTGGAGAAGGCGGCCCGCTTCGGGGCGGCCGCCGCCACCCGGCTCTACCTCCAGGTGCTGGACCTCGCGGACCTGGACCACCTGGAGCTGGTGGCGAGCGAGGTCATGCCGAAGCTGCGCTGAGAACGTGGTGCCCGGGGGCCCGCCGGCGCAAGGACGTGTGCCGGTGGGCCGCCCGCCCGGACGCGAGCCGCGCCCGGGAGGTCCGGGCCGAGGGTCAGGCCGTGGGGACGACGACGTCGCGCAGCGCGACGTCGGTGGCGCCGAGCACCTGCGCCAGGTGCCGCTCGACCACCGGGGTCACCTCGGCCACCGTGACGTCGCGGCCCAGCTCGGCCGACAGCGAGGTGACCGTGGCGTCGCGGATGCCGCACGGCACGATCCGGTCGAACCAGGCCAGGTCGCAGTCCGCGTTGAGGGCGAAGCCGTGCATGGTGACTCCGCGGCTGACCCGGATGCCGATCGCGGCCACCTTGCGCTCGAGCAGGCCGCGGGCCGGGTCGGCCGCCACCCACACGCCGCTGCGTCCCTCGACCCGCTGGGTGGCCAGACCCAGCTCGGCGCAGGCGCGGATCAGCACCTCCTCCACCCGGCGCACGTGCGCGACGACGTCGGGGGGCAGGCCGAGCGAGACGATCGGGTAGCCGACCAGCTGCCCCGGACCGTGCCAGGTGATCTTGCCGCCGCGGTCGACGTCGACGACCGGGGTGCCGTCGAAGGGACGCTCGAGCGGGTCGGTGCGCCGGCCCGCGGTGTAGACCGGCGGGTGCTGCAGCAGCAGGGCGGTGTCCGGGATCTCGCCGGCCACCCGCAGCGCGTGCAGGCGGCGCTGCTCGGCCCAGGCGTCCTCGTAGGGGACGGTGCCCGCGTGCAGCAGCTCGAGCCGGCGCTGCGCGGGCTGCGGCCCCTCGGTCGCTGGGCGGGTCCTCTGCTGGTCCGACTGCTGGTCCGTCTGCTGGGCTGACTCCTGCAGTGCCGTCACGCTCGCCAGCGTACGACGGGGCCCGGTGCCGTTCCGGCCGGGCCGGGACGGATCAGACCGGACGCCGGCTGCGGTCGTGGGCCCGGATGATGCCCACCAGCTGGGCGCGGAAGGCGTCCTCGTCGGGCAGGTCGCCGACCAGGTCGGCCTCGCCGCGGGAGGCCGCCGCCAGCGCTTCGGTCCCCTCCGCGGTGCGGGTGACCAGGATCCGCCGGCGGTCCTGGGTGTCGCGGTCGCGGGTCACGTAGCCGTCGCGCTCGAGCCGCTCCAGGGTGCGGCTCATGGTCTGGTCCTCCACCCGGCACCGCCCGGCCAGCTGGGTCTGGGGCAGCGGACCGTCGCCGAGCACGTGCAGGGCGATCACGCCGGCGTGGGTGAGCCCGTGCGCGGCCAGCCGCTCGTTCCAGGCGTGCTCGACCAGCCGGGCGGCGGTGCTCAGCAGCCGCCCGGTGGGCCAGTCGCGCGAGTCGACGCTGGCGCCGTCCGCGCACACGCGGTCTGTGGGGCTGTCCATCGCGCTCACCATAGGACGCAGGTCGCCGGTCGGAACCTGCTGGGCTAGGTTGTTCGTCAGTACGCTGACGATTCGCAGGTCCCACCCGCCCCCTCTCCCACAGGAGCCGACGCGATGAGCGCCGACACCCGCCCTGCCCCGTCCCACCGCCGTCCCGGGCGCTCCCGGCGCCCGCTGCTGTTCACGGCCATCGCGCTCATCGCCTGGTTCGTGCTCGGCAGCGTGCTCGGCCCGGTGTCCGGCAAGCTCAGCGAGGTCCAGAAGAACGACAACGCCTCGTTCCTGCCGGCCAGCGCCGAGTCCACGCGGGTGAACGAGCTGGTGACGAAGTTCAACGACACCACGACGTTCCCCGCGCTGGTGCTCACCACCGGCGACGGCACGCTGCCCGCCGACGCCGTGGCGCAGGTGAACGCCTTCGCGCAGACCATCCCCGACCTGAAGATCGTCGAGGAGGGCGGCGCCGACAGCGGCCGCACGGTGGCCGACTACCTCGTCCCGGGGGCCCCGCTCACCGCCATCCCGTCCCAGGACGGCGAGGCGGTGCTGCTCGACGTCAGCCTCGACGGCGACAAGATCGCCGACCCGCTGCCGGACGGCAAGCCCGCCCTCAAGCCCCTCGTCGACTCCATCGACGCCGCCGCCGCCAAGGCGCTGCCGGGCTACCAGGTCTACGTCACCGGCCCGGCCGGCATCCTGGCCGACCTGTTCTCGGTGTTCGGTGCGCTCGACGTCCAGCTGCTGCTGGTCACCGGCATCGTGGTCGCGATCATCCTCGTGCTGGTCTACCGGAGCCCGTTCCTGTGGCTGATCCCGTTGCTCAGCGCAGGATTCGCGCTCACCGCGGCGCAGGGCATCGTCTACTACCTCGCCAAGAACGACGTCCTCACGCTCAACGGCCAGAGCCAGGGGATCCTTCTGGTGCTCGTCTTCGGCGCCGGCACCGACTACGCGCTGCTGGTGATGAGCCGCTACCGGGAGGAGCTGCACCACTTCGAGTCGCACGTCGACGCCGTGAAGGCCGCGTGGAAGGGCACCTGGGAACCCCTGGTCGCCTCCGCGGCCACGGTCAGCGTCGGCCTGCTCTGCCTGCTGTTCAGCGAGCTCAACTCGAACAAGTCCACCGGCCCGGTCGCCGCCGTCGGCATCGCCTGCGCGCTGGCGGCCATGCTGACCTTCCTGCCCGCGCTGCTGGTGCTGCCCTCGCTCGTGCTGCCGCTGGCCGGCGCCGTCTCCGGCGTGCTGCTGGCGTTCGCGGTGCGCTTCCTGCTCGGCCTGGGCGGCGTCGACCTGCCCGGCGCCGCGATCGGCGTCTCAGCGCTGGTGGGTGCGGTCGTCGTCACCGCCGTGATGTGGCGCTTCGTGCGCGCGACCCCGGGCCGCTGGGTGTTCTGGCCCAAGGTCCCCGGCCACGACGACGTCGACGAGCGGCTGTCCGGCGTGTGGTCCAAGGTCGCCGGCGCCGTCGGTCGCCGCCCGGTCGGGTTCGCGCTCGTCTCCACCGTGGTCCTGCTCGCGCTGGTGTCCTTCGTGCCGACGCTCAAGGCCGACGGGCTGTCCCAGACCGACGCGTTCACCAACCGGCCCGAGTCGGTGAAGGGCCAGGACAAGCTGGCCGCTCACTTCCCCGGCGGCGCCGGCAGCCCCGCGATCATCATCGCCAAGGCCGACCAGGCCGACGCGGTGGCGGCCGCGGCGAAGAGCACCCCGGGGGTGGCCGCGGTCGTGCCGTTCACCGGCCGGGCGCCGGGACAGGGCAGCCAGGGCGGGGCGGCGGCGCAGCCCAAGGTCGTCGACGGGCTGGTGCAGCTGCAGGCGACGTTGAGCGCGCCGATCGACTCGCTGGCTGCCGAGGACACCGTGAAGGCGCTGCGCCAGAACGTGTCGAAGGTCGACGGCGCCCAGGCGCTGGTCGGCGGCTACACGGCGGTGAACCTGGACACCCAGGAGGCGAGCCGGCGCGACCGCGACGTCATCATCCCGATCGTGCTCGCCGTGATCCTCGTGATCCTCGGCCTGCTCCTACGCTCCGTCGTGGCACCGGTCGTCCTCATCATCACGGTGGTGCTCAGCTTCTTCGCCACCTTGGGGGCCTGCGCCGTGATGTTCAACCACGTCTTCCACTTCGCCGGCGCCGACACCTCGTTCCCGCTGTTCGCCTTCACGTTCCTGGTCGCCCTGGGCGTGGACTACAACATCTTCCTGATGACCCGGGTGCGGGAGGAGAGCGCCCGCGAGGGGACGAAGCCGGGCACGCTCAAGGCCCTCACGGTGACCGGCGGCGTCATCACCAGTGCCGGCGTCATCCTGGCGGCCACCTTCGCCGTCCTCGGTGTGCTCCCGCTGGTGTTCCTGGCCGAGCTCGGCTTCGCCGTCGCCTTCGGCGTGCTGCTCGACACCCTCGTCGTGCGCTCGCTGCTCGTGCCCTCGCTGGTGCTGCTCATCGGCAAGCGGGTCTGGTGGCCCAGCCGCCTCGCCCGCGCCGAGGAGGCACCGCCGCTCCCGCCCGCCGGCGAGCGGCGCGAGCAGGTCCCCGTCGGCTGACCCCGCCCGACTGCCAACGATCACGTTCACGTGACCATTGGTCGCCTCCCACCGTGAATTCACGGAGGGAGGCGACCAGTTGGGGAGGGAAGGGCTGTCCTGCTGGGGACGACTCGCGCCTCCCGCTGCGGTTCCCCGGGGGCGCGGGCAACGGCGCTGGTGACGGCGGGAGCAGGTGCGGGGCCGGCTTGAGCGGCCGACCGGCGGCCGGCGACGGGGGGGAATTGCGTGAAGGTGCCCTTCCTACGAACCTATTGGCAGAAGGGCACCTTCACCCAATCCGCCGCGGTTCACCTCCGAAGCACCTGCGTAGATTCACCGCATGCCCACCCCCGTCCGCCTCGCCCTGGTCGGCTACGGCTCCTCGGCCCGCACCATCCACACGCCGCTGCTGCACGCCGAACCGGGGCTGCAGGTGACCGACGTCGTCACCGGCGACCGGGAGCGGGCTGAGGCCGCGCTGGCCGAGCACCCCGGCGTCCTCGTGCACCCGAGCCCCGACGCCCTGTGGCAGGCGGTGGCGGACGGCGAGCGGGCCGTCGACGTCGTGGTGCTGGCCAGCCCGAACGCTGCGCACGCCGAGCAGGCGCTGGCCGCGATCGGGCTCGGGATCCCGGTGGTGGTGGACAAGCCGCTCGCGCTCAGCGGGCAGGAGGCGCGAGGTGTCCTCGCCGCGGCCCGCGCGGCCGGCGTCGGCCTGACCGTGTTCCAGAACCGTCGCTGGGACGGCGAGCACCTCACCCTCCGGCGGCTCATCGACGACGGCGCCCTGGGCCGGGTGCTGCGCTACGAGGCGCGGTTCGAGCGGTGGCGCCCGCAGCCCAAGGACCGCTGGCGCGAGCAGCTGCCCGGCGAGCAGGGCGGCGGGCTGCTGCTGGACCTGCAGTCGCACCTGGTCGACGGCGCCCTGCAGCTGTTCGGTCCGGCGGTGGACGTGCTGGCCGAGCTGGAGTCGGTGACCACCGTGGGGGAGGACGTCACGTTCCTGCGGCTGCGGCACGGGTCCGGCGTCGTCAGCCACCTGTCGGCCACCTCGCTGGCCGGCGCACCCGGGCCGCGGACCCGGGCGCTGGGGACCGAGGGCAGCTACCTGGTCGCCGGTGTGGACGACGAGCCGACACCGTGGGCGGCGCTGGCCGACGCCGCCGGCGCGCGCGGCTGGCTGCTGCGCGGGGACGAGCGCCGGCCGGTCGAGCGCGCGCCGGGGGACTGGACGGCCTTCTACGCGGCGGTCGTGCGTTGGGTGCGCGGCGAGGGCCCCGCCCCGGTCGATCCCTCCGACGCGCTGGCCGCCCTGGCGGTGCTGGACGCCGCGCGCGTCTCGGCGCGCACCGGGCAGGTGCAGCCGGTGGTTCTCTGACCACGCAGCGGGACCGGTTCAGGTCGCCTTCAGGTGCCCTGCCGATCGTCAGGGCACAAGGACCGAGAAGGACCAGTGCACCGGAGGGCAGATGTCGACGCTGAGCACGGGGCGACGCCCCGCGTCCCTGCCGCCGGCGTCCCCGCCGGCCGGGGCCGCGATCTCCGAGCCCGCGCTGCTCGCGATGGTCGCCGCCGGCGCGGTCGCGGTGCTGGCGCTGTGGTGGCACGACACGGTGGCCCTGTCCGGCCCGGGTGACTGGCTGACAGCCCTCGGCCGGGTGACCGGCCTGCTGGCCGGGTGGGCCATCGCGGTCGTCATGCTCCTGATGGCCAGGGTCCCGGCCATCGAGCGCGGGCTCGGCGCCGACCGGCTGGCCCGCTGGCACTCGATGGGCGGGCGCTACGTCGTCAGCCTCGCCACGGTGCACGCGCTCGCCATCGTCTGGGGCTACTCGATCTCGTTCCGCAAGGGGCTGGTGAGCGAGGGCGTCGACGTCGTCGTCAACTATCCCGAGGTGCTCAAGGGGACGATCGGCACGCTGGCGCTGGTGGGCGTCGGGGTGCTGTCGGCCAGGGCAGCGCGGGCCCGCGTCTCCTACGAGACGTGGTACCACGTGCACCTGGTCACCTATCTCGCCGTCTTCCTCACTTTCGGGCACGTGCTGGCCAACGGCGCCGACTTCCACAGCGGCCTGTCCAAGCTGGTGTGGAAGGCGCTCTACGTCGCGGTGTTCGCCGCCCTGCTGTGGTTCCGCTGGCTCACCCCGCTGGTCTACGCGCTGCGCCACCGTCTGCGGGTGCAGGCAGTGGTGCCGGAGGGGCCGGGCGTGGTGTCGGTGGTCGTGCGCGGGGAGGATCTGCAGCGGCTGCGCGCCCAGCCCGGGCAGTTCTTCCGCTGGCGGTTCCTCGCGCCGGGCCTGTGGTGGCAGTCGCACCCCTACTCGCTGTCCGCCGCGCCCACGCCCACCCACCTGCGCATCACGGTCAAGGAGCTGGGAGACGGCAGCGGCGAGCTGGCCCGGCTGCGGCCCGGCACCCGGGTGATCGCCGAGGGCCCCTACGGCGCCTTCACCCCCGACCGTCGCCGCGGGCACGGCGTCCTGCTGCTCGCCGGCGGGATCGGCATCACCCCGCTGCGGGCGATGCTGGAGCACCTCGGCCCGCACACCGGGCCGATCACGCTCGTCTACCGCGCGGAGCGGCGCGACGACGTCATCCTGGCCGCCGAGATCGACGCGCTGGCCGCCTCCCGGGCCGCCCGCGTGCACTACCTCGTCGGCCCGGTGGGCAGCACCGAGGACGCGCTGGTCGGGCGACGGCTGCGCAAGCTGGTGCCGGACCTGCCCGCTCGGGACGTGTTCGTCTGCGGCCCGCCGCGCTTCATGGACGCTGCCGAGGAGGCGCTGGCCCGCAGTGGCGCCCGCCGCCGGCACGTCCACCTCGAGCAGTTCAGCTTCTGACCCGGCGTCTTCTGGAGGACTTCCGTGCCGTCCCTGCTCGGCCGCCCGTCGCTGGCCCGCGCCGCCGTGGTGACCGCGGGCACCGCCGTCGGCCTGGTCGCGCTGCTCTCGGCCAAGGCCTCGACCACGCCCGCCCCCGAACGGGTGGCCCTCGGCTCCCGGGTCCCGCCGGGCGGCCAGGCGGCAGCGGGGCCGGCACCGAGCGCGCCAGCACCGGGGCCGAGCAGCGCCCCGACCACCCGGGCCACGGGCGGCGCCCACCCGTCGACGTCGCCGTCCGCGCATGCCGGCCCCGCCACGACTGCCGGCTCGGCCCGGCGCACCGTCACCGGACCGGTGGTGCAGACCGACTACGGCCCGGTGCAGGTGAAGGTGGTGGCCCAGGGCCACAAGATCTTGGACGTCGTCGCGGTGCAGACGCCCAACGGCGACCGGCACAGCGAGGAGGTCGCGGCCTACGCCGTGCCGATCCTCCACCACGAGGCGTTGGCGGCCCAGAGCGCGAACATCGACGCGGTCTCCGGGGCCACCTACACGAGCATCGGCTACGCCCAGTCCCTGCAGGCCGCGCTCGACGCCCTGTCCCGGTGATCGGGGCGGGACAAGGGGCACGTGCGCAAGACTCCTGCCGTGAACGCTGAGCGGCTGGACGGCGGGGGCAGCGACGACGCGGGCGCGCTGGTGCTGGTCGTCGACGACGACCCCCAGCTGCGCGCCGCGGTCGCCCGCGCGCTGCGGCTGGACGGGCACCGGGTGGACGCCGTCGGCGACGGCGCCGCCGCGCTGGCCGCGGTGCGGGATCGCACTCCCGACACGGTCGTGCTCGACCTCATGCTCCCGGTCGTCGGAGGCCTGGAGGTGTGCCGGCGGCTGCGCGCGGAGGGCGACCGCACCCCGGTGCTGGTCCTCACCGCCCGGGACCAGGTGGGCGACCGGGTCGCCGGCCTGGACGCCGGCGCCGACGACTACCTGGTCAAGCCCTTCGCGGTGGAGGAGCTGCGGGCGAGGGTCCGCGCGCTGCTGCGCCGCGCCCGCCCGGAGGCCCTGCCGGAGGAGGAGACCGCCTACGTCTGCGCGGACCTCCGACTGGACCCGTTCACCCGCGAGGTGCTGCGCGGCCCGCGCCGGCTGGACCTGACCCGCACCGAGTTCGCGCTGCTCGAGGTCCTCATGCGCAACTGCAACGCGGTGCTGCCCCGGGAGAGCATCACCGACCGGGTGTGGGGCTACGAGGTCGAGCCGGCGTCCAACTCGCTCGAGGTGTTCATCGGCTACCTGCGGCGCAAGACCGAGGCCGGCGGGGAGCCGCGGCTGATCCACACCGTGCGCGGGGTGGGATACCAGCTGCGGGAGCCCTGATGCAGCTGCCGCACCACGACCGCCGCTGGTCGCTGCGCAGCCGGCTGGTGCTCGCGACCACCGCGGTGGTCGCCGTGTCGGTGCTGGCCGTGGTGGGAGTCGCGCTGCTGGTGCTGCGGGGCAATCTGGTGCGCAGGCTGGACGACCGACTGCGCCAGCAGGCCACCGCCATCGTCACCGCGCTCCCCGACGTCGACGACCGGAGCGGGGGAGCAGGGGCCCTGCTGGGCCGCTACGGCTCACCGGGCGAGGAGGTGCGCTGGGTCCGGCTGGTGCACTCCGACGGGACGTCGGAGACGCAGCCCGACGTCGTCATCCAGCTCCCCGTGTCCGCTGCGGCGCGACAGGTGGCGCGCGAGGGTGGCAGCGTGGTCGGCACCGAGGGGCCCGACGACCACCAGCTGCGGGTCCTCACTTTGGGCGCTGGCAACGGGACGGCCGTGCAGATCGCCGCCGGGCTGGACGCCGTCGACGAGCAGCT
Source organism: Motilibacteraceae bacterium (assembly GCA_051954955.1). Lineage (GTDB taxonomy): Bacteria > Actinomycetota > Actinomycetes > Motilibacterales > Motilibacteraceae > JBQCHF01. Next base: position 15,500 of record JBQCHF010000109.1, read on the forward strand.
GGGCGGGCTGGCCGCCGCGTTCGCGCTGGTGGCCGGCGGCGCGGTGCTGCTGGCCGTCGGGCTGGCCTGGTCGCTGGCCGGCTCGGTGCTCGCCCCGGTGGGCCGGCTCACCGCGGCCGCCGAGCGGATCGGGCGCACCGGAGACCTCGACGTCCGGCTGGAGGAGACCCGCCGCAGCGACGAGCTCGGTCGGCTGGCCGACCGGTTCAACGCGATGCTCGACACGCTGGAGGAGTCGGTCCTCGCGCAGCGCCAGCTCGTCGCCGACGCCTCGCACGAGCTGCGCACGCCGCTGGCCAGCGTGCGAGCCAACGTCGAGCTGCTGCGGGAGGTGGACCGGCTCGACCCCGCCGAGCGCGACGAGATCGTCGCCGCCGTGGTCGGCCAGGTCGACGAGCTGACCGGGCTGGTCTCGGACCTGGTGGAGCTGGCGCGCGGGGACGAGCCGGTGACCAGCGTGGACGAGGTGCGGCTGGACCGGCTGGTGGAGTCCGCGGTCCGCCGTGCGCAGCGGCACTGGCCGGCGGTGACCTTCGGCTGCCGCACCGAGGCTGTCGTCGTCGTCGGCAGCGCGCAGCGGCTGGACCGCGCGGTGGCGAACGTGCTGGACAACGCCGGCAAGTTCACCCCGGCCGGAGGGCACGTGCAGGTCTCGCTCACCGTCGACGGCTGCCTGCGGGTCACCGACGACGGGCCCGGGGTGCCCGAGGACTTCCTGCCGCACGTGTTCGACCGCTTCCACCGCGCCGACAGTGCCCGCGGGCTGCCCGGCTCCGGGCTGGGCCTGGCCATCGTCAAGCAGGCGGTGGAGGCGCACGGGGGCAATGTGGCCGTGCACAACCGGGCCGAGGGGGGCACCGAGGTGGTGCTGCGGCTGCCGGCCGAGCCCGCGTCCGAGCCCAGCGCCGTAGGGTCGGCGGGGTGAGCAGCGAGCGGGACCGGGACCCGGCCGGGCGGGCGCGGCAGGCCCGGCCCCGCGACGCGCTGGGCCGCCCGTTGCCGTACGGCGCGGTCGGCGTGGAGCCGGTGCCCGAGGACCCGCTGCCGCCGGCGGAGACGATCGAGGCCGCGCGCCGGCTGGTGGCCGAGGGCCGCGCCTTCTCGGCCCACGAGGTGCTCGAGGCGCGCTGGAAGGCGGCCCCGGAGGACGAGCGCGACCTGTGGCAGGGCCTGGCCCAGCTGTGCGTTGCGCTCACCCACGCAGGGCGCGGCAACGACGTCGGGGCGCGCCGGCTGTTCGAGCGGGGGAGCGGGCGGGTGCTCGGGTACGCAGCGACCGGGGGGCCGACGTACGGGGTCGATCTTCCGCGGGCGGTGGAGTGGGTGCGGGGGCGGGTGGAGTCGGGCTCCTGACGGGATCTCGTCCGTGCTCGGCTCGGGCTCGCGACCTCTGCCCTGCTGGGGCAAGGTCAACGGCGCTGGTGACGGGGGAGCCGGGCGCGGGGCGGTTCTGCTGCCGACTGCCGATGCGTGGGACAAGGTCAACGGCGCTGGTGACGGGAGCAGTCAGGCGAGGGCGGGTTCGGCAGCCGGCCTGCGGGCCGTCTCTGGCTGGAGTGGAAGGCTGTTGGGCGACACGCCGGCGTGTCGTGCCACAGCTCTCCAGTCGATCTCTCGCTCAGCAGAGTGTGACGGTATTGCACGTTTTCGCGGCGTGTCGCGGCGAAACTGTCACAGTTTGCAGGTGAAGCTCCCCGCGCCCGGCTCCCGCCGTCAGCAGCGCCTTTCAGCCCAGTCCTGACCGCCACCCAGCCGTCCTGCGCGACCCGGCGCCCGGCTCCCGCCGTCGACAGCCGCTTCTCGCCAACATCCAGTGACCGAGCGCTACCGCGCCGCCCCCTCCAGCACCCGCGGCTCGATCCGGGTCTCCACCGCGCCGCCGCCCTCGGCCCGCTCGACCCGGTAGGCGCCCTTGCCCACGACTTCGGTGACGGCCTCGGCCAGCTCGGTGCCGCGGTAGACCAGGCCGACGCCGTCGTCGGTGGCGTAGGAGGTCGGCAGGGTGCCGTCGGCGACCAGGGAGTGCAGGAGCGGGCGGCGCTCGGCCTCGGAGTCGTAGTGGACGCCGTTGCCGTAGGGCAGCAGGGCAAGTCCGTTGGTGACCGCGCGCAGCTGCGGGCCGAAGGAGTCGGTGGTGCCGCCGACGTGCCAGCAGATCGAGCCGGCGCTGACGCCGCCGAGCACGACCCCGGCGTCCCAGACCTCGCGGAAGATCTCGTCGAGGCCGTGCACGCGCCACACGGCGAGCAAGTTGGCCACGCTGCCGCCGCCCACCCAGACCACGTCCTGCTCGAGCAGGAAGCCGCGCATGTCCTCCACGCTCGGCATGGCGAACAGGTTGAGGCAGCGCACCCGGTAACCGGCGGCGTCGCCGGCCTCGACGACCCGGGCGTTGTACCAGCGCTGGTCGCCGCCGGCGGTGCCGAGGAAGGCGACCTGCGGGGTGCCGGTGGGCTGGGCGAGCTCGACGGCGTGGTGGACCAGCGGGGCGAACTCGAGGTCCACCCGGCTGCCGAAGCGGAAGCCGCCGGAGGTGGCCAGGATCGTGGGGGTCTGTGCGCTCATGCGCCCAGATCCTGCAGCACTGCGGCGGCGGCGCGCCTCCCGGATACCAGCGCGCCCTGGATGGAGGCGGTGTCGCGGTGGTCGCCGGCCACGTAGAGCCCGGCGCGGACACGCACCGGCTGGCGGACGTCGAGCGGCGGCAGCATCGCCGGCAGCGCGTGCGCGATGGGATAGGTCCGCACCAGGTCCCAGCCGTCGGTGGGGCAGCCGTAGATGTGGGCCAGCTGGGCGCGCACCTCCCGCTCGGTGGCGGCGTCGTCGCGGGGGCCCAGCACCGTGGAGGACACCAGGTGGCGGCCGGGGGCGTAGTCCGGCACCACGTTGCTGATCACCGAGGTGTTGACCACCGGGCCGGTGCGGTCGCCGTCGACGTGCAGCGCGCCCAGGTCGCTGGGGGCATGCGGGGCCAGGTGGTAGAAGGTCGTCAGCGCGTTGGTACGCGGCACCGGCAGACCGGTGAGCTGGGCCGCCGAGACCGGGTCGGCGGCCACCACGACGGCGCGAGCCGCGGTCAGGGACGCCACGTCCTCCACCCGGGAGCCGAGCTCCACCGTGCCCTGCGGGAGCCGGGCGGCCAGCTGCTCCGGGATGGCGCGCATGCCGCGGGCCGGCAGGCTCGGGGTGCCGCGCACGAACGAGCGGAGCACCAGCTCGGCGAACCGGCGCGAGGTGGCCAGCTCGTCCTCGCCGAACACGCCGGCCAGGAACGGGCGGACCACCTGCTCCAAGACCGGTCCGTGCACCCCGGCCGCGGTGAGCGAGAGCGCCGTGGTGGCGTCGGGGGCGGCCAGCAGGTCGCGCACCGGACGGGTCGCGGCGCGCAGCGCGTAGGCGGCGAAGCGGGCCTTGGCCAGCGGGGAGCCGACCGGGGCCAGGGCCGAGGGGAGGGCCCAGCCCGGCTCCCGCCGCGGGTCGGCCAGCCGGTGCCGCCTGCCGTCCTTGGCGACGACCACGCCGGCGACGTAGGCCCGCAGGTCGAGCGCGTCGTGGTCCAGGACCCGGCGGCCCTCCGGGTAGGAGGGGTTGTAGAGCTGGAAGCCGCGGTCCAGCAGCAGGCCGTCGACCTCGTCCGTGCGCACCCGGCCGCCCACCGCGTCCGACGCCTCGAGGACGCGGACCGGCACCCCGGCGGCGAGGAGATGGCCGGCTGCGGCGAGGCCGGCGAGGCCCGCTCCCACGACGACGACGGGCTGCTCGGGCACGGCCTCAACCTACCGGCGGCCCATCTGGCGCGCCCGACCGCACCGGACTGCGGAGCCCGGGCCTGTGGACAGAGGACAGCACGTGTCGCGCGGGTGGGCGCAGGATGCCGGGGTGGTTGCGGACAGGATGCGTCGCTGGGAGGTCCCGGGCTACGACGTCGCCGAGCTGATCGGGTTCGGGGCGTCGGGCGAGGTGTGGCTGGCCCGGGAGCGCAGCACCGGCGACCCGGTCGCGCTCAAGCGGCTGCGGCCGGTGCCTGGGAGCCGCCCGATGCCGCAGGCGGGCGAGCGGGTGGCCCGCGAGGCGGCGCTGCTGGCCGCGCTGCGCCATCCGCACCTGCTCCGGCTGCGCGAGGTGCTGCCGGCCACCGAGGGGATGTCGGGCCTGGTCCTGGTGCTCGACCACGCTGCCGGCGGCAGCCTGGCCTCGCTGCTGGCGGTGCGCGGCACCCTCGCACCCGGGGAGGTCGTCACCGTGGCGGCCCCGCTGGCCGAGGCGCTGGCCCACGTGCACGCGCGCGGCCTGGTGCACGGCGACGTCACCCCGGCCAACGTCCTGCTCACCGCCGACGGGCGGCCGCTGCTGGCCGACCTCGGCGTGGCTCGGCTGCTCGGCGAGCAGCTCGGCGCGGTCGAGGGGACTCCCGACTACGCCGACCCGGCCGTGCTGGGCGGGGCCGCGCCCACGCCCGCTGCCGACGTCTACGGCCTGGCGGCCACCGCCCTCACCGCGCTGGGCGGCCCGCTCCCGGCCAGCGGGCAGGTGGTGCCGGGTCAGCCCTGGGACCTGCCCCGGGTGCGGGGGCTGGCGCCGACGGCGCCTCCACCGCTGCTCGAGGTGCTCGCCGCCGCGCTGGCCCCGCGGCCCGAGGACCGCCCGGACGCCGCCGAGCTGGCCGTCGCCCTGCACGACGCCTGTCCGCCGCAGCCGGTCCGTCGCCGGCCGGCGCGGCCGTTCGCCCTCGACGACCTCGCCGAGGACGCCGCCTCGGCCGACCACGTCGCCGGCGGCCCCGACAGCGCGGGGACGGCGCCTTCGGCGGCCTCGCAACCGGGCGCGCCGGTGGGACGCCCGGAGGCCGGCACCCGGGTCATCGCGCGGCCCGGGCCTCCGGCCGCCGCAGCGGCCGGGCCCCGCCGGCGCCGGCTGCGCGCTGCGGCGCTGCCGGGCCGCGGGCGGTCGGGAGGGTCCCTGGGGCTGCGTGCCCTCGTCCTCTCCCTGGCCCTGGTCGCCGCGCTCGCCGGTGCCACCGCCGTGCTGGTGGATCGCACCGCTGGGGCGGCCGCGTCGTCGGCCGCCGGCCGCCGGGAGGGGCCGACGTCTGCGCCGGGACCGAGCGGCGAGCGAGCGGCGGGGGGCGAGGGCCCGCGGCCGGCTGCGACCGCTACCGCCAGGGCATCGGCCGCTCCTGCGTCCACCGGTGCCGCGGCCACGGGCGCTGCTGCCGCGGGTGCTGCGGCCGCGGGTGCTGCGGCCACGGGCGCTGCATCCACGGCTGCTGTGCCCACGGCACCCGGCGTCGGCGACGAGGCCGACTGGGTCGAGGTGATGACCACCCTCTACGCCGGCAGGTCGCAGGCCTTCGCGGCCGCGGACCCCGCCCTGCTCGCCTCGGTCTACGCCCCCGGCTCGGCGGACCTGGCCGGCAACACCGCGCTGGTGCGCCAGCTGGCCGCCGACGGCGCCCGGGTGCCCGACCTGCGGCTGGAGGTGCGCCGGGCAGCCCCCGTCGCCACCCCGTCGCCCACCGGCAAGGACCACGTGCTGCTCGACGTCGTCGACGTGCTGGCACCCTACGAGCTCACCGACGTCGGCGGCCGACTGCTCGAGCGACGCCCCGGCCGCGGGGCCCAGCAGGTCCGGGTCGAGCTGGTCAGGGTGGACGGTGCCTGGCTGATCGCCCGCACCAGCCTGCCGGCGCCCGCGTGAGGCGCGTCCCGAGCAGGGTCAGGCCGCGGCCACCGTGCTGCGCAGCGCCGGGACCAGCTCGGGCTCGGCGAAGGCGTAGCCGGAGGCCTCCAGCGCCCGCGGCAGGACCCGCTGGCTGCCCAGGACGTCGTGGCTGAACTCGCCGAGCACCGCCTTGAGCGCGAACGCCGGGGCCGGCAGCAGCGCCGGCCGGTGCAGCACCTGCGCGAGGGCCCGGGTGAACTCGGCATTGGTGACCGGGGTGGGAGCGGTGAGGTTGACCGGCCCCGAGGTCTGCTCGGCGGTGAGCAGGTGGCGGATGGCGCCGACCTCGTCGGCCAGCGTGATCCAGCTCCAGTACTGCCGGCCCGACCCGAGCTTGCCGCCGACGCCGAGGCGGAACAGCGGCAGCATCCGCTGCAGCGCCCCGCCCTTGGGTGACATCACCAGCCCGGTGCGCAGGTGCACCACCCGGATGCCGGCCGCCTCCGCTGCAGCCGTGCTCGCCTCCCAGTCCACGCAGACCCGGGCCAGGAAGTCGCTGCCCGCCGCCGCCGACTCGTCGACGGCGCGGTCGCCGGTGTCGCCGTAGTAGCCGATGGCCGACCCGCTCAGCAGCACGCTGGGCAGCGGGTCCAGCGCGGCCAGGGCCGCGGCGAACGTGCGTGTGCCGTCCACCCGGCTGTCGCGGATCACCCGCTTGTAGGACTCGGTCCAGCGGTGCTCGCCGACGCCGGCCCCGGCCAGGTGGATGCCGGCCTGCACCCCCTCCAGCCCGGCCCGGTCGACCGTGCCGGCCGCCGGGTCCCAGCGCACCTCGTCCGGGGCGCCGGGCGCGCGCCGGACCAGGCGGACGACCTCGTGGCCGTCCGCGCGCAGCGCAGGCACGAGCGTGGACCCGATGAGGCCGCTGGCCCCGGTGACGGCGATCTTCATGGGGTCAGTCTGGTCGGGGGGAGGGGCTTGCGCACGCCGGTCGGCGTCGCGGACGCCCGCCCTGGTGCTGCTGGCTCTCGTCGGCCGCTTCCCGATGGTGGGCCACGGTCAACGGCGCTGGTGACGGCACGTGCGGGTGGGTGGTCGGCCTCCGCGGCCGAGCTGCGGTCCGCTGCTTCGCATGGGTGGACTCCCGCTAGGCATAGAGGCGTAGCGGGAGTCCACCCATGCGATCGGGTCGCGGGTGGGGGCCCCCCCCCCCCCCACGCGCGGGGGCGGGGGGCCCCCCCGC
>JBQCHF010000110.1:0-17023 GCA_051954955.1 Motilibacteraceae bacterium
GGGTGGCCCCCTCCGCTCCTTCTTTCGTACCCATGGGCCCCCCCACCCACAACCACCCGCAGACCGCACGACGCAGCCCCGGTCCCCACCTCCTTGTCGGTGGGCACCGGGGCTGCGTGCTGGCTGTCTCAGCTGACCGTCATCGCGCCGCGACGACCGCACTGACCGTCATCGCGCCGCGACGACCGTGCAGCTGAGCAGCCGGTTCGCGCGGGCCACGGCCCGCTCGGCCTTGCGCTGGGCGCGGACGGCGGCGACGAGGCGTCGCTGCCGGCGGGTGCGCTCGGCGTCGGCCAGCACCTGCTGACAGTGCGCTCGGGCCAGGGATTCGTGCATGAGTTGCATCTCGAGGCTCCTTGAGAGGGCGTCGACCGCGGTCAGGCCGCGGTGCGAGCTGAAGGTCTGCTGGGTGGAGTTCTGCTGGATGGACATGTCGTCTGAGGTTCCGATTCGGTGCAGGGCCGAGGTGGCCGGACGGAGCGCGGTCATGGCGACCGGCTCTAGCGGTCCGCGACGAGCGCGGCGAGCTGGGCGGCGCGGGCAACGGCGCGGTCGGCCTTGCGCTGGGCACGCAAGGCGGCGACGAGCCGGTACTGGCGCTGCTCCGAGCGGGCGGCGGCCAGGCGCTGGGCGCTGAGCGTCCGCACGCTCTCGTGGTCGATCGGGTTCATGGGGTGGGTCCTGTCTCTCGCGCGAGGGATGGAGCTGGACGGTGGTGCTGGGCTTGCACTTTCTGGCGGCGCCCTCCGACGAAGATCCGTCGGGCTTTCGGTGCGACAAGCGGTGTTACGCGCCGGTGGTACGCGTCAGGCAGCCACGCTGTCCTTGCGCGGGCGGCCGCGGGGCCGCTTGCGCGGGACCACGACGCCCTGGACGAACAGCTCGCCTCCCCAGACGCCCCACGGCTCCCGGCGCTCGATGGCGCTGGACAGGCACGCGGCGCGGACCGGGCAGGGCAGGCACAGGGCCTTGGCGTGCTCGACGTCAGCGGGCAGTTCGGCGAACCACAGCTCCGGGTCGTACGACCGGCACGGCAGTTCGTCCTCGAGTCGCTCGGGTTCGACGAGCGCTGAGAGCTGCACGCTGTCACCTCCTCCTACGACGTGGGATGCGGGTCGCGCACCCCGGCGGGTGGAAACAAAAGGGCCGCGGATCCCGGGTGTCGGGTTCCGCGGCCTGGAGGCGCCGGTCTGCAGTGCTGCTAGACCGGAGGTCTCCAGGTGCGGAGAGCCGGGACATCGCCCTTGCCGAACACGGCGGAGCCGACGGAAACGTTGGAACCGGTGAAGGAACCGTTGGAACCGACGACGGCGGTGCCGTAGACAGGGCTGACCTGGCGGGTGCCGATGACGGCGACGTGGCGCTCGGCCGGCGTGATGACGCGGACGAGGCCGGTGGTGGCGGCGGAGACAGCGGTCCCCTGGACCGGAGCAGCCGACATGACGCACGGAGCCTGGGCAGCCACCTGGGCGAGGGCAGGCTGGAGCGCCGGCATGAGGTCCGCCGTACGGGTCACGAACGTGGTCGTCATCTCGGTGCCCTCCTCTCCAGCTCCCAGGCGCTCGGCCTGCCGGGCCGGTGCGCAGCCGCGCGACCTTCGCGCGCGGTGTGATCCGGACTGTAGGGGCGCCTAGCGGAAAGGGGCAACCCCATTTTTCGGTCCTTACTCAAACCGTTACCTGCCGGCCATCTCCCTAGCCTCCTACGATGCGTAGGAGGTAACGGGCGGAAGGCGGGGCAGCGGCCCAGGTCAGGCGGAGGCGGGAGGTTCCACGCCGGCCACCAGCGCGAGCACGGCCGGGCCGAAGCGGTCGAGCTTGGTCTTGCCGACCCCCGGGACGCGGGCCAGCTCGGGCAGGCTGCCGGGCCGTGCCTCGGCGATGGCGGTGAGCGTGGCGTCGGTGAACACGACGTAGGCCGGCACCGCCTGCTCCTTCGCCGTGTCCAGGCGCCAGCCGCGCAGCCGCTCGAACAGCGCCTCGTCCACGCTCGACGGGCACTCGGCGCAGCGGCCGAGCTTGCGGTCGACGGCCTCGGTCAGCGTCTTGCCGCAGACCCGGCAGCGCACCGGGCCGCCCCGGCCGGAGCGCTCCCGCTTGGAGCCGGGAGGGGTGGAGTCGCGCCGCGCGCTGCCGCTGGGCCGCAGCCCGTCCAGGAAGCGCGAGGGCACCCGGCCGCCGCGTCCACCCGGGGTGCGGGCCAGCGCCCAGGACAGCGCCAGGTGCTCGCGGGCGCGCGTGATGCCGACGTAGAGCAGCCGGCGCTCCTCCTCCACCCCGGCCGGGGTGTCGGCGTAGGAGATGGGCAGCAGGCCCTCGGACAGGCCGGTCAGGAACACCGCGTCCCACTCCAGGCCCTTGGCCGCGTGCAGCGAGGCGAGGGTGACGCCCTCGACCGTGGGCGCGTGCTGGGCGGCGGCCCGCTCGTCGAGCTCGGCGACCCGCTCGGGCAGGCCGCTGCCCGGCCGGCTGGCCTCGAGGTCCTCGGCCAGGGCGAGCAGCGCCTGCAGCGACTCCCACCGCTCGCGCACGGCACCGGTGCCCGAGGGTGGCTCGGGGGTCCAGCCCGCCGTGGACAGCACCCCGCGGGCGTCGGCGGCCAGCCCGTCGCCGGAGGGCTCCCCGCGGGCCGCGCCGCGCAGCAGCAGCACCGCCTCGCGGACCTCGCGCCGGGCGAAGAACCGCTCGCCGCCGCGCAGCAGGTAGGGGATGTCCGCGGCGGCGAACGCCTCCTCGAACGCGGCGCTCTGGCCGTTGGTGCGGTAGAGCACGGCCATCTCCGACAGCGGCACCCCGCGCGCGGCGAGGGCCGCCACCGCGCGGGCGATGCCGGCGGCCTCGGCCGGGTCGTCGGGGTACTCGGTGAAGGTGGGCTTGGGGCCCTCAGGCCGCTGGGCGACCAGCTCGAGCCGGGCCCGGGCGGCCGCGCCGGTGGTCGACCCGCCCTGGGTGCCGGCCCGGGCCAGCAGCGCGTTGGCCAGGCCGACCACCTGCGGGGTGGACCGGTAGTCGCGGACCAGCCGCACCTCGGTGGCCGCCGGGTAGCGGCGGCGGAAGCCGAGCAGGTGCTCGGGGCTGGCGCCGGTGAAGGAGTAGATGGTCTGGCTGGCATCGCCCACCACGCACAGGTCGTCGCGCTCGCCCAGCCAGAGGTCGAGCAGCTGCTGCTGCAGCGGGTTGACGTCCTGGTACTCGTCCACGACGAACAGCCGGTACTGCGAGCGGACCTGCTCGGCGACGTCGCGGCGCTCGGCCAGCAGCCCGACGGCGTAGACCAGGACGTCCTCGAAGTCGATCACCCCGCGCTGGCGCTTGACCTCCTCGTAGGTGCCCAGCAGCCGCGCCACCTCGGCCGCCGGCACGCCCGCGGGGGCTTCCCGGCCGGCCCGGGACAAGGCGGCGACGTAGTCGTCCCGGTGGGTGAGGGTGACCTTGGTCCACTCGATCTCGGCGGCGAGGTCGCGCACGGCCTCGCGGGTGGTCGGCAGCCGGAGCCGGGCGGCGGCCTCGGCCACCAGCGGGGCCTTGTGGTCGGCCAGGCGCGGCAGCTCTCCCCCGACCGCCCGCGGCCAGAAGTACTGCAGCTGGCGCAGCGCGGCGGCGTGGAAGGTCCGCGCCTGCACGGTGCCGGCGCCGAGCGCGCGCAGCCGGGTGCGCATCTCGCCCGCCGCGCGGGCGGTGAAGGTGACCGCGAGCAGGTGGCGGGGGTCGTAGACGCCGGACAGGACGCCGTAGGCGATCCGGTGGGTGAGGGCACGAGTCTTGCCGGTGCCGGCGCCGGCCAGCACCACGACCGGCCCGCGCAGGGCCAGCGCGACCTCGCGCTGCTCCGGGTCCAGCCCGGCCAGGACGTCGTCGGCGGTCCGGGGGGCGGCGAGGGAGGGCGAGGCGGCGGGCAGGGGCGCGGTGGGGCTCGGCATGACCGCCCCATCCTCCCGCACCGGGGCCTCGGGAAGCAGCGCACCGTCCACCGTGTTGGCGCAGACCGGACGGTCAGGTCTGCGGACCGTGATGGTCCACGGACTGCAGGTGATGTGACATGACGTGCCGCGACCCGCGCGGCGCGCGAGCGGGAGGACGAAGATGTCGGCTTCGCTGACGATGTACAGCACGACCTGGTGCGGCTACTGCCGGCGGCTCAAGAGCCAGCTCGAGCGCGAGGGCATCGCGTACACCGAGGTCAACATCGAGCAGGACGAGAAGGCCGCGGATTTCGTGATGAGCGTGAACGGCGGCAACCAGACCGTCCCGACGGTGCTCTTCCCCGACGGCTCCGCGCTCACCAACCCCTCGCTGGCGCAGGTCAAGGAGAAGCTCAGCGCCTGAGCAGCGCGACCGTGCGACGCGGGCAACGGCCCGGCGACACCCCTGTGGTCGCCGGGCCGTCGCACGTCACTCCCCTGACGCATCCGTTACCCGCGGACGCGCGGATAGTCACAGGTAGCCGGGCAGCGGCACGTCCGCGCGCAGGTCCGCGGAGGGCACCGGCTCGCCGCGGGTGAGCCGCAGCGGCACGATCCCGGCCCAGTGCGGCCCGGCCAGGTCCTCGACGTCGTCGGCGGGGTCGCCGGCGCGCACCTTGGCCGAGACCTCCAGCAGGTCGACCGCCAGCACCGCGGTGGCGGCCAGCTCCTTCGCGCTCGGCTCCCGGCAGTCGGCGGACCGGCCCGGCACCACGGCGTCGACGACCGCGGCCAGCGCGGCCCGCTTCTCGGCCTCGTCGGTCACCAGCACGGCCCGGCCGTGGACCATGACGCTGCGGTAGTTCATCGAGTGGTGCATCGCCGAGCGGCCCAGCACCAGGGCGTCGACGACGGTGGTCGTCACGCAGACCGGCACGCCTCCCTGCGCCGCAGCCGCCCGGGCCAGCCGGGCGCCGGTGCTGGCGTGGAGGTAGAGCCGCTCGTCGATGCGGGCGTGGAGGGTCGGCAGCACCGTCGGGCGGCCGTCGACGACGTGCGCCACGTGGCAGAGCAGGGCCTCGTCCAGGGCGCGGTGCACGGTGGCGGCGTCGTAGGCGGCGCGGTCGCGGTGCCGGGTGGGGGTGGTGGCCGCGGTGGCCGGGTAGCCGATTGACATCTGGTTTGTCCTAGTACATAGTTGGAACTGTGTCAGGACGTTATCGGATCACTGGGGCCGGGGCCAGCGAGATCGCGCGCAGCGTGGAGGCCCGGGTGGCCGACGGCTCGTTGCCCCCCGGGGCGGCCCTGCCGCCGGTGCGGGCGCTCGCCGAGGACCTGCAGGTGGCGGCGGGGACGGTGGCGGCGGCCTACCGCGCGCTGCGCGAGCGGGGGGTGGTCGAGACCGGCGGGCGCCGCGGGACGCGGGTCCGCGACCGCCCGGCTACCACCGCCCGTGAAGCGGTGGCCGTGGCGTTGCCGGCCGGCGTCCGCGACGTCTCCACCGGCGAGCCCGACCCGGCCCTGCTGCCGGACCCGACCGCGGCCCTGGTGGCCGCAGCCCGGCTGCGGCGCGACTACCGGTCCCCCGACGTCCTCCCCGCCCTGGCCGCGGCGGCCCAGGACCGGTTGGGCGCGGACGGCGTGCCGGCCGACGCGCTGGGCGTCGTCGGGGGGGCGCTGGACGGGGTGGAGCGGGTGCTCGCCGCGCACCTGCGCCCCGGCGACGTCGTCGCCTGCGAGGACCCGGGCTGGGTGCGGCTGCTGGACCTGGTCGGCGCGCTCGGCCTAGTGGTCGAGCCGGTGCCGGTGGACGACGAGGGGCCGCTCCCGGCGGGCGTGGAGCGGGCGCTGGCCCGCGGCGCCCGCGCCCTGGTGGTGACCGTGCGGGCGCAGAACCCCACCGGCGCCGCCCTGTCCCCGGCACGCGGGCGGCAGCTGCGCGACCTCCTCGCCGGGCACCCCGGGGTGCTGCTGGTGGAGGACGACCACGCCGCGGAGGTGGCCGGCGTGGACCTGGTGACGCTGGCCGGTGCGACGCCGGTCTGGGCGCACGTGCGGTCGGTCTCCAAAGCGTGGGGGCCGGACCTGCGGGTGGCCCTGCTGGCCGGCGACGCGACCACGGTGGACCGGGTGCGCGGGCGGCAGCGGCTGAGTACCGGCTGGGTCAGCCACGTGCTGCAGGGCGCCGTCGCCGGGCTGTGGGGCTCGACCGCGTCCGCCGGGCTGGTGGCGCAGGCGGGCGAGACCTACGCCGCGCGGCGTTCGGGCCTGCTCGGCGCGCTGGCCGCGCGCGGCGTCACGGCGCACGGCGCGAGCGGGCTGAACGTGTGGGTGCCGGTGGCCGACGAGACAGCGGCGGCCTCGAGCCTGCTCGCCGCCGACTGGGCGGCCGCTCCGGGGGCCCGCTTCCGCACCGGGTCGGGCCCCGCGCTGCGGGTGACCGTGGCCGGCCTGGCCGCCGACGACGTCGAGCCGCTGGCCGCCGCGCTGGCGCACGCCGTCGCAGCCGGGCCGGGCTACGCGGTCTGAGGGGACCTCTGGACGGTTCGCGACGTCAGCGCCAGGGCGCGGCGCCGCGGTCGTCGAGCGGGCCGCCGAACCAGTGCTCGATGAGCCGGCGGGCGATGGAGACCGCGGGCGGCAGCAGGACGTCGCCGGTGCGCACGGCGTCGGCCAGCTGCTCGCGGCTGAACCAGCGGGCCTCGCTGATCTCCTCGTCGTCGGTGACGACCTCGGTCGTGCTCGCCCGGGCGCAGAAGCCGAGCATGAGGCTGGCCGGGAACGGCCAGGGCTGGCTGCCCAGGTACTCCGCGGCGGCGACGACGACGCCGGACTCCTCGAGCACCTCGCGGGCCACCGCCTGCTCCAGCGACTCCCCCGGCTCGACGAAGCCGGCCAGGGTGCTGAACCGGTTGGCCGGCCAGACCGCCTGGTGGCCCAGCAGCAGCCGGTCGTCGGCGTCGACCACGGTCATGATCACGGCAGGGTCGGTGCGCGGGTAGTGCTCGGAGCCGTCGTCGGGGCAGCGGCGCACGTGGCCGCCGGCGGTGCTCGCCGTGGGGGCGCCGCAGCGGGGGCAGTGGGTGTGCGTGTCGTGCCAGTTGGCCAGCGCGACGGCGTCCACGAGCAGCCCGGTCTCGAGGTCGTCGAGCAGCGTGCCGACCTCGCGCAGGCCCGCCTCGACCAGGTCGCCAGGGTCACCGAGCGGGGCCACCAGCCGCTCCGCACGCACCGCGAAGTAGGCCGTTCCCGCGTGCTCGCCGAGGAACATCCGCTCTCCCGCGGGTGCCTTGGCCGGGGCCACCAGGTGCAGCCGGACGGTCTCCGACGGGCCGTCGGAGACGTTCTCGACCAGCACCCGCCCCTTGGACACCGCGAGCACCCGGGTGGCGTCGTCGGCCCAGGCCTTGTCCAGCCAGGCCTCGTCGGTGCGGTGGTGGGCGGCGCGGTCGGCGGCCGCGCGGGACAGGGCCAGGTGCTCCAGGGTCACGCCGACCCATCCTGCCCCGGCCGGTCGCGGCCCGCTTCACCGGCCGCACGCGGGGTACCGGCGGCGCATGGCTCTGGACGGCAGCAGCAGCTCTTCGACGGTGGACCATGCGGTCGGCCGCGAGCGCGCCGAGTACACCCGCGACGCCCAGGAGGACGTCCCGCTCGGCACTTACGCCGGCCTGACCGGGGTCTACGTCGCGGCCGTCGGCGGCTTCGCGCTGGCCGCCCGCACGGCCGGCGTCGTGCTGCCCGAGCAGGTGCCGGCCCGCGACGTCGCGCTGCTCGGGGTGGCCACCTTCAAGCTCACCCAGCTGGTCAGCCGCGACCGGGTCACCGCCTGGCTGCGCGCCCCCTTCACCCGCTTCCAGGGCGCCTCCGGCGGCCCGGCGGTGGAGGAGGAGCCGCGGCCGCAGGGGCTCCGCAAGGGGGTCGGCGACCTGCTCACCTGCCCGTGGTGCACGGCGCAGTGGGTCGTCACCGGGCTGGCCTGCGCCTACCTGGTGGCCCCCCGGCCGGTCCGCTACGCCGCCACCGCGCTCACGGCGCTCACCCTCTCCGACGGCCTCACCTACGCATCGTCGGCGCTGGAGTCGAGGACGGCCTGAGGGAGGCGCGCCGCGATGATGACGGCGTGAACCCGGACGGACAGGCGAGCGACGCGGGCGACCTGCTCGCGCTGGCCGTGGCATGGTCGGCGCGGCGGCGCGAGCCGGTACGGCTGCAGCCGGCGACCGCCCGCTGCAACGACGGCGGCTGGGACTTCGCCGTGCTGCACGTCGACGACGTCGACGGCGCCGGCTGGACCTTCCGGTTCCCGCGGCGCCACCACGTGGCCGCCCGGCACGAGACCGAGCTGCGGCTTCGCCCGCTGCTCGCCCCGAGGCTGCCGGTGCCGCTGCCCGCCCCGGCTCCGCAGGACCTCGTGCTGGGCCTGCTGCCCGACGGCGTCACCCGGTTCGCCGGGCACCGCACGCTGGCGGGCGTGCCGCTGGACGAGAGAGCCCTGCTGGACAACGGGCTGCTCGCCTCGCAGCTGGCCGGCCTGCTGGTGGCCCTGCACCACCAGCCGGTGCGCGAGGCGGTGCATGCCGGGATCGCCGAGCAGACCCCGGACGGCTGGCGCGAGCACCACCGTGCGCTGGTCGAGCAGGTGGCGGCCGCGGCGTCGGAGGCCGGCCTGACCCGCGACGGCCAGCGGGCCCTGACCCGGCTGCGCCGTGACCTCGACGACGACGCGCTGTGGCCCGAGCGGCTCGTGCTCTGCCACGGCGACGTCGGCCCGCCGCACCTGCTCGTCGACCCCGCCCGCGGGGTGCTCTCCGGCGTCATCGACTGGACCGACGCCCGGCTCGGCGACCCGGCCCTGGACCTCGCCGGCGTGCTGGCCGGCTGCGGTGAGCCGGCCTACGCGCTGGTGCGCGACCTCTACCTCGACGCGGTCCGGGGTGGCTGGGGCAGCGCGCACGTCGCACGCCGAGGGGACCGCGCGGCGCGGCGACCGACGCAGGACGCGCGAGCGCTCGACGCGCGGGCGCGCTTCCACGTGGCGCTCGGTCCGGTGCACACCGCGGCGCACGGGCTGGCGACCGGCGACGAGCAGTGGCTGCGGCTGGGCGTGCGGGCGCTCGGCGCGGACGGCTGACCGACGTCGGCGACGATCTGCGTCTACCAGCCCAGGGCTGCGGCGATCCGCTGCTCCCGCTCGGCCGGCGAGGTCCGCGCGACGTCGACGACGCAGGTGCGCACCGGCAGCGACTCGAGCAGCGCCAGCTCCAGCTGCCGCCGCACGCGCATGAACTCGACCAGGCCGTCGAATCCGTGCAGCCCGCGGGCCAGCCCGTAGCCCTGCTCGGTGTGGTAGCGGATCACGAAGTCCAGCCACGCCGCCGGCCGCTCCGCCGCCGCGGCGGCGAGCACCGCCTCGGGATCCCCGGCGTCGAGGTAGACCAGCAGCGGGTCGAGGTCGGCCACGGCATCGGCCCGCTGGTGGACGTGCTGCTCGACGACGTCCTCGGGCAGGTCGAAGCGACCGAGCAGGGCCGTCACCGGGTTCTGCAGGAGGACGCACTCGACGACGTAGGTCCACGGCTCGCGCGCCGCCGCGGCACCGAACCGCCGCCAGCTGTCCAGCAGCGCCCGGCGGTGCAGGTCCGGGCCGATCTGCGCGCCGTCGTAGGCGTCATGGCGGGCCAGCGCCGCCCGCAGGTCCTCGGGCCAGTCCGCACGCTCCCGGTCCCGCAGCAGCGCGTAGCCCTCGTACCGTTCGACCGCTCGGGCCACCGCGCTGTCGGCACCGGTCTGCGAGAGCTGCAGCAGCGCGTCGGCGGACAGCAGGGCCACCTGCTCGAAGTCGACCGGGTGGTCGGGGCGCCCCTCCTCGAAGCACCGGACCGGCACCCCGGCCGCGGCGGCCCGCTGGCCCAGCAGCCCGAGGGTCGTGGACTTCCCAGTGCCGGGCAGGCCCTCGACCAGCACAAGCCCCGCCATCCGCGCCTCCTCCTGCCTTGCCCCGGTCCCTGTCCCTGTCCCTGCAGCCCGGTGCAGCCGCAGGACGCCAGGGCGCCGGGAGAGCAGCCGCCACCGACCGTGATCGACGGCGCCGACTCCCGCATCGGCCGAACCCCTTGCACCCGGATGCCCTCCGCACCGGGCGATCGGTCGCCGGATGCGGCCGCAGCGCCACCGGAGGCCGCGCTCGGGGGGCCGGCGGCACGACCAGGGTGCAGCCCACCACTCTGCAGAAGCTGTTGCGCTGTCGACAGATCTCGGTTTCAGCACGCGGATCAGCCGGGTCGTCGAGGGGGCCCGAGTGCTGCCGAGGCCGCCCACGAGTCGAGCGCGCCGAAGACCGCGCGCGCAGCGCTCTTGCGGCCTTGACGTGCGCACGCTTCGTGACCGCCCCTAGCGTTCTGACCCATGGCACTGCTGCGCGTCGCGACGTTCAACCTCCTGCACGGCATCGGGCTGGCCCACGGGCAGGTGCGCCCGGACGAGCTGCGGGCGGCCGCCAAGGAGCTGGACGCCGACGTCGTCGGCCTGCAGGAGGTCGACCACGCGCAGGAACGCTCCGGGAGGGTGGACCAGACCGGGCTGGTGGCCGAGGCTCTCGGTGCGGCGCACCACCGCTTCGTCCCCGCCGTCCACGGCACCCCCGGGGAGGACTGGCAGCCCTCGCACGCGCACGACGGGCGCGAGGTGGACGGACCCACCTACGGCATCGGCCTGGTCTCCCGGCTGCCGGTGCGGCAGTGGGACGTGCAGCGCTTCCGCGCCGCACCCTTCGGCCTGCCGCTCATGGTGCCCGCCCAGCCGCGCCCGCGGTTCATGCGGGTCTCGGACGAGCCGCGAGCGGCGGTGGCCGCGGTGGTGGACGGCCCGGACGGGCCGCTCACCGTGATCACGACGCACCTGTCGTTCGTGCCCGGCTTCAACGTTGTGCAGCTGCGCCGGCTCGTGCAGTGGGCCGGCACCCTGCCCGGCCCGCGGTTGCTGCTCGGCGACTTCAACCTGCCCGGCGCCCTGCCGGGGCTGCTCAGCGGCTGGACCCCGCTGGTCCGCACCCCCACCTACCCCTCCCCGGCACCCCGCGTGCAGCTCGACCACGTCCTCGCCCAGGGGCTCGACGCCGCCAAGGTCAGCCGCGCGGAGGCGGTCCGGCTGCCGGTCTCGGACCACTGCGCGCTGGTGGTGGAGCTGGAGCTCTAGGCGGTCCGGGGGCGCCGGTGTTGGGTAGCGGCGTGGGCGACTTCATGGACCGGACCTCGCAGGACCCGCACCGGCCCCAGAGCCAGCAAGCGTCGGTGGCCGTCGTGCGGGCGCTCCTGGCCGCGGTACTGACCGTCGCGGCCGTCGTCGCGCTGCTGGCGGTCGGCTCGCTCTGGATCGCGCCGCTGCGGGTGCTCGGCGACGAACGGCACGCCGGGTGGGTCGTCGCAGCGGTGTGCGGGCTGGTCCCGGCGCTCGCCTTCGGCAGCCTGCTGCGCTCCCAGCTCCGGCTCCGCCGCTGACACGAGCCCCGCCCGCGGTTCTCGCGGGTCTCGGACCAGCCGCCCACGGGCGGCGGCGTCCATGGCGGACGGCCCGCGTGTGGTCCGCAGCAGGGGCGCGGGGGGCCAGGTCGAGCGGGCGGCTGCGGCTGCCACCGTGGACGAGGGGCTGGTGACGGGGCGGGGCCGGACGCGGGTCGCTCCCCGCGGCCCGCTGCGGCAGATCGTTGTCAGCCCCGTCCGAGGACCAAGGGGAAGCTTCGTGTGCCGACACGCCGGTGTGTCACACACCAACCTTCCGCTCGAGCTCCTGCACCCCCTACCCACCGGCACCCGGCCGCGGCGCGCACGCCGCAGCCCGACTCCCCCGTCACCAGCGACTTCGGGGCGGCGCCGAGCCGGCCGTGGACCCGACCCAGGAAAGTCCTCGCCTACCCAGGAGAATTTGCCTCGGTAGGCGAGTAAAGATCACGGGACCGTGATCGTTCCGGGCGGGGCCGGGGGCACGTCAGGGGTCAGTGGCGGCAGCCTCCGGCAGGGCGGTGATCAGGGCGGCGAGGCCGTCGGCGTCGAGGAGGTCGACCGGGCGGACGGTGCGGCCGGCCCGGACATAGTGGAAGGCGGCGCGGACCTGCTCGAGCGGGGCGCCGGTGAGGCGGTGCCAGGCCAGGCGGTAGGCCGCCAGCTGCACGGCGACCGCCCGCGCCTCCTCCCCCGACGGGGGCTGGCCGGTCTTCCAGTCCACGACGTCCCAGCTGCTGTCGGGGGCCCGGAACACCGCGTCCATCCGGCCGCGCACGAGCACCCCGGCCACCAGGGTCTCGAAGGGCACCTCGACCTCGACCGGGTGCCGGTCGGCCCACTCGCTGGCCAGAAACCGCGCCTTGAGCTCATCGAGATCGCCGTCCGGGGCGGCGTCGGCGTCGGCGCTGCCGGGCAGCTCGTCGACGTCGAGGAGCCGGCCGCCGCCGAAGCGCTCCTCCAGCCAGGCGTGGAAGGCGGTGCCGCGGCGGGCCAGCGGGGCCGGGCGGACCGGCACCGGGCGGCGCAGCCGGAGCGCGAGCTCGGCCGGGTCGCGGCGCAGCGCCACCAGCTGGGAGACCGACAGGTGCGCCGGCAGCAGCACCTGGCCCCCGCGGCCGGCGGTGAGCGCGCGGCTCCGCTCGGCGAGCAGCCGGTCGACCTCCTCCGTCCACGCCTCCAGCCGGTCGCGCACGCCCGCGTCGCGCACCTCGGCCGGGCCGGGCTGACCGGGCGAGGGCTGCTGCTCGGTGGGCTGGCTGGGCTCGGTGGCCTCTGCCGCGGCGGCCCGCACCCGCCGCACGGCGGCGTCGAGCGCCGCACGCCGGTCCGGCGCGAGCGGGTCGAGCGGCCAGGCCCGCTCGGCCGGCTCGCCGAGCAGCGGGTTGGTCTCGTCCTCGTCCGGCGGGTCGGCCCACACCACCGGCTCACCCAGGCCCAGCTCGGCGCAGGCCTCGCGGGCCTCCACCAGGAACGGCGAGGGCTCGCGGACCTTGATGCCGGTGGCCCAGCGGGTGCCGGTGAGCACTAGCAGGTCCTCGGCCCGGGTGGCCGCGACGTAGAGCAGGCGCCGCTCCTCGAGCAGGTCGCGCGCGCGGCAGGCGGCGTCATGCTCCTGCAGCGCGGCCTGCACCTCCTTCTGGTCCGCGCACCGCTCCAGCTCCAGCGCTGGCAGGTCCGCCGCGTCGCCGCGCAGGGGGAACGGCAGCACCTTGGCGTTGGCGCACCAGTCGCCCCGCTCCTGGCCCTTGCTGGGGAACACGTCGCCGGTGAGCCCGGGCACGATCACCACCGGCCACTCCAGGCCCTTCGCGCCGTGCATCGTGAGCAGCTGGACCGCGTCGCCAACCACGCCGACCCGGCCGCCCTCCAGGCCCCGCTCGTGCTCCTCCGCGGCCTCGAGGTAGGCCAGGAAGCCGGCCAGCGTGGGGCTGGTGTCCCGCTCCGAGCCGGTGTCGGCGAAGTCCGCCGCGACGTCGAGGAACCGGTCGAGGTGCGCGCGCCCGGCGCCGTCGCCGGCCGCCGCCCGCGCGGACACCTCGACGTCGACGCCGATGGTGCGCACCACGTCGGCCACCAGGTCCGGCAGCGGCTGGGCCGCCCGCGCCCGCAGCCCGCGCAGCTCGTCGGCGAGCCGGCGCAGCCGCCGGTAGCCCTCGGCCGAGTAGGCCTCCGGCCGGCCCAGGTCGTCCAGGGCCTCGACCAGGCTGCGACCGTCCACCTCGTCCGGCACCACCTCCTCCGGCAGCAGCGCTGCCTGGCCGGAGGCGTCGGAGGTGTCGGAGGCGTCGGAGGTGTCGGAGGGTGCGCCAGAGCCCTCGGCCCCCTCGGCTCCGCCGACGTCCAGGGGCCGGGCCAGCTGCCCGGCCCGCCGGCCGAGCGCCAGCAGGTCGCGCGGGCCGATCCGCCAGCGCGGACCGGTGAGCAGCCGGACCAGGGCGGGCCCGGCGGCCAGGTCGTCCATCACCGACAGGACCGCGACCACGTCGCGCACCTCGGGGGCGCCGAGCAGGCCGCCGAGGCCGGAGACCTCCACCGGCAGCCCGCGGGCGCGCAGTGCCCGCTCGAGCCGGTCCAGCTGGGAGCGGGTGCGGGTGAGCACCGCGACGTCGCCGGGTGCGTAGCGGGCCGGCTCGCCGTCGGCGCCGAGCACCAGGCCGACCACCTGCTGCCCGATCCAGTCGGCCTCCGCAGCCAGGTCCGGCAGCAGGGCGGTGCGGACCTCGCCGCTGTGCTCGCCCTTGGGGCCCGGGCGCAGGTCGCGGACCGGCACCCCCTGCGCGCGCAGCGGCTCGGACAGCCGGTTGGCCAGGGCCAGGATCCGGCCTCCGTTGCGGAAGCTGGTGGTGAGGTCGACCTGGTCGGCGTCCCGCCCGTCGCGGGCGGGGAAGTCGCGCGGGAAGCGCGCCAGGTTGCCAGCACTCGCCCCGCGCCAGCCGTAGATGGACTGGCACGGGTCGCCGACCGCGGTGACCGCGTGCCCGCTGCCGGACAGGCCGCCGAACAGGGACATCAGCAGCACCCGCTGCGAGGTGCCGGTGTCCTGGTACTCGTCGAGCAGGACGACGTCGTAGCGGTCGCGCTCCACCGCCCCGACCGCCGGGTGCTCGCGGGCGATCCGCGCGGCCAGCGCCACCTGGTCGCCGTGGTCGAGGGACTCGGTGTCGCGCTTGCGCTGCTCGTAGGCCTCCACCAGCGGCAGCAGGGCCAGCCGGCGGCGCAGCGCGGCGACGAGGTCGCGGGTCTCCTTGGCGAGGTCCTGACCGCGCTGCTTGGGCGCGCGCGGCAGCTTCTCGACCCGGGCCAGCAGGTCCTCACTCAACGCCCGCACGTCGTCGGCGCCGACCAGGTGCTCGGAGAGGTCGCCGGCCAGCGCCCGCACCGCGCCCACCACGGTGGAGGGGGTCCAGCCGACGTCGGTCATGTCGCCGTCGTAGCGGTCGACGACCCGGCCGGCGTACTGCCAGGTGACCGCCTCGCCGAGCAGCCGCGCGCCCGGCTCGCGGCCGACCCGCAGCGCATGCTCGGTGAACAGCGAGGCCGCATAGGCGTGGTAGGTGGAGACGCTGGGCTCGCCGAGCAGCCAGTCGTCGTCCGGGCCGTCGGGCACGACGACGCCGCTGCGGGCCAGCTGGGCCAGCCGGCGCCGGATCCGCTCGGCCAGCTCGCCGGCGGCCTTGCGGGTGAAGGTGAGCCCGAGGATGCGCTCGGGCCGGACCAGCCGGTTGGCGACCAGCCAGACCACCCGGGCCGCCATCGTCTCGGTCTTGCCCGACCCGGCGCCGGCGACGACGAGCAGCGGGCCCGGACGGCCGTCCGGGCCGAGGTGCTCGATGGCGCGGACCTGCTCGGGCGTGGGCGGGTGCGGCTGGCCGAGCCGGCGGCTCAGCTCCACCGCGCCGAGCCGCGGCGCGGCCGGGCGGTGCTGGCCGGGAGCGGTGCGGGACATGGTCACGGGCCCACCACCGTCCGACCCTCGTCCCGGACCGGGCAGCTGGTGCGGACCGGGCACCGGTCGCAGTGCTCGTTCTCCCGGGCCGTGAAGGTGGCCCCGGCCATGCCGGCGGCGACCTCGACGACGAGCCGGCGGGCCCACTGCGGGTCCTCGGCCTCGGCCAGCGCCGGCTGGCGCTGCTCGGGCTGCTGGGTGGCCGCCTTGCCCAGCTGCAGCAGGCTCGCGCCGCCGGACCCGGCCAGCTCCACCCCGTCGCCCGCGAAGGCGCCGGCCTGCACCGCCAGCTGGTAGGTGCCCAGCTGCGGGTGCGCGGGCAGCTCGTGCGGCTTGGGCTTGCCGCTGCCGGTCTTGAGGTCGACCACCACGCCGCGCCCCCGCGCGTCGCGCTCGAGCCGGTCGACCCGGCCGGCCACCCGCGCGGTGACGGTGCCCCCCGGCACCGGGGCGGACAGGTCGACGGTGAAGTCGAGCTCGGTGCCGACCAGCTCGCGCGGGTTGGTCTCCAGCCAGGTCAGGAACCGGCGCAGCATCTCCCCGGCCCGCTCGCGCTCCAGCCGGGTGTACCAGGGGCTGCCCAGGTCGACCCGGGCCCACTGCTGCTCCAGGGCGGCGAGCAGCGCCTCGGGCTGGCGCAGCGCAGGGTCCTGGGTGGCCGCGGCGAGGGCGTGCACGAGCATCCCCACGCTCTGGCTGGCGCTGTCCGGGCCGGCACCGCCGGCGCCCTCCAGCAGCCAGCGCAGCTGGCAGGTGGCGAACTGGTCGACCTTGGACGGCGAGACCCGCACCACCTCGCCCGGGCCGGCCACCGGGCCGTCGTCGGAGAGCGGGCGGGCGGCCCACCACTCCTCCGGGTCGGCCGCCGTCACCCCGGCCGCGGCCAGCCGGGCCAGGTGGGCCGCAGCGGCCGACCGCAGCGCCAGAGCGTCCTCGGCCTCCTCGGCGTCCTCGGCGTCCTCGGCGGCGGAGCGCGCCTCGCTTTCGGGCCTGCCCCCCGCTCCGCCCTCGTGCGCGACGTCCGCCGAAACCAGCGCCGCGCGCAGCTCGGCGACCAGCGAGGACAGATCGAGCGAGCGGGTGAGCTCCAGGACGTCGCGGCGCAGCTGCGCGGCCCGCCTGCGGGTGGGCCCGGGCTGGGCGTCGTCGCGCACCAGCTCGCGCAGCCGCGCGAGCAGTGCCGGCACCGGGAGGGCGCGGCGCAGCGCGCCGAGCGTGGTCGGCTCGGCCACCGCGGAGCCGGCCGCGGGCGAGGGCAGCACGACGGCGGCGTCGTCGGCGGCCAGGGGCACCTCGGCGAGGAAGCGCGAGGGCGCCTCACCGGCCTCCTCGTCGCTCACCGCGGTGACCACCAGCCGCTCGCGCGCGCGGGTGACCGCGACGTAGAACAGCCGCCGCTCCTCGTCCAGCAGCCGGGCCACCGCCGAGGCGCCGGCGCCGGGCACGGCGTCGCCGGTGGCCAGCACGTCGAGCAGCACCTCGGTGCCCAGCAGGCTGCCGCGCACCCGCAAGTCCGGCCACACCGCCTCCTGCAGCCCGGCCACCACGACGAGGTCCCACTCCAGGCCCTTGGCCGCGTGCGCGGTGAGGACCCGCACCACCTCCCCCTCGGGCGCCTGGGCCGCGAGGGTGTCGCCGGGGATCTCCTGACCGGACAGGTGAGCGAGGAACACC
>JBQCHF010000111.1:0-27194 GCA_051954955.1 Motilibacteraceae bacterium
CAACGGCGCTGGGGCCGGGAGCAGCGGGCGCGGACCCGAGTTGGCGGGGCGGCCTGCGGACGGGCCCACAAGAACAACCCGATGGGGTGAGGGTGCCCCTGAGCCAATCGGTTTGGCTCAGGGGCACCCTCACCCAATCAAGACGATCATGACCGGCCGTGGTGGACCTGGGGAACCGGCAGCCGGCCGCCGGGCGCGCCCCGCGCGGGGCCATCCCGTCACCAGCGCTGTTGAGGTGTGCTGAGCGTGTCCGCAGGGGCCGGCGCTGCGCAACAAGTACGTCACGGGCGCCTCGGTCCCCACGAAGCGACTCAGGGGTGCCTCCACGCGCGATGCGCGAGACTTCCCCCGTGGCAGAGGGCGACCGGCAGCGCACCAGCAGCGGGCGGCTGGCCCGGCTCGGGTTCGTCGACGTCGAGCGCACGGCCCGGCTGCTCGACGGCGGGGCGCTGGTGGCGCCGGAGAACGGAGGCCCGCTGGGGGAGGAGCTGCTGGAGGCGCTGGCCGCCGCGGCCGACCCCGACGCCGCGGTGCTCGGGCTCACCCGGCTGGTGGAGGCGCTCGGCTCCGACGCCGCGGCCCTGCGTGCGGCACTGGGCGACGACGAGGAGCTGCGCGACCGGCTGGCCGCGGTGCTCGGCGCCAGCCTCGCCCTCACCGACCACCTCGCCCGCCACCCGCATGACTGGCGGCTGATCGCCGGAGCGAGCCAGGACAGCCCCGAGCCTGCCGCCGTCCGCGCCTGGCTGCTCGAGGCGGTGGGCGCGGACCCTGCGGGGAGCGCTCCCACCACCGATCCGGCGCGGACGCTGGAGGGTCTCGACCCTCCCGACGCGCTGCGGGTCGCCTACCGGCGCCGCCTGCTCGACCTCGCCGCGCGCGACCTCACCGGGGTCACCGATGTGGCCGCCGCCGCGGCCGAGCTCGCCGACCTCGCGGCAGCCACCCTGGACGCCGCGCTGGCCGTTGCGCGCGCCGAGCTGCCGCCCGACGCCGCCCCCTGCCGGCTCGCGGTCATCGGCATGGGCAAGTGCGGCGGCCGGGAGCTGAACTACGTCAGCGACGTCGACGTCGTCTTCGTCGCCGAGCCGGCCGACGGCGGGGACGAGACCGACGCCCTGCGCACCGCCACCCGGCTGGCCAGCGGGCTCATGCGGGTGTGCAGCGCCGCCACCGCCGAGGGCACGATCTGGCCGGTGGACGCGAACCTGCGCCCGGAGGGCAAGGACGGCCCCCTGGTGCGCACGCTCGCCAGCCACCGGGCCTACTACGAGCGGTGGGCCAGGACCTGGGAGTTCCAGGCCCTGCTCAAGGCCCGTCCGGTGGCCGGGGACGTGGAGCTCGGCCAGCAGTACGCCGCCACGATCCTGCCGCTGGTGTGGCAGGCCGCCGAGCGCCCCAACTTCGTGCCCGACGTGCAGCAGATGCGCCGCCGGGTGGAGGAGCACATCCCGGCGGCCGAGGCCGACCGCCAGCTCAAGCTGGGCCCGGGCGGGCTGCGCGACGTCGAGTTCTCCGTGCAGCTGCTGCAGCTCGTGCACGGTCGCGCCGACGACCGGCTGCGCAGCGGCAACACCCTGGAGGCCCTGGAGGAGCTGAGCACCCACGGCTACGTCGGCCGCGACGACGCCGCCGAGCTCGACCGCGCCTACCGGTTCCTGCGCTCGATGGAGCACCGGATCCAGCTGCACCGGCTGCGCCGCACCCACGTGGTGCCCGACGACCAGGCCGACCTGCGCCGGCTGGGGAGGTCGCTCGGCTTGCGCTCCGACCCGGCGTCGGAGGTCGTCGCCGTGTGGCGCCGGCACGGCCGCGAGGTGCGCCGGCTGCACGAGAAGCTGTTCTACCGCCCGCTTCTCGACGCCGTGGCCCGGCTCGCGCCGGAGGAGGTCCGGCTCAGCCCGGCTGCCGCCGAGGCCCGGCTGCGCGCCCTCGGCTACGCCGACCCCGAGGGGGCCCTGCGGCACATCTCCGCCCTCACCAGCGGCGTGAGCCGGCGGGCGGCCATCCAGCGCACCCTGCTGCCGGTGCTGCTGGGCTGGTTCGCCGACGCCCCCGACCCCGACGCCGGCCTGCTGGCCTTCCGTCAGGTGAGCGAGGCGCTGGGCAGCACCCACTGGTACCTGCGGGTGCTGCGCGACGAGGGGGCCACCGCCGAGCGGATGGCGCGCATCCTGTCCACCAGCCGCTACGCCGTCGAGCTGCTGCTGCGCGCCCCCGAGGCCGTGCAGCTGCTCGCCGACGACGACGAGCTGGTGCCGCGCGGGCGGGCGGCGCTGCTGGACGAGGCGCTGGCCTCCGCCCGCCGCTACGACGACCCGGTCCAGGGCGTCACCGCCGTGCGCGCCGTGCGCCGCCGCGAGCTGTTCCGCACCGCGGTGGCCGACCTGCTCGGGCTGCTGGACGTGCGCGGCGTGGGCGATGCCCTCACCGACGTCGCCGTGGCCACCATCGCCGGCGGCCTGGATGCCGCCACCCGCGCCGTGGAGGCCGAGCGCCGCAGCCCGCTGCCCACCCGGCTGGCCGTGATCGGCATGGGCCGGCTGGGCGGGCACGAGCTCGGCTACGGCAGCGACGCGGACGTCCTGCTGGTGCACGACCCGCTGCCCGGCGCCGACGAGCAGGACGCGCACGGCGCCGCGCTGGCCGTCGTCCAGGAGCTGCGCCGGCTGCTCGCCCTCCCGGCCCCCGACCCGCCGCTGCTGCTGGACGCCGACCTGCGTCCCGAGGGCCGCAACGGCCCGCTCGTGCGCACCCTCGGCTCCTACGCCGCCTACTACCGGCGCTGGTCGCTGACCTGGGAGGCCCAGGCGCTGCTGCGGGCCGCGCCGGTGGCCGGCGACCCGGCGCTGGGGGCGGAGTTCCTGGCCCTGGTCGAGCCGCTGCGCTACCCGCGCAGCGGGCTGTCCGAGCACGACGTGCGCGAGGTGCGCCGGCTCAAGGCCCGGATGGAGGCCGAGCGGCTGCCGCGCGGCGCCGACCCGTCGCTGCACACCAAGCTCGGCCGCGGCGGCCTGTCCGACGTCGAGTGGACCACGCAGCTGCTGCAGCTGCGCCACGCCGGGCAGGTGCCGGCGCTGCGGACCTCGCGCACCCTGGACGCGCTGGCGGCCGCCGTCGACGCCGGGCTGCTCGCCGCCGAGGACCGCGACGTGCTGGCCGAGGCGTGGTGCACCGCCACCCGGCTGCGCAACGCAGTGTCACTGGTGCGCGGACGCTCCAGCGACCTGCTCCCCACCGATGTGGGCGAACTGGCCGGCATCGCACGCGCGGTCGGTTACCCTCCGGGGTCGACCGGCGCTGTCCTCGACGACTACCGCCGGGTGGTGCGACGGGCCAGAGCCGTCGTGGAGAGGACCTTCTACGCATGAGCGGCACCGCGGGGCGCACGGTCCGGCTCGTCGACGTGCTGCGCCACCGCGAGGTCGCCGGCCTGGTCAGCGGCCAGGTCCTCAGCGACTGGGGCGACCAGATCGCCCGGGTGGCTCTGGCAATGCTCATCCTGCGGGAGTACGACAGCGCCCTGCTGGCGGCCCTCGTCTTCGCCGTCTCCTACGCCCCGGGCATGCTGGGCGCGGCGCTGCTCGGCCCGCTGGCCGACCGGCTGCCCCGCCGCGAGGTGCTGGTCGCCTGCGACGTCGCCCGCGGCCTGCTGCTGGTGGTCCTCGCCCTGCTCTCGGTGCGCGGCGCGCCGGTCCTGCTCCTGCTCGCGGTGCTGCTGGTCGCCCAGCTCATCGAGGCCCCGTTCACCTCCGCCCGGCGTGCGCTGCTGGCTGACCTGCTGCCGGACCCGGCGCGCTACTACGCCGCCGAGGGGCTCATGCGCGTGCTCCACCAGGCCGACCAGGCGGTGGGCTTCGTCCTCGGCGGCGCGGTGGTGGCACTCGTCGGCGCCGAGTCCGGGCTACTGCTCGACGCCGTCAGCTTCGGGGTCAGCGCCGTGCTCGTGCTGGCCCTGGTCCGTCGCCGGCCCGCCGCGCTGAACTCCAGCCCCGGGCTGCGCGGCTTCGTCGCCGAGCTGGCCGAGGGCGGCCGGCTGGTCCGGCACGACGCCCGGCGCCGCGCGCTGCTGCTCGTCGGCTGGGGGTCGACGGTGTTCCTGGCGGCCCCGGAGGGTGCCGGTCTGGCCTACGCCCGCGCCCACGGCGGCGGCGCGCTGGCCGGGGGGCTCCTGCTCGCCGCGCTCCCGCTCGGGGCGGCCATCGGCGCTGCGGTCATCCTCCGCCGGCCCCCGGCCGAGCAGCTCGGCCTGGTGCTGCCGCTGGCCGTCACCGGGGCCACCGTGCTGCTCGGCGCCGCCGTGGACCCGCCGGTCGCCGTCGCCGTGGTGCTGTGGGCGGTCAGCGGGGCCTGCCAGGGCTTCATGCTCACCCTCATCGCCACGCTCGTGATGATCACCCCGGCGGAGGCGCGCGGACGGGTCAACGGTCTCGCGTCCGCGGGCTTCGCGACCGCGGGCGCCGCCTCCTTCGCCCTGGCCGGCTGGCTGTCGGACCGTACTACGCCGGCGTTCGCCGTCACCCTGGCCGGCGTGCTCGGCCTGGCGGTGCTCGGCCTGGCCGCGCGAGCGTGGCCGGAGGCCGCGCTGCGCCGCGCGGTCCTCAGCGCCGAGGCGCGCGTCGCGGCGGGCGAGCCGCCGGCGCGAGGATCCTTCGAGGGCGACGCCGACGCCGACACCGCCGGCGCCGGTGTTCCTGCGCCCGCAGCGGTCCGGCAGGCCGCCATCGCGATCCCGGAGCCGCGCACCGCCGCGGTGACCAGCAGCGAACCGGTCTGAGCCGGCACCGCTCGCCAGGCCGTTCGCCTCTTCCGCGCGGGCCGTGTCCCGACCAGCCTGCAGGCGACAGGAGCCGCACTCGAGGCGACAGCGGGAGGTCCGGGGTGGCAGGCGATCCGGGCGACCGCCCGCACCTGGCGGCCGACCCGCAGCGCACCGTCCGGCACCCGCGGAGCACGCCGCGCGGCTACCCGCACGAACTCGAGCGCGACGTCGTCCTGGCCGACGGCCGGACCGTGCACGTGCGCCCGGTGGTGCCGCAGGACCTGCCGGCGCTGCGGGCCGCGCTGCAGGCCGCCGAGCCCTCGCTGGTGCACTCGCGCTTCCTCGGCGCCGCGCCCCCGGACCGGCTGATCGCGCGCCGGGTCCGGGCGATGGACTACCGCCGCGACCTGGCCCTGGTGGTCCTCGACCCCGAGCAGCGGCTGGTCGGGGAGGTGGAGTACGCCGGCAGCACCCCCGGCGAGGCCGACCTCGCCATCGCCCTGGCGCCGGACTGGCAGGGCGCGGGCTTGGGCACCTCGCTGGTGCGCTTGCTCGCCCTGGCCGCCCGCGAGCGCGGGGTGCGCCGCCTCACCGCGGTGTTCGCCCCTGGCAACGCCGCCGTCGCGCGGCTGCTCGACGGCGTCGGGGTGCCGGTGAGCCGAGGGCGCGCCGACGGCCTCGGCGTGATCGAGCTGGACCTGCTGGCCGTGCCGGTACCCCCGCCGCCGCCCGTCACGTCCTGACTGCCCGCCCTGACCGCCCCGCCTGAGCGGCCGGGGCGTGCAGGCTCAACTGCGTCAGGTGGCAGCCGACACATGCTTCATGCGGGTGGAGGTGACCAGGGCCGGTGCCGGCGGCCCGGACGTGCGCACGGCGATGAGCGGGCCGCGGCGGGTGTGGGTGCGCGAGGTCGTCCTGCACTGCGCGGACATCGACGACGCCGCCGCGCTCGCCGCCGTGGTGGCCGCCCTGCCCGGCGCGGACGGCCCCGACCGCGCGGTCGGCGGCGGCTGGCAGGTGCGCCTGGAGGTCGAGGTGACCGCTCAGCGCAGCTGGGAGTCGCCGGAGCAGACCGGGCGGCGGGGGGCGCGGATCCTGCTCACCGCCTACGAGGACGAGCGCGCTCGCCGGGCCGAGCGGGTCCGGCGCGCCGGGCGCGCCGACCCGGACGAGCTGGCCCGGACGCGCTGACCTGCCGCACGCCGACCTGCCGCCAGCCGACCTGCCGCCAGCCGACCTGCAGCGAGCCGACCTGCAGCGAGCCGACCTAGAGCGGCCCCGCCTCGTCCAGGACGTCGTCGAGGATGCGCCGCATCGGCACGGTGGCCCCCAGCGACGAGGCCAGCGCCAGGGTTCCCATGACCGCGCGGTGCTCGAGCAGGTAGGACGGCGGGAACCGCAGCCGGGACACGCCCTCCAGCGCCGCGCCGGGGTCGGTCCATCGGCTGGCGGAGGTGGAGAGCCACTCCGTGCTGAAGGTGAACTCGGGCTGGGTCCAGATCCGGGTGTCGACGTCGAGCAGGTCCATCAGCGCCTCGGTGCTCGTGGCCTCGTCGGCCAGCCCGGCCTCCACCCATGCCTGCCGGATCTCCTCGCCCTTGTCCGACGCGGCGTAGGAGGCGGTGGTGGCGAACAGCTGGGTGAACAGGCCCGCCCCGGCGCCCACCGACCCGAAGTCGAGCACCCCGAGCCGGCCGTCGGGCATCAGGCGGAAGTTCCCCGGGTGCGGGTCGGCGTGGATCGCGAAGACCCGGCGCGGGGAGGCGAAGGTGAACTCGCACAGCATGCTGCCGGCGGCGTCGCGCTGCTCCCGGCTGCCACGCGAGACGATCTCGGTGAACGGCATCCCGTCGAGCCACTCGGTGACCAGCACCGACTCCGAGGCGTGCACGACCGCCGGCACGTGCACGAAGCTGTCCTGCCAGCCCTGGGCGAAGCGGTGCATCCAGCCCGCCTCGAACTCGTAGTCGAGCTCCTCGGTGAGCCGGGCGGCGTGCTCGTCCAGCAGGGCCCGCAGGTCCAGCGACGGCAGCAGCCGGCTCAGCAGCGGCGACATGGCGCGCAGCTGGGCCATGTCCGAACGGACCGCTCGCGGCGCGTCGGGGTAGCGCAGCTTGACCGCGACCGGCCGGCCGTCGGTCCAGGTGGCCCGGTGGACCTGGCCGAGGCTGGCCGCGGCCACCGCCTGCTCCTCCACCTCCACGCCCGCGGGCAGGACCGAGAGCAGCGGGGCGACCTTGGCGAACGCCAGCGGGTCGGCCTGCTCGTAGAGGCGGCTGAGCGACTCGAGCTTGTCGGCGAGCTCGGGCGGCAGGGCGGAGGAGAACACCGCCAGCGCCTGGCCGAACTTCATCGCCGGGCCGCGGACCTTGGCCAGGGTCGTGACCAGGGCGTCGACGCTGGCCTGGGTGGCTTTGTCGTAGGCCGCCGTCCGGTCGGCGCCCAGCGCGGCCCGGCCGGCGGCTCCGGCCATCCGGGCACCGGCTCCCAGCGGGACACCTGCCAGCGACACCGCGCGACGCACCAGACCCACCGTGCCGACCGTCCCTTCTCCCAGCCGCCCGCCCGGCGGACGCCGGTCGGGCGATTGCCAGCGCCTCGACCGTTCCCGCGCGGCGTGCGCACGTCGTCCTCCCACGGTCGCACAGCGGCGCCAGCTCGGCGCGTCGGGACGCCGGCCGTGGGCCCGGGAGCGGACCGGTGGGCGGTCGGGACCGTGTTCCTGCCCGGCGTAGTGCGATCGGCTCATGCGCCGGGCCGCCGCGGACGATTCCATGGAACGTCCACGGTGGGCGACGAGCGTCGACAGCCCGGGAGCCGGGCGCCGCGCGGCGCCCGACGACGGCCACGACGAGCAGCAGCGGGCACGGGGGCCTAGCAGGGGAGGGGAGCACGTGGTCCACGAGCGCAGCCCGTCCCTGCTCGCGCGCCTGCCCGTCCGCCTGCCTGCCACGCTGGCCGCCACGGTGCTGTGGGCGTCCGCGTTCTGCCTGGCGGTGGTGGCCGGCCGGGCGACCCGTCCTGCCGGCAGCGAGGTGGCCCTGGTGTGGCCCGCGGCCGGGGTGGCGATCCTCTGGTGCCTGGACGCGCTGCGCCGTGGCGTGCTGGCGGCGTCGCTCGCCCTGCTCGGGACGCTCGCGTCGCTGGCCAACCTCGCCACCGGCGCCCCCCTGGGCGTGTGGCTCGGGTTCGGACCGGTCAACGTCGTGCAGGGCCTGGTGGGCGCGCTCGTCCTCGTGCGCGTCACCGGCACGACCCGGCCCCGGCTGGACACCGTGCGGGCCGGGGTCGCGGTCACCGCGGCGTCGCTGGCCGCCTCGGTGCTCAGCGCCCTGCTCGGCGCCGCGGTGCTGGTCGCCTTCGCGGGCGTCGGCGTGCGTCACGCGCTGGTGGACCTGGTGCCCCGCAACACGGTGAGCAGCCTGCTGGTGCTGTCCCTCGTGCTCGCCGCCCCGCCGGCCGCTGCCTGGGGGCGGGCGCTGCGGCGGCCCGGGACGGCGTCCGGCCCGTCGACCGGCGGAGCCGTGCCGTGCGGAGGGACGAGCTGGACCCCGGCCCGCGTGCTCGAGCTCCTGGTCCTGGTCGCGAGCGCCGCGGCCGGCTACACGGCAGTGTTCTGGGTCGGGTCCGGGCCGGAGGGGTTCCTGCTGCTCCCCCTGGCCGTGTGGGCCGGGCTCCGCTTCGGCATCTGGCCCTCGGCGCTGCTGGAGACGCTCACCGGCTCGCTGGCCATCGTCGCGACCGTGAAGGGATTCGGCCCCTTCGCACGGATCGAGGACGTCCTCACCCGCGCGGTGCTGGCCCAGTCCTTCGTCGGCGTCTCGATGCTCATCGGCCTGAGCGTCGCCCTGGTGCAGGCCGAGCGCGCCCGGGCCCTGCACACGGCCCTGGCCAGCGCCCGGGCGCTGCGTCGCAGCATCGACGGTGCGCTGGTCGGCCAGGCGGTGGTGGCGCTGGACGACCCGGGCTTCGCGGTGCTGGACGCCAACCCGGCCCTGGGCCGGCTGCTGGGCCGGCCGCCGGCCGACGTCGTGGGCCGCCCGCTGCCCGAGCAGCTGGTCCCGGCCGACGCCGCCCTGCTGCGCGGCGTGCTCACCGCCCTCGCCGCCGGGGAGAGCGCGGCATGGGAGGGCGAGGTCCGGCTCCGCTCCTCCCAGGCGCCGGTGCGCTGGTGCCAGGTCGCCCTCGCCCTGCTCCCGCCCGGCGAGACGGCGCGAGGCACGGCCGGCGGTGGCCGCTCGGCCAGCCTGCAGCTGCTCGACGTCACCCGCCGGCACGAGCTCGAGGAGGAGCTCACCCGTCGCGCCCTGCACGACGAGCTCACCGGGCTGCCCAACCGGACGCTGCTGCGCGACCACGTCGAGCTCGCGCTCACCGCCCAGGCGCGGGCCGGCACGGACGGCCTTGCGCTGCTCTTCTACGACCTCGACGGGTTCAAGACCGTCAACGACTCCCTCGGGCACACGGTCGGGGACGCCCTGCTGGTGGCGGTGGCCGACCGCTTCCGGGCGGCTATCCGGCCCGGCGACACCGTGGCCCGGGTGGGCGGCGACGAGTTCGTCGTGCTCTGCCCCGGGGTGCGCTCCGCGGAGGAGGCCGAGGCGGTGGCGGCGCGGGTGATGAGCGAGGTGTCCGCGCCGGTCACCATCGAGGGCCACCGGATCCGGGTCGGGGCCAGCGGCGGGGTCAGCCTCTACCGGCCCGGGGTGCACGTCGAGGACCTCCTGCGGGAGGCGGACTCGGCCATGTACGAGGCCAAGGGCACCGGCCGCGGCCGCATCGAGCTGTTCAGCGACCGCCTGCACGTCCGGGCCCACCGCCAGCTCCGGCTGGAGGAGGAGCTGCGCACCGCCTTGGGCCGCCAGCAGTTCGTGCTCCACTACCAGCCGGTCGTCGACCTGCTCGACGAGCGTGTGGTGGCCGTGGAGGCACTGGTGCGGTGGCAGCACCCGGACCGGGGGCTGCTGCTGCCGGGGGAGTGGCTCGACGTCGTCGAGGACTCCTCGCTGGTCGTGGGGCTGGGCGCCTGGGTGCTCGAGCGGGCGTGCCGGGACGCGGTGCGCATCGCCGCCGCCGGACGGCGCCCGGTGCCGGTGCACGTCAACGTGGCCGCTCGGCAGGTGGCCGAGCCGGGCTTCGGCCGGACCGTGCTGCAGGCGTTGGAGGTCAGCGGGCTGCCGGCCGACCAGCTGATCCTCGAGCTGACCGAGAGCCAGCTGCTGCGGGTGGGGGAGAGCGTGGTCGTCCAGCTCGAGCAGCTGCGCGGTCTCGGCGTCCGCCTGGCCGCCGACGACTTCGGCACCGGCTACAGCTCGCTGACCCAGCTGACCGAGCTGCGGGTCGACACGCTCAAGATCGACCGGTCCTTCGTCGCGGCGCTGCCGCACGACCCGCGGGCCGCCGCCGTGGTGGGCGGGGTGGTCGCGATGGCCCGCGCGCTCGCGCTGCCGGTGGTCGCGGAGGGGGTCGAGGACGCCGAGCAGGCGGCCCTGCTGGTGGCCGCGGGCGTCCCCTACGCGCAGGGGTTCCGGTGGAGCCGCGCCGTCGCCGTCGAGCGGCTGCTCTCGGCGCACGCGCTGGCGCAGGTGCCCGCTCCCCGCTCGGCGTAGGACCTCGCGCCCGATAGGCAGCGCCGCACCGGCTCAGGGCCCTCGGCTGCCGGCCGAAGGGGACGCGCACACGTCCTTCCACGGCCGGAGCCGAGCAGCAGATGACAGCGCAGGTGGTTCGTGGCCCTCGCCCGCCCGTCCGGCGGCACGGTGCGCGGTCGGGGGGTCACCCTGGGGCACGTCGCCGCCCGCTGCCCCGGATCGCGGTCTCGACAGCGCTGCTGCTGGTCGCCGCGCTGCTGGTGCAGCTGGTGCAGCTCGCAGTGCCGGTGGGGCTGCCCCGTCCGGCGGCGGCCGCCACCTTCGCCTCGCCGGTGCCCTGGCGCGGCGACCTCCCGGACCCGCACGTGGTCGCCTTCCGCGGCCGCTACTACGCCTACGGCACCACGACCGCCGGCGCCAACGTCCCGGTGCTGACCGGCGTCGACCTCGTCCACTGGGTCACCGGGGCCGGCCCGGGCCACCCGGTGGCCGACGCCCTCCCGGTGCCGGCCCGCTGGGCGGCGCGCCGCCCCGGCGGGGGAGGAACCGAGGTGTGGGCGCCCTCGGTGGCCCGGCTGGCCGGTCGCTGGGTCATGCACTACGCCGTGCTGGCCCGCGCCGACGGCAGGCACTGCATCTCGGTGGCGACGTCGTCCTCGCCGCTCGGCCCGTTCACCGACACCAGCGCCGGCCCGCTGGTCTGCTCCGGCGACCCGATGGGGTCGATCGACCCGACCGTCGTCACCTCCGGCGGAGTCCCCTTCCTGATCTGGAAGAACGAGGGCGTGCCGCACCGTGCCCCCACGCGGGTGTGGTCTCGTGCGTTGACCGCCGGCGGCACCGGCTTCGCGCACGGGACGAGCGCCCACGAGCTGCTGCGCACCGGGATGCGGTGGGAGGGCGACCTGGTCGAGGGGCCGAGCATGCTCTTCTACGCCCACCACCTCTACCTGTTCTACTCGGCCAACGCGTGGGACTCGGCGCGCTACGCGACCGGCTACGCCGTCTGCCGCAGCGTGCTGGGCCCCTGCCGGAGGGTCACCTCCGCACCGCTGCTCGCCTCCGCGCCGCACCAGCTGGGGCCGGGCGGGCCGTCGGCGTTCCTGGACGGGGCCGGTCGCCTCCGGCTCGCGTTCCACGCCTGGGGCGGACCGGCCACCAGCTATCCGCGCGGGGCACGGACGCTGCACGTGGCCCGGCTGTCAGCCGACCGCTACGGCCGGCTGCACGTCGTCAGCCGGTGAGCTCGGGCAGTCCCCGCAGGTGCAGGCCGGGCAGGCGAGGCCCCGGCAGGTGAGGCCCGGCAGGTGCGGCGGATAGGCCCGGCAGGTCTGGTGCACCGGCGACCCAGGAGATGACTCGCCGACCGAGGGGAATTCTCCTCGGTGGGCGAGTAGAGATCACGGGGCCGTGATCGTTCCGGGCGGGGCCGGGCAGGGGGACGGGACCGAGGGGGCCAGCGGGGCCAGCGGGGTCAGTGGGGCTCGGCGGGCCGGCGCAGGTGCTCCACGGCGCGGGCGGTGGTGGAGTCCTCGACCACCCGGCCCTGCTCGAGCACCACGCCGCGGTCGCAGATCTCGCCGACCAGGTCCAGGTCGTGGCTGACGACCACCAGCGTGCGACCCTCGGCGGAGAGCTGGCGGATGCGCTCGATGCAGCGGGCCTGGAAGGGCTCGTCGCCGACCGCGAGGATCTCGTCCACCAGGAAGACGTCGGGCTCGGTGTGCACCGCCACGGCGAAGGCGAGCCGCAGGAACATGCCGGACGAGTAGAACTTCACCTCGGTGTCGACGAACTTCTCCAGCCCGGAGAAGGCGATGATGTCGTCGAACCGGCGCCGCACGTCGGCCTCGCCCATGCCGAGGATGGCGCCGTTGAGGAAGACGTTCTCCCGCCCGGTCAGGTCCGGGTGCAGGCCGGCGCCCACCTCGATCAGACCGGCCACCCGGCCGGCCACCCGCACCGAGCCGCTGTCCGGGCGCAGCACCCCGGAGATGAGCTTGAGCAGCGTGCTCTTGCCCGAGCCGTTGAAGCCGAGCAGCGCGAGGGTCTGGCCCTGCTGCACCTCCAGCGACACCGAGTCCAGCGCCAGGAAGGTGTCGGTGAGCTGGCGGCCGCGCACGGCCATGACGGCCAGCTCCTTGAGCGCGCGCGTGCGGCGCAGCACGAAGCGCTTGCTGACGTCGTCGACGACGATGGCGGGGGAACCGCTGGCGGACAAGGGTTGCCTCAGAGCTCCTGCGCGAAGCGGCCTTCCAGCCGCGAGAAGACCAGCTGTCCCAGGGCGAGCAGGCCGCAGCCGAGCAGCAGGGCGGCCAGCCCGCGCTCCCACAGGTGCGGCACCAGCGAGGCGGCGCGCTCGGCGTCGGTGGCCCAGAACGCCCGCTGCACCAGCTGCACGGCGATGGTGAGCGGGTTGGCGAGGTAGAGCTGCAGCAGCGCGCCGTCGCCGAGCGCGTCCCGCACCGCGGTCCACGGGTAGAGCACCGGGGAGGCCCAGGTGAGCACGAGCAGGAGCAGGTCGACGATGTTCTCGATGTCGCGGAAGGACACGTTGACCGCGGCCATGAGCAGCCCCAGGCCGAGCGCGGTGGTGGCGCTGATGGCCAGCGCCAGCACCGCGGCCACGACGGCCGGCACGGTGGGCACCCACCCGACGACCAGCGCCCCGACCAGCAGGACCACCAGCTGCGGGACCAGGTGCACGCCGGCCACGCACAGCGAGGACACCGGGAACAGTTCGCGGGGCAGGTAGATCTTCTTGACCAGCGGGGCGTTCCACACCACCGAGCGGGTGGCGTTGCCCAGCGCCTCGCCGAAGCTGGTCATGACCACCAGCCCGGCGAACAGGTAGAGCGCGAAGTCCGGCAGCGAGCGGTTGACCTTGAGGAAGACGCCCAGCACGAAGAAATAGACGAGGAACTGCACGGCCGGCTTGACGTAGGACCAGGCCAGCCCGAGCACCGACCCGCGGTAGCGCACCCGCAGCTCCTGACGCACCAGCAGGCGCAGCAGGAACCGGTTGCGGGCCACCTCCAGCAGACCGCCGCTGCGGCCGGGCTCGACCAGCGCGGGCGCTGCCTGGGTCGTCACCGCGCCGCTCCGTCGATGGTGCCGCCCCACGCCTCCACCGACGTCACGTCGGGGAGCTGCTCGCGGTAGCGCTCGGCCAGCGCCGGCCACTCCTGCAGCAGCCGCCGGTGCACCGCGACGCTGCGGGCGAGCAGCTCGGCTGAACGCGAGCGGTCCCGCTGGTACCAGGCCGCCGACGTGCCGTCGGAACTGGAGACCAGCGCGCTGTCCAGGCCGGCCAGCCGCCACCACTGCGCGTCGGCCGCGGCCAGCTGCTCCTGCGGTCGCAGCCGGGCGCTGGTGGGCACCTCGCGCAGGTGGTGCAGCGCGGCGGTGGCGGCGCGGGTCACCAGCCCCAGCGGGCCGCGCGGCTCCTCCGGCTCGCGCCCCTTGCGCAGCGGCTTGTCCCGATGGGTCGGTGGGAACTCGGCGAGGTCGTGGCGCGAGCGGGCGTCGGGGAACTCCTGGCGCAGCTCGCGGATGCGGGGCAGCGCGCCGGCCAGCCCGGCGTGCAGGTGCTCGGGGCCGGACAGCACGTCCTCCAGCGCCTGCAGGCGCAGCTCGGCCACCGAGTACTGCAGGGCCAGCACGTGCTTGACCTGGTGGTTGAGGCTCTCGCGCACGAACCGGCCGCCGCGCGGATAGGGCGAGTGCAGCAGTGCGGTGACCGCCCGGTTGCGCTGGTGGAAGTAGGCCTGCCAGTCCAGCGCGTCGTCCTTGTCGGTCCACGGCACGTGCCAGACGTTCATGCCCGGCAGGCTCACCGTGGGCACCCCGGCTGCGGCGGCCCGCAGCCCGTACTCGGCGTCGTCCCACTTGATGAAGTAGGGCAGCGAGAGGCCCAGGCTCCGCACGACCTCCAGCGGCAGCAGGCACATCCACCAGCCGTTGTAGTCGACGTCGACCCGCCGGTGCAGGGCCCGGGTGGCCCGCAGGCCGGCCAGGGAGAAGTCGTGGTCGGTGGTGGCGGCGCGAGCCGGACCCCAGAAGAAGCGCCAGCGCTGCACGCTCTCGCCGGCCGAGTGCAGGGTGGAGCGGGCGTAGAGGCTGAACATGTGCCCGCCGACGATGGTCGGGGTGCGGCACAGGTCGGCGAAGGCCAGACCGCGCAGGATGCCCTCGGGCTCGGCCACGACGTCGTCATCCAGCAGCAGCACGTAGCGGCTCGCGCCCTCGGCCAGCGCCTCGGCCATGCCCCGGGAGAAGCCGCCGGAGCCGCCGAGGTTGGGCTGCTCGAGCACGGTGAGCCGCTCGCCCAGCAGCGCGCGGGCCGCCTCCAGGTCGGGCTGGCCGGTGACCTTGCGCCGCCCCTGGTCCACCACGATGACCCGGTCCAGCACCCCGCGGGTGCCCCCGTCCTCGGCCAGCTGGCGGACCAGGGCCGCGCAGGACTCGGGCCGGTCGAAGGTGGTGATGGCCACTGTCGCGGTGCCGGGGGCGCGGTCGGAGTTCTCCTTGCCCGGCCCTGAATCCTGCGACTGCGCACGTAGCGGGGACACCCATTCGGCCTGTTCGAGAACCGCGCCCTCCGCGCCGGCGGCGACGTCGAACCAGTACCAACCGCCGTCGATGAACCGGCGCAGCGGCAGCCGGACCACGTGCTCCTCGGTGCCCTCGCCGATCGAGAGCGCCTGCACCCGCTCAGTGCTGCCGCTGGCGGTGGAGCGCATGACCAGGACCGTGGCCGGGCCGGTGACGCGCACGTGCAGCTCCACCTCGTCCAGCGTGGTCCAGCGCTGCCAGTAGGAGGCCGGGAAGGCGTTGAGATAGGAGCCGAACGAGATCCTGGCGCCGGGCTGCACCCGCATGCGCCGGCGGTCGAGCACGTCCTCGGGGTGCTGACGCCGGGGCGCGGCCAGCAGCTGCGCGCTGCCCGTCCCGTCGCCGTCGTCGGGACCGCCGGCCGAGCTCACCCCGCCCTCGACGTCGACGTAGAGGGGCAGGACGTCGAGGTCGCGCTCCTCCGGGAGCACCACCCGGGCCAGCACCCGCCCGCGCCCCCGCTCGCGCAGGTCGGCCGACGCCGTGCCGGTGCCGGGCTCGGAGCCGTCGCCGAGGACGGGGCTGGTGCCGGTGCCGTTCGTGCCGGTCGCTGTCGTGGTCACGCCGCCCCCTTGGTCTCGCCGGCGCGTTCACCCTTCAGCGGCGCGCCCTCGCGCACGTGCGGGGCCAGGACGTCGTCGACCAGGTGCAGCGCGGAGGCGATGGCCATGTGCATGTCGAGGTACTGGTAGGTGCCCAGACGGCCGCCGAACAGCACGCCCTCCTCCTGCGCGGCACGCTCGCGGTAGCGCAGCAGCCGGGCCCGGTCCTCCGGGGTGTTGATGGGGTAGTAGGGCTCGTCGCCGACCTCGGCGAACCGCGAGTACTCGCGCATCACCACGGTGCGGTCGTCGGGGTACCAGGTGCGCTCGGGGTGGAAGTGCCGGAACTCGTGGATGCGGGTGTAGGGCACGTCCTCGTCGGCGTAGTTCATCACCGAGGTGCCCTGGAAGTCGCCGACGTCGAGCACCTGGGTCTCGAAGTCGAGGGTGCGCCAGCCCAGCCGGCCCTCGGCGTGGTCGAAGTAGGCGTCCAGCGGGCCGGTGTAGACGACCGGCACCTTGCGCAGGTACTCCTCGCGCACGTCGTCGAACTCGGTGTCCAGCCGCACCTCGATGCGCGGGTGGTCGGCCATCCGCTGCAGCAGGGCGGTGTAGCCGTCGGTGGGCAGGCCCTCCCAGCGGTCGGAGAAGTAGCGGTTGTCGTAGGAGTAGCGGACCGGCAGCCGCGAGATCACCTCGGCCGGCAGGTCGGTGGGATCGGTCTGCCACTGCTTGGCGGTGTAGCCGCGGATGAAGGCCTCGTAGAGCGGGCGGCCGATGAGCGAGACCGCCTTCTCCTCCAGGTTTCGGGCCTGCGCGGTGTCCAGCTCGCCGGCCTGCGAGGCGACCAGCTCGCGCGCCTTCGCGGGGGACAGGGCGGTGCGGAAGAACTGGTTGATGGTGGCGAGGTTGATCGGCAGCGGGAAGACCGTGCCGGCGTGGGTGGTGAACACCCGGTGCTGGTAGTCGGTGAAGGTGGAGAAGCGGTTGACGTAGTCCCACACCCGCTCGTTGGAGGTGTGGAACAGGTGCGCGCCGTAGCGGTGCACCTCGATACCGGTCTGCGGGTCGGGCTCGCTGTAGGCGTTGCCCCCGATGTGGCTGCGGCGCTCGACCACGAGCACCTCCAGGCCCAGCTCCTGCGCGGCCCGCTCGGCGACGGTGAGCCCGAAGAACCCCGAGCCCACCACCAGCAGGTCGTGTGTCACGCCGTCGTCCTTCCGATGGATGGGTTGCTGCCGCCGACGCCGGCCGCCGGTCCGCGCAGGTCCACGACCGTGCCCCGCGCGCTGCTCGCCGTCGCCTCCGATGTACCCCGGGTGCGCCCGGGCCAGCCCTCGCCGTCCAGGCGGGGACCGCGCTGGGCCACCAGGGCCCGGTAGAGCGGGCGGCGGACCGACGAGGGCACCAGCCGGTAGGCGCCGCGCACCAGCACGTTGCGGCCCAGCTGCGCCGAGGTGGTGAAGCCGATCCGCCGCAGCCGCCACTGCAACCGAACCTCGGAGACCAGCAGCCGCAGCCCGCCCCGCCGGTCGTAGGCTCCGTCGCCCACCCGGTAGAGCACCAGCGGCTCGGGCACGTTGGCCACCCGTGCGCCACCGGCGATCATCCGGGCGAACAGCCAGTAGTCCTCCATGAGGGGGAGGTCCTGGTAGCCGCCGGCCCGCTGCACCGCCGAGCGGCGGTAGACCACGGAGGGGTGGTTGAAGGGGTCGTGCAGGCGGGCGGCGCGGACGATGGCCCGTGGCGCTGTGGGCGGCACCCGCACGGCCACCACGTGCTGCTCGTCGCGCTCGAACTCCAGCAGCGCGGACCCGACCAGGTCGGCCCGGCCGGACTCCACGAACGGCACCTGCACCTCGAAGCGGTGCGGCAGGCTGAGGTCGTCGGCGTCGATGCGGGCGACGATGTCGTGCGAGCAGGCGGCCAGCCCGGCGTCCAGCACCGGCCCGAGCCCGAGGTGGCGGGCCAGGCGCACCCGGCGCACCGGCACCGGGCAGCTGCGCAGCACCCGGTCCAGCGTGGCCGCGAGCCGGGCCGGCAGCGGCCCGTCCTCGACGACGACCAGCTCGTCCGGCCGGCGGGTCTGCTCGTGCACGGAGGAGCGGACGGCCCGCTCGAGGTAGTCCGGGCGGTCCCCGGCCCACACGGCGAGCAGGAGCGAGAAGCCCGTGCGGGGGCGGGCGCCGCCGGACCGGGAGCGGGCCGCGCCGGTGGGGGCCGACGGCGTCGGTGGGGAGCCCGTCGGTGGGGAGCTCGACGACGGGGGCGTCGAGATCGGGTGCGTCGGAGTCGTCGGAGTCGTCGGAGTCGTCATGGGGGGCTCCCGCCCAGAGAGTCGGCCACCGGTGGGGAGGTCGCAGCCGGGGCGTCGGGCGTCGCGGTGCGGGTCTGCGGGGTGCTCGTCCTCCGGTCGGCGGCGGGGTCGGGCGGCAGGTCGAGCCCGAGCCCGGCGAGCACCTCGGCGTTGGGTCGCGGGCGCTCGCGCAGCCCTTGGACCAGGCCGTGGGCGAGCCCCCGCAGGAGGACGCCTCGGCGGGATGAGCGGACGATGGTGCGCAGCCAGTGCCTGGCGGTGGCACCGGCGTAGAGGACCCGCTCGGGGGCCGACAGGCCCGAGCTGAGCCGCAGCAGCCAGAGCTTGTTGCGCACCTCGTGCACGAACCGCTCGCCCGGGTCGGTCTCCGGCCCGGCGAAGGCGCGGGTGCGGTGCTCCACCACGCTGCCCGGGCAGAGCACGCCGGTGCGGGTGCGCAGCAGCCGCAGGGTGAGCTCGAAGTCGTCGTTCCAGAGGAAGTAGTCGGCCACCGGCAGCCCCGCGGCGCGCAGGGCGTCGGCGTCGACGAGCACGGACACGAACGAGGCCGACCGGATCGGCACGCACAGGTGCGCGGCGGCGCGGGCGCGCTCCCCGGGCCGGGGCAGCGGGCGCGGCCGGGGCGTGTTCATCGGGTGGTCCCGCCCGTCGGTCCACACCACCTTGCTGGCCACCAGGGCGGGGGACAGGTCGCTGGTGGCGACGTCGAGCAGCCGGGCCAGCGCGGTGGGGCGGGGGACGCAGTCGTCGTCGAGCAGCCAGAGCAGGTCCGGGGAGTGGTGGGCCAGCGCGTGCGCCAGGCCGGCGGTGAAGCCGCCGGCGCCGCCGGTGTTGCGGGCGAGCACGAGCAGGTCGGCGGACGGGTGCTCGGCCCGCACCTGCTCGGCCGTGCCGTCGGCGGAGGCGTTGTCGACCACGACGACGACGTCGGGGCGTCGCGTCTGCGCCTCCACCGCCGCCAGGCAGGCCCGCAGCAGCTCGGGGCGGCGGTGGGTGACCACGACCGCGACCACGCGGGCCGGCGGGGGCGCAGCGCTCTCGGGCCGGACGGCCGAGGACGACGGGACCGGCGAGGGACGCGAGGGTGACGCGACGGTGGCCGACGGCTGCGCAGCGCGACGGCGCCCACGGACTGCTCGCCGCGACCGGAGGCCGACCCCCGCCGGCGCCCGCTCGTCGACCTCGGCGATGACACCGAGCAGGACGGCGCCGAGCAGCACCCCTCCAACCTGGTCGCTGAACCAGTGCCAGTCCAGGTACAGACCGGCCGCGGTGACCAGCACGGTGAGCACCACCACAGCGGCCGCGGCCGGCAGCCGGCGCACCCGCACGCGGGAATAGCGCGCCAGCACCCAGCAGAGCAGGCCCCAGGTGAGCACCGTGTTGGAGGCGTGCCCCCCGGGGTACTCCGTCCCGCCGACGAACAGCTGATCGCTGCCGCTGTAGGGATTGCTCCGCCCCAGGCCCAGCTTGAGGGCCCCCGCGACGACGTTGAGCACGAGCAGCCCCAGACCGGCCACAGCGAGGGGCCGCCACGCCCGCCGGCGCAGGGCCAGCACGGCGGCGACGCCCAGCAGCACCGGGCTCACCCAGGCGCGCTGACCCAGCCGGAGCAGCGCGCGCGAGAGCCGGTCGAGCGTGGGATCGGCGTCGTGCCACGAGTCGAAGGCGAACCGGCTGTCGAACGCCCGCAGCGGGCCGGAGAGCAGGACATCGGCGGTCACCAGCAGGAACAGGACCAGAGCGACCGCCATCAGGGCCCGACGCCCGGTCCACCGGTCCCGTGGCGCATCGCCCGGGCCGTCGGCGGTGGTCCGGTCGGCGGAGACGTCGACGCTGGGTGTCTGTGCTGCACCGGAGCGTGCAGGCGGGCGAGCGGCCCCGCCGCCCACGGGTGGGAAGGGGGGCCGCCCGTGGGTCTCGAGATCGGCTGCCATCACCTCTCTCATCACCCGCACGACGAGCCCTCAATCGCTGGTAGTTCCGCGCGAGGGCAAAGAGATGGCCCAGTGCTGTCGGGTGCAACAGTCCCTGCGGGAGGCGCTGCAGCAGGCAGCCCCGAGCG
Organism: Motilibacteraceae bacterium; assembly: GCA_051954955.1. GTDB lineage: Bacteria > Actinomycetota > Actinomycetes > Motilibacterales > Motilibacteraceae > JBQCHF01. The sequence continues at coordinate 19,892 of JBQCHF010000111.1, forward strand.
GCAGGTCAACCCGCCGAGGGGGCACCCGGGAGGCGGGATCAAGCGCAGACTCGCGGGAGGCAGCAGGTCGGCACGTCGCAGGTCGCGGGAAGCTCGGAGGTGGGCCATTCCGGAGGCGCTCTTCGGACTCGTCGTCGTCCTCGTGGTGGCGGTGCTGCTGGCCGCCGTCGTGCGCCTGGGGGTGAGCCTCGCCGACTCCGCGTCCGCCCGACGGACCGCCCGCCAGCGGGTGGCCTCCCGGTGGGCCGTGGTGCACCACGCGGACCCGCACGGCGGGACCGTCGTGTGCGTGGCGCTGCTCTCACCGGAGGGCATGGAGCTGGACCGTCGCCCGGTGCGCCGGCTCGACGACGCCGACCCCGGCTTCGACGAGGCGTTCCTGGAGGCGGTGCTGGCCGCCCAGGCGCGGGCCGCGCTGTTCCAGAGCGCCGCGGCCGCCTCGCTGCCCGGCGGTTGACGAGAGGGCCCGCCGCCTCAGTCCGCGGCGATCCTGCTGCCGTGGAGCACGGGCAGCACGAGCTCCACGGTGGTGCCGTGCCCGGGCGAGCTGGTGAGCGTGGCGACCCCACCGGCCGCGGTGACGATGCGGTCCACGCTGGCCAGCCCCAGCCCGCTCCCGCTGCCACCGCTGGACCGGTGTCGGGTCGTGAACAGGGGCTGGAAGGCTCGCTCCCGCACCGACTCGTCCATGCCGCAGCCGGTGTCCGTGACCCGCAGGCGCACCAGGTGCCGGACGTGCGGAGCGATCCGCAAGCCTCCCGACAGGCCGGACCGGACGCGCTCGCGGACCGCGCCCAGCCCGGTGCGGCCGCCCGCGACCGCTGAGGTCCCCAGGCTCATCCCCGCGGCGACGCTCGCCGAGGGCAGCCGGAGCGGCGGGTGCAGCGCGGGGTGGTCGGCCGCGATCAGGTCGGTGCTGATCGTGATCGTCCCCTCGCCCTCGATCGCGTGCACGGCGTTGGTCACCAGGTTGATCAGCACGGTGTCCAGCTCGGCGCGGCTCACTCCCACAGCGGCGGTCCCGACGCTGGTCAGGCAGCGCAGGTGCCGCTCGGGCCCGGCCAGGCGGGCGAGCACGGGGAGCAGCTCGGCCACCACGGCGTCGACGTCGCAGCGCTGGTCGCGGGGGTCGTCGCCGCGCTCCTGCCGGGCGTAGTGGCTGAGCGCGGCCACCAGGTGGCCGGTGCTCTGCGTGACGTCCTCGAGCTGGTCCAGCAGCGGACCGACCGGCTCGGTGACCGCCTGCTCGGCGGGCAGGCTCCGGCGCAGGGTGGCGACGGTGATGAGGATGGCGCCGAGGCTGTTGCTCACGTCGTGGGCGCAGGTGCCGGCCAGCTCGCCGAGCTCGCGCAGGTGCCGCGACGCGGCCTCCTGGGCGGACCGGTGCTCGAGCTCGGCCGCGGCCAGCCGTTCGGCGGTGACGTCGTGAGCGATGGCCGAGGCCCCGACCACCCGGCCCTCGGCGTCACGCAGCGGCGAGACGCTGAGGTTCACCACCACCCGGCGGCCGTCCTTCGTGACCCGCTCGGTGTCGTGGTGCTCGACGGTCTCACCGACCCGCAGCGCCGCCAGGATCTGGTCGATCTCGTCGTGCCGCTCCGGCGGGGCGATGAGGTGGACCTTGCGCCCCACGATCTCCTCGGCCGTCCAGCCGTAGAGGCGCTCCGCGGCCGGGTTCCAGGACCAGACCGTGCCGTCGATGCCCTTGGTGAGGATCGCGTCGTGCGAGTGCTGGACGAGGTTGGCCAGCAGCTGGGCCTGCCGGTGCTCGTCCTGCCGGCGGTCCTCGAGCCGGGCCTCGGCCAACCGCTGGGCGGTGACGTCGTGGGCGATCGCGGCGGCGCCGATCACCGTGCCAACGGCGTCGCGCAGCGGCGAGACGCTGAGGTCGACCAGCACCCGGCGGCCGTCCTTGGTGACCCGCTCGGTGTCGTGGCGCTCGACCCGCTCGCCGCGCGCGACGGCCGCCAGGATCCGGTCGATCTCGTGCTCGCGGTGCGGCGGCACGATGAGGTGGACGCTGCGGCCGAGGATCTCGGCGGCGGTCCAGCCGAAGAGCTGCTCGGCCGCCGGGTTCCAGGACCAGATCGTGCCGTCCAGCCCCTTGGTGAGGATCACCTCGTGGGACTGCTCGACCAGGTTGCTGAGCAGCTCGCCGGTCGTCGGGAGCGGCGCGACCATCGTCGGCTGCGTCGGCGCCTCGCCGGCGGGGTCGGGGCCGGGGCAACCCTCGCGCGCCGCGGAGCGGGTGGAGGCGGACCGCGCCGCCCCGTCGGCCGCCGACCCGGTGGCTGCCGACTCCGTGCCGGCCGATCCTCTGCGCGCCGGGATCGACCCGGCCGGTGCCGGGCGCCCGAACAGCCAGCCCTGCCCGTGCGTGTAGCCCAGGTCCAGCAGCATCCGGCGCTGCCCCTCGGTCTCGACGCCCTCGGCGATCGTGGCCAGGCCCAGGCTGGCGCCGAGCTGGGCGACGGCGGCCACGACCGCCTGCTGCGGGGCACCCGGGAGCCCGGCGACGAAGCTCCGGTCGAGCTTGAGGCCGGACACCGGGAGCCGCGCCACGTGCGACAGCGAGCTGTACCCGGTGCCGAAGTCGTCGAGAAGGATCTGCACCTCGCGCTCGCTGAGCGCGCGCAGGACGGCCCCGGCCACCGCGACGTCGGCGAGCAGGCCGGTCTCGGTGACCTCGACCGAGAGGCTCTGCGGGGCGAGCCGATGGGCGCGCAGCGCGGCGGCCACCTGTCCGGGCAGGTCGTGGGTGAGCTGGGCGGCCGCCACGTTGACCGTCACCCCGCACCGGTCCCCCTGGGCTCGCCAGGTCGCCGCGTCCCGACAGGCCCGGGTCAGCACCCAGGTGCCGATGGACCGCATCAGCCCGTGCGACTCCGCCACCGGCAGGAAGTGGTCCGGTGTGCGCAGCCGGCCCTGGTGCTCCCAGCGCAGCAGCGCCTCCCGGCGCACGGTGCGGCCGGAGCGCAGGTCCACGATCGGTTGGTAGTGCAGGTGCAGCGTGCCGTCGGTGGGGGCCGCGGCGAGGTCGGCGACGAGATCGAGCAGCTCTCCGCTGCCCGCCTCCCGGCCTGGACGGAACGGGTGGATCGTTCCCGGCCCTGCCCGCTTCGCCTCGCCCAGGGCCGTGTCGGCATCGCGCAGCAGCCCGCCGGGCGTCAACGGGCCCGACGCTGCGGCGGGGTGCTGCGTGCCGCCGGGCGCACCGACCGCGAGGCCCACGCAAGCGTTCAGCGTGACCCGGTGACCGCCGACCGTGCGAGGCCGACCGACGGCGTCGAGCAGGCGCCGGGCCAGCGCCACCGCGCCCGAGACGCCGGTGGGGGAGACCACCAGGAACTCGTCGCCGCTGCCGCGGGCGAACAGGTCGTCGGCGCGCAGTGCGGCCCGCAGGTCGGCGGACACCTCGGCCAGCAGCCCGTCCGCGGCGCTGTGGCCCACGCTGCTGTTGAGCCCTCCGAAGCCGGACAGGTCCAGGTGCAGCGCCGCGACGTCGCCCTGATCTCCCGCGACGACGCTGTCCAGCAGGTGCTGCGTCCGGATGAGGAGGGCGGATCGCGACGCGGGGGACGACACCGGCGCACCCTGCTGGCCGCTCATGGCCGCTGCTCCGGAGGGCCCCCGCGTCGGCGCTGATGAGCGAGCAACGCGGCGGCCCTCCCTTCAGCCGGGCGCCGACGGGCGCCCCTGAACCCAGCTCGACCCCCCGCGTCGCGCCCCGAGGTCGGGTCGGGGTGGGAGGAGGCTAGCCGCTCCGTGCTCGCGCGGTTGCGTTTCGTGTCCGAACCTGTGCGCGCGCTCAGGCGGGCGGCCCGACGTCGTCGATCAGCTCTGCACCGGTCCAAGAGTTCGTCAGGACGGCGAAGGCACGGTCAAGTGCTGGAACGCCGGTCCGGTCTCTGACGTCCTGTGTCCTGCCGGTCACCTCGCCCGCGGCTGCGGGCGGGGGGAGGAGGACCGGTGGTCAGGCGGGCAGGCGAGGGATCGAGGGGCGGGTCATGGGCGGGTCTGGGCCTGTCGAGGGCGAGGAGAAGTCGTGAGCGGCGAGCGGTCGCGGCCACGCAGGGCGCTCGCCGTGCTCGTGAGCGGTGCGCTCGTCGTGACCGTCGGCATCCTGGTGGCCGGCGGGTCGACCTGGCTCGCCGGCAGGGGCCTGGGTGACCGGTTCCACCCGGTGCGGCGGGCAGCGGCAGCGCTCGGGCCGGCCCGGCGGCTCCTCGCCGGGGGGCCCGAGCGGAGGGCTGCGGCCCTGAGCCCGCTCGTCGCTCCTGGCCGTGGGCTGACCAGCCGGCCGGACGAGGGCACCCGGGGCTGGCAGTGGCGGCCGCTCGGTGCGCTGCCGCCGTCCGGCCCGCGTACCCGGCCGACGCTCGTCGTGCTGAGCCCGCACCCGGACGACGAGACCCTCAGCATGGGGGTCCTGCTGGCCGAGGCCGAGCAGCGTGGTGTCCGGTGCGTGCTGGTGGTGATGACCGACGGCTGGACGACGAGCGCCTTCTCCCGCGAGGCCCAGCGGTGGGACGGATGGGCGGCGCAGCACCCCGTCGGCGCGATCGGCGTCCTGCGCCACCTGGATCCCGCGGCGGTACCCCCGATGGCTGGGCACGGGGCCCAGGCCGGGATCCAGCACGCCCCGGGCCTCACCCGTCAGGTGCTGGCCCTGGCCCGCACCGAGGAGACGAGGGCGGCAGCAGAGCGCCTGGGTGTGGCCGCGGGGGACGTCGTGCTGGCCCACCTCGACGCTCCCGACTCGGACGGCGGACCGCGCACCACCGTCGCCGAGGCCGAGTCGGTCATCCGCGTCATGGCCCGGCGCTTCCCGGGCGCGACCTTCGTCACGATGTCCTACTCGGCCGAACGGCAGCCCGACCACCTCGACGACGGGGTCGCGCTCGAGCGGCTGGCCGCAGCGGGGGTCGTCCGGCGAGCTCTGTTCACCGTGTCCCGGCTCTGGTGGGGTCTGCCCTCGCCCACGGCACGGTGGCTCGTGCCCGGCGACCTGGCCGTCCGCTCCCGCGTGCTGGCCGCCGCTGCGAGCTATCAGGAGTGGGAGCCGGCCGACCTCCGCCTCGGCGTCGGCTGGGCCTCGGTGCGCCAGCAGTTCGAGGCGATGCTGCACGACGTGCGCGACCGGCTGCACGGCCTCGGCCCGGGTGGGCCCTCGCTTCCCTGGGTGGCGGCCGGCGGCTGAGCCTGCAGACGTCGACGGCAGGGTCGCGACTCACGCTTGCGCCGCTGGTCCTCTCCAGCTCCCGAGCAGCCGGTCGAGCCGATCGAGGATCCACGGCCACGACTCGTCCACCGGCGGCTCGCTGCCGGAGAAGGCAGCGCCGGCCTCGAGCTCGACGAAGCCGCGCAGCACGCTCGCGACGAGGCGGACGGCGTGGACCTGCTCGTCCGGCGGCACCGCGTAGCCCCGCAGGACTGCGAGCAGCTGGCCGGCGTGCCGCTGACCGGCCTCGAGCACCTCGCCGTCCGCGGACGGTCCGATGGCACCCGCGGCGGCGTAGCGACCGGGGTGCTGCCGGGCGTAGGCCCGGTGCGCGCCGGCGAGCGCGGCGAGGGCGTCGGCGCCGGCCAGCCCGGCAAGCGCGCGGTCGACGCGGTCGGCGAGCTCGGACAGGGCGATCGCGGTGACGCCCGCCCGCAGCTCGTCGGCGCCTGCCACGTGGGAGTAGAGGCTGGGTGGGCGCACCCCCAGCTCGCGGGCCACAGCGCTCACCGTGAGAGCCCGCAGCCCGTCCCGGTCCACCAGCTGCGCGGCCGTGGCGAGGACGCGCTCCCGGTCCACCCCGGCCCGTGTCACCGGAGCACCCGGCGCAGGAAGGAGTCGAGGTTGCGCCGCAGCCGTTCGGTCTTCTCCTCCACCGGCGTGGTCTCCTCGACCAGACCCACCACCGGCGCCGGTGCCCAGCCGCGGACGTAGCCGGAGCAGCGGAGGTCGGCGCAGACGTCGACGCCGGTGCTGTTGCCGTCACGGCCCGCCTTGCCGGCGCGCTGGGCGACCATGAGCGCGACGCCGCTGGCCGGGTGGACCGTGCAGCACCACGAGCACATCCGGGTCCCGCCGCCCCCCATCCCGTGGTTGCGGCGCAACTTGACGCCGACCAGGCGGTCCTCGACCGGCACCACGACGGCGGCGTCCAGGGGCGCCTTCGGGTCCACCCAGCCCAGGAAGTCCAGGTCGGGCCAGGGCATGTCGTCGAGAGCGGGCAGGTGCAGTCGGGTCGCCTCTCCTCGGCTGCAGTTGACGAAGGAGGCGCGGATCTCGCGCTCGGTCAGGGCTTGCATGCCGGGCACGCTACGTGATCTATGACCCATAGGCAACTGCCTATGGGTCATAGATCGCACCCGCGTCGGGTTCCGGTCCGCGACCGCTGTGCCTCACGACAGACGCGCCGCCGAGCGACCAAGGGGTCGCTCGGCGGCGCGCTCTGCGGATCCGGGCTGTCGGTCGGGCCTGTCCGCCCTGATCGCGCGAGCGCGACCTCGACCTCGACCCCTACAGGTCGAAGTAGAGCTCGAACTCGTGCGGGTGCGGGCGCAGGCGGATCGGGTCCACCTCGTTGGCGCGCTTCCAGTCCACCCAGGTCTCGACCAGGTCCTGGGTGAAGACGCCGCCGTCGAGCAGGTACTCGTGGTCGGCCTCGAGGGCCTGCAGGACCTCGGGCAGCGAGCCCGGCACCTGCGGGATCGAGGCGTGCTCGTCCGGCGGGAGCTCGTAGAGGTCCTTGTCGACCGGCGCGATCGGCTCGATCTTGTTCTTGATGCCGTCCAGGCCGGCCATCAGCATCGCGGAGAACGCGAGGTAGGGGTTGCTCGAGGGGTCGGGCACCCGGAACTCGATGCGCTTGGCCTTGGGGTTGCTGCCGGTGATCGGGATGCGGATGCAGGCCGAGCGGTTGCGCTGGCTGTAGACCAGGTTGACCGGGGCCTCGTAACCGGGCACCAGGCGGTGGTAGGAGTTCACCGTCGGGTTGGTGAAGGCCAGCAGCGAGGGGGCGTGCTTGAGCAGGCCGCCGATGTAGTAGCGCGCGGTGTCGGACAGTCCGGCGTAGCCGAGCTCGTCGTAGAAGAGCGGCGAGCCGTCCTTCCACAGCGACTGGTGGCAGTGCATGCCCGAGCCGTTGTCGCCGAACAGCGGCTTGGGCATGAAGGTGACCGTCTTGCCGGCCGCCCAGGCCACGTTCTTGATGATGTACTTGAAGAGCATGACCTGGTCGGCCGAGTGCTGCAGGGTCGAGAACTTGTAGTTGATCTCGGCCTGGCCGGCGGTGCCCACCTCGTGGTGCGC
>JBQCHF010000112.1:0-23212 GCA_051954955.1 Motilibacteraceae bacterium
GGGCCGGGGGCCCCCCCCCCCCCCGTTGGGGTCTTGGGTTGGCGCCCCACCCCCCCGGGGCCGGTCCCCCCCGGGGGCCCCTCCCTCCCCGGGGCCCCGGGCGGGGGGGGCCCCCGGGGCGCGCCGCCGCAGCACGTCGCCGACACGCCTCGCCGCGCCCGCCGTCGAGGCATGCGGCCGCGTCTCGACGACGGCGAGGGTTCCGACCCCGCACCCCGGACGTGTCAGGCTGAGGTCCCCCGCCCGCGCGCTCGACGCGGGCGGCGGCACGCCCCGGCCCGTGCGCCGACGACGTCGAGGTCCCGCCTCGCCCGAGTCGGCCGGCGACGACCGGGGCGCCGGACGCACAGCACGAGCAGGAGGCACGGCATGACGCAGCAGGCGACCACGGAGCGGGCAGCGGTGACGGGGGGCCAGCGCAGCGTGCTGGTTCACGGCGGCACCCCGCTGCGCGGCGAGATCGTCGTGCGCGGCGCCAAGAACGTCGTCCCCAAGGCGATGGTGGCCGCGCTGCTGGCCGACACCCCGAGCCGGCTGCGCAACGTGCCGGAGGTCAGCGACGTCGCCATCGTGCGCGACCTGCTGGCGGTGCACGGCGTGCGCACCGACCACGGCGCCGAGCCCGGGGAGCTGGTGCTGGACACCTTCTCGGTGGAGGAGGCGACCATCGCCGAGGTCCTCACCCATGCCGGCTCCAGCCGCATCCCGATCCTGTTCTGCGGCCCGCTCCTGCACCGGCTCGGACGTGCCTTCATCCCGGACCTCGGCGGCTGCCGGATCGGCGACCGGCCGATCGACTTCCACCTCGAGGCGCTGCGCCAGTTCGGTGCCCTGGTGGACAAGGCGCCGGACGGGCTGCGCCTCTCCGCCCCCGACGGGCTGCGCGGCGCCAAGCTCGCGCTGCCCTACCCCAGCGTGGGCGCCACCGAGCAGGTGCTGCTCACGGCGGTGCTGGCCGAGGGCGTCACCGAGCTGCGCAACGCCGCGGTCGAGCCGGAGGTGCTCGACCTGATCGCGGTGCTGCAGAAGATGGGCGCGATCATCGCGGTGGCCACCGATCGGGTCATCCGGATCACCGGCGTGCCGCGCCAGCGCGGCTTCGTGCACCGGGCCAAGACCGACCGGATCGAGACCGCGTCCTGGGCCAGCGCGGCCCTGGCCACCCGCGGCGACGTCTACGTCCGCGGCGCCCGGCAGGCCGACCTGATGACCTTCCTCAACGTGTTCCGCAGCATCGGCGGCGAGTTCGACGTCGACGACGAGGGGATCCGGTTCTGGCACCCGGGCGGCGAGCTGCGCCCGCTCGCCCTGGAGACCGACGTGCACCCCGGGTTCGCGACCGACTGGCAGCAGCCGCTGGCCGTGGCGCTGACCCAGGCAGCCGGCATGTCGATCCTGCACGAGACCGTCTACGAGAACCGCCTCGGCTTCCTCGAGGCGCTCGCCCAGATGGGCGCCACCGTGCAGCTGTTCCGCGAGTGCCTGGGCGGCACGCCCTGCCGGTTCGGGGCGCGCAACTACCTGCACTCCGCGGCCATCTCCGGCCCGGCCAAGCTGCACGGCACCGAGCTGGTCATCCCGGACCTGCGCGGGGGCTTCAGCCACCTCATCGCCGCGCTGGCTGCCGAGGGCACCTCGACCGTGCGCGGCGTCGGGGTCATCCACCGCGGCTACGAGAACTTCCGCGGCAAGCTGGCCGCGCTCGGAGCGCAGGTGGAGGACTGCGCCTGAGACGCGGTGCCCGGGCCCTGCGTGTCCGGCGCGTGTGCAGAGCGCGTCCGGCGTGTCCGGGCCGGGCAGCGCGGCCGATGCCGCCGGACGTGGTAGGTGGGGGGCGCTTTTGACCCCCTGCCGGGACGACGGGTAGCCTTGCCCGTCGTTGTGCGCTCCGGCCAGGCCGGGCGCCATGGGCCGGTCGGTTCCCTCGTCTCGAGGCGACTCGCGGCCCGACCCGCTGACCGGCGTCCCGCCGGTCAGCAGCAGGGAACTTCTCGACGAGAACGAAGGCTACGACCGTGCGCACGTACAGCCCCAAGCCCGGCGACGTCCAGCGCCAGTGGCACGTCATCGACGCCGACGACGTGGTGCTCGGCCGGCTCGCCACGCAGGTCGCCACGCTGCTGCGCGGCAAGCACAAGCCGACGTTCGCCCCGCACGTCGACACCGGCGACTTCGTCGTGGTCGTCAATGCCGCCAAGGTCGCCCTCACCGGCAGCAAGCGCGAGCAGAAGATGGCCTACCGCCACTCCGGCTACCCGGGTGGTCTGCGCGCCGTCTCCTACGCCGAGCTGCTGGAGAAGGACCCGCGCAAGGCGGTCGAGAAGGCCGTCAAGGGCATGCTCCCGCACAACTCGCTCGGCCGGCAGATGCTCACCAAGCTCAAGGTCTACTCGGGCCCGGAGCACCCGCACCAGGCCCAGCAGCCCCAGCCGTTCCAGATCACCCAGGTCGCGCAGTAGCCACGGGCGCTGCGACCGCTACGTCAGAACGCACGAGGAGAACCGTGGCTGAGACCACAGAGCTCGACGAGCTCGCGACCGGCGCCGACACCCTCGACGGTGAGGACGGCCCCAGCGAGTACACGACCGAGAGCGCGCCCAGCGCCACCGCGCCGCGCCCGGCCGTCACCGCCCCCGGTGCCGCCACCGGCCGCCGAAAGGAGGCCATCGCCCGGGTCCGCATCGTCCCTGGCACCGGCCGCTGGACGATCAACGGCCGCACCCTCGAGGACTACTTCCCGAACAAGGTGCACCAGCAGGCGGTCGCCGAGCCCTTCAAGACCCTCGAGCTCGACGGCGCCTACGACGTCATCGCCCGGATCAGCGGCGGCGGCATCTCCGGCCAGGCCGGAGCCCTGCGCCTGGGCATCGCCCGCGCGCTCAACGGCATCGACGTCGAAGCCAACCGCCCGGCGCTGAAGAAGGCCGGCTTCCTCACCCGCGACGCCCGGGTCAAGGAGCGCAAGAAGTACGGTCTGAAGAAGGCCCGCAAGGCGCCTCAGTACAGCAAGCGCTAGTCGCGGCCGGGCACCCGCTCCAGCGGTGTGCCTGCCCGCAGCGCACCGACGCCCCGGGGGGCTCGCCGCACCTGGCGAACCCCGCCGGGGCCTCGTGCTGTCCGGCCCCCTGGCCGCTGATGACGCGCCCTCCCGGGGCAGGTCAGACTCGCGGCACCAGCAGACCACCGCACCACCAGTGCCCTCGTCCGTCCGGACGACGGGTGCGACGAGGGAAGGAAGCCCAGATGGGGCGCTTGTTCGGCACCGACGGGGTGCGCGGCCTGGCCAACCGCGAGGTCACGGCCGAGCTCGCGCTCGACCTGGCCGTGGCGGCCGCGCACGTGCTGGGCGATGCCGGCGCGTTCGAGGGGCACCGGCCGACGGCCGTCGTCGGTCGCGACCCGCGCGCCAGCGGCGAGTTCCTCTCCGCGGCGGTCACCGCGGGACTGGCCAGTGCCGGGGTCGACGTCCTGGACGTTGGTGTGCTGCCGACGCCGGCCGTTGCCCACCTGACCGCCGAGCTCGAGGCCGACCTCGGGGTCGTGCTCTCGGCCAGCCACAACGCCATGCCCGACAACGGGATCAAGTTCCTGGCCCGCGGTGGGCACAAGCTGGCCGACGACGTCGAGGACGCCATCGAGCGGCGGCTCGGCGAGGCGTGGGACCGCCCCACCGGCGCGGCGGTCGGGCGGATCCGGACCCTGGCCGACGGCGGCGAGCGCTACGTGCAGCACCTGCTGGCCACCCTGCCGCACCCCCTGGACGGGCTGAAGGTCGTCGTCGACGCCGCGCACGGCGCGGCCGCCGAGGTGGCGCCCGAGGCGCTGCGCCGGGCCGGCGCGCAGGTCGCGACGATCGGCACCGAGCCGGACGGGCTCAACATCAACGACGGCTACGGCTCCACCCACCTGGACAAGCTGCAGCAGGCGGTGCTGGAGCAGGGCGCCGACGTCGGCATCGCCCACGACGGCGACGCCGACCGCTGCCTGGCGGTGGACGCGACCGGGGCCGTGGTGGACGGCGACCAGATCCTCGCGGTGCTCGCGCTGGCGCTGCGCGAGGCCGGCCGGCTGCCCGGGGACACCGTGGTGGCGACGGTGATGAGCAACCTCGGCTTCACCCTCGCCATGCAGCGCGCCGGCCTGACCGTGGTGCAGACTCCGGTGGGCGACCGCTACGTGCTCGAGGCGATGCGCGCCGGCGGCTTCGGCCTGGGCGGCGAGCAGTCCGGCCACGTCATCCTGCTCGAGCACGCCACCACCGGCGACGGCCTGCTCACCGCGCTGCAGCTGCTGTCCCGGGTGGCCGCCACCGGCAAGCCCCTGGCCGAGCTGGCCGGCGTCGTCGAGCGGCTGCCGCAGGTGCTGGTGAATGTGCCCGGCGTGGACAAGTCCCGGGCCGGCACCGACCCCGACCTGCAGGCCGCCGTGGCCGCGGCCGAGGCCGAGCTCGGCCAGACCGGCCGGGTGCTGCTGCGCCCCAGCGGCACCGAGCCGCTGGTGCGGGTGATGGTCGAGGCCGCCACCGCCGAGCAGGCCCGCGCCGTGGCCGACCGGCTGGCCGGCGTCGTGAAGGACCGCCTGGCGCTGTAGGGGCCGTTCGTCGTGCGTGAGGGGCCCCCTGACCCGCGAAGTAGCGGGTCAGGGGGCCCCACACGTGCGCTCGGGCGTCGCACGGCGGTCTGCGCGACGGGGGGCACGGTCAACGGCGCTGGTGACGGGGAGGCCGGGCGCGAGGCAGGGTCACGCTGGCGGCAGCTAGGCGCATCGGTGTGCCACCCATGCCGAACGCGCGCATGGGTGGACCCCCGCTAGGCATCTATGCATAGCGGGAGTCCACCCATGCGTGGGGAACCGGCGCCCGGGCGCCTGAGCAACCCCGCGCCCGGCTCCCGCCGTCACTAGCCGCCTCTCGCCCCGCTGCGGACCGGCGGCCGCCCGCGGTCCCGCACCGGCGCCCCCTGCCGCGCCACGTAGCGGTTCAGGTCCCCCTCACACTCCTCCCACCCGGTGTCATCGCCTCAGGGCTAGCCCCAGCCCGCCGATGAGACCCAGGTGAAGGCGCAGCCGTCCGACGTCGACCGCCGGGTCGTCGTGCGCCCGCTCGGGACCGTGCTGGCCAGCGGCGGGATCGCGCTGGCCGCCCAGGGCGCGCTGTCGGACCTGAGCCCCTCGCCGCTGCGGCAGGCCGCCTTCTTCGCCGCGGCCGCCTGCCTGCTGCTCGGCGGGATGGCGCTGCTGCTGCGCGGGGCCGACCGGCTCACGATCCGCGGGCTGGAGGCGGTCATGACCGCCGCCACCGTGGTCGTGGGGCTGCTGGCCGTGCTCTCCGGGCCCCCGCCGGGGGACGGGTGATCGCGGTGCTGGTCTGGTGGGTGCCCGGCAGCTTCGGCTTCCTGCCCCGCCGCCGGGCCGCCGGCCAGGTCCTGCTCGCCGTCGCGGTGGCCGCCGTCGCGGTGGTCTCGAACGGGCTGGGGGCGACCCGATCGGCGCTGGTCCTGGGCACGGTGGCCACCACCCTGGTGGCGGTCTCCTGGCTGGTCGCCCGGATCACCGACTACGCGCGGGCCCGCACCCGCCAGCAGCTGCTGCTGGCCGAGTTCGGCCGCCGTGCGCTGGCGGAGACCGACGAGCGGGCCGTCCTCGAGGACGCGGTGCGCACCGCCCGGCGGCTGGTCGGCGGCGACGAGGCGTTCCTCGCGCTGCTGGACGCCGGCGGCGGCACCACCCGGGTGGTGGCGGTCGACCCACCGGGCCGGCTGGCGCTGGGCACCGAGGTGCCGCTCGCGCCGGGCCTGCCCAGCACCGCGCTGCTCACCGCCACCGCGCCGCTGGTGGTCACCGACCGCGCGAGCGACCCGCGCTTCCCCGCGCCGGTGCCGGTGGCCTCCTCGGTGACCAGCCTGGTGGGCGTCCCGGTGCCCGGGCCGCACGGCCCCTACGGCACGCTCCGGGTGCACAGCGACCGGCGGCACCGCTACAGCCGCGACGACGGCGCCGCGCTGGAGGGGCTGGCCAACCTGGTCGCCAACGCGGTGGAGCGGGCTCGCACCCAGTCCTCGACGGCCTACGCCGCCCTGCACGACCCGCTCACCGGGCTGCCCAACCGGGTGATGGCCCGCCAGGCGCTGCTCGGGGCCCTCGCCTCCGGTCCGCCGGCCCTGGTGGCCGTGCTGCTGGTGGACCTGGACGACTTCAAGGACCTCAACGACGGCTACGGGCACGCGGCCGGCGACCAGGCGCTGGTGGCGCTCGCCCCGCGGCTGCGCTCCGCGGTCCGCGAGGGCGACCTGGTGGCCCGGCTCGGCGGCGACGAGTTCCTCGTGGTGGCCGGCACGGTCCCGGACCAGGAGAGCGCTCTGGCCCTGGCCGACCGGGCGGCCGGTGCCTGGGCGCTGCCGGTCCGGGTGGGCGAGCGCGAGCACTGGCTGACCGGCAGCGTGGGGCTGGCCACCGTGCCGCGGCCCGCACCCGGTGCGGCCGCGCTGGACCTGGAGGCGCTGGCCGAGCGGCTGCTCAGCGACGCCGACGCCGCCATGTACCGCTCCAAGGCGCGCGCCCGGGGCGCGGTGACCGCCTACGACGACGAGATGCGGGCCCAGGCGCTGCGCCGGATGGCCTTCGAGACCGACCTGCGCCACGCCGCCGAGCGCGGCGAGCTCTCCCTCGCTTACCAACCGCTGGTGCACCTGCGCACCGGCGAGGTCCAGGGCGTCGAGGCGCTGCTGCGCTGGACCCACCCGGCCCTCGGGCCGGTGGGCCCGGACGAGTTCGTGCCGGTGGCCGAGCGGACCGGGCTGATCGCCGAGCTGGGCCGGTGGGCGCTGGAGGAGGCCGCGCGGACGGTGGCCGGCTGGCAGGCGGCCGGCCTGGGCGGGCCCCGCCCGCTGGGGGTGAGCGTGAACCTCAGCCCGGTGCAGCTCGCCGGGCCGGAGCTGCCCGACGTCGTCGCCGAGGTGGTGCGCACCAGCGGTCTGGCGCCGGGCACGCTCAGCCTCGAGGTGACCGAGGGGGTGCTGCTGGAGGACCTCGAGCAGGCCGCCGCGGTGCTCGGTGCGCTCGGCGCGGCCGGCGCCAAGATCGTGCTGGACGACTTCGGGACCGGCTACAGCTCGCTGGCCTACCTGCACCGGCTGCCGCTGGACGCGGTGAAGCTGGACCGCGGGTTCGCCGTCCGCCTGACCACCGACACCGCCGCGCAGGCCGTGGTGGGCCTGGGGCGGGAGCTGGGCATCGCGGTGGTGGCCGAGGGCGTCGAGGAGCCCGAGCAGCAGGAGAGCGTGGAGGCCCTCGGGGTGCGCCTGGCCCAGGGCTACCTGCTGGCCCGGCCGATGCCGGCCGACGTCGCGCGGGCCTGGCTCGCCGCCCGCCCGGCCGCGGCCGTCGAGCCCGTCGCATAGCCCTCGGGAAAGTCGGGTGCGCCGTGAAGGCCGTACCGGTGGACTGGGCCCGTGTCCTACCTGCCGTACGAGGTGGAGCCGGTGTCGCCGGTCGACGAAGAACCCTTCGCCGACTGGTACTCGGTGCTGGACGCGGTGCACCGGGAGCAGCGTCCGGGCGAGCCTGGCTGGACGCTGACCGAGCGCCGTGCCCGCGCCGCCTCCACCGACGGCGGCTACGACCGGCGCCAGTGGCTGGTGCGCGACGACGCCGGCCGTCCGGCGGGTGGTGCCGCCCTGCAGCTGGCGCTGCGGGACAACCTCGGGCTGGCCGAGGCCGAGCTGTGGGTGCTGCCCGCGGCGCGGGGCCGGGGCGTGGGCACCGCGCTGGCCGACGTCGTCGAGCAGACCTCGCGCGCTGCGGGCCGGGCGGTGGTGGCCGTGTTCGTCGTGCACCCCGGCGGTGCGGACGAGCGCCCGGGGGACGTCTTCGCCCGCCGGCGCGGCTACCGGGTGGTGCAGCGCGAGGCGCGGCGCCGGCTCGACGTCGGGCGCGCGCTGCCCAGGCTGGCCGCGCTCGAGGAGCAGGCGGCGGCCGCCGCGGAGGGCTACGAGCTGGTGGGCTGGGTCTCCCGGACCCCGGCGGAGCTGCTGGCCGACCGGGCTGCCCTCGGCACCGCCATCAGCGCGGACGCCCCGCGCGGGGACTCGGCGTACACGACCGAGCAGTGGGACATCGCCCGCGTGCTGGCCCGGGACGAGGAGCTGGCCCGGATGGACCGCACCTACGTGGCCACGGCCGCCCGGCACCGCGCGAGCGGGCGGCTGGTCGCGCTCACCGAGCTGGCGGTGCCCAACACCGTGCCCGAGCTCGCCTGGCAGTGGGACACCGTGGTGCTGCGCGCGCACCGCGGGCACCGGCTGGGGC
The DNA here is from genome assembly GCA_051954955.1 of Motilibacteraceae bacterium. Classification (GTDB taxonomy): domain Bacteria; phylum Actinomycetota; class Actinomycetes; order Motilibacterales; family Motilibacteraceae; genus JBQCHF01. Next base: position 8,305 of record JBQCHF010000112.1, read on the forward strand.
TGCTGGTCAAGGCCGCCAACCTGCGCCGGCTGCGCGAGGTCGTGCCGGCCGCGCGCCAGGTCATGACCTACAACGACCAGAGCAACCAGCACATGATCGCGGTGAACGAGCGGCTCGGGTTCGAGGTCGTCGACGCCGAGTGGCGGTGGGAGCTGGCGCTGGGGTGACGGGGTGACCTCCGGCACCGTCACGGATCGTGCCCTCACGTGGTGCAGCGATCGCCGGGTGAACGGCAGTGCGTTGCGCGGCGGTTACGCTGACCGGCATGTGCGGGATCGTGGGGTACGTCGGCGGCAAGTCGGCGGCCGAGGTCGTCATCGAGGGCGTGCGTCGCCTGGAGTACCGCGGCTACGACAGCGCGGGCGTCGCCGTCGTCGCCGACGGCAAGCTGGCCACCGAGAAGCGGGCCGGCAAGCTGGCCAACCTCACCGAGGTGCTCGACGCCGAGCCGCTGCCCGAGAGCGGCACCGGCATGGCGCACACCCGGTGGGCCACCCACGGCGCCCCCACCGACCGCAACGCCCACCCGCACCTGGACTCCTCGGGCAAGGTCGCGATCATCCACAACGGGATCATCGAGAACTTCGCGCGGCTGCGCGCCGAGCTCGAGGGCGACGGCGCCGAGTTCCGCTCGGACACCGACACCGAGGTGGTTGCGCACCTGCTGGCCGGCGAGCTGCCCGCCGCCGGCGGCGACCTGGCCGAGGCGATGCGCCGCACCTGCCGCCGGCTCGAGGGCGCCTTCACGCTGGTGGCCGTGCACGCCGACGACCCCGAGGTCGTCGTGGGGGCGCGGCAGAACTCCCCGCTGGTGGTGGGCCTCGGCGAGGGCGAGAGCTTCCTCGCCTCCGACGTCGCCGCCTTCATCGCCCACACCCGCGAGGCGATGGAGATCGAGGAGGGCTCGGTCGTCGAGCTGCGCCGCGAGGGCGTCACCGTCACCGACTTCGCCGGTACGCCGCGCCAGGGCCGCACCTTCCACGTCGACTGGGACCTGTCCGCGGCGCAGAAGGACGGCTACGACTACTTCATGCTCAAGGAGATCGCCGAGCAGCCGCGGGCGGTCGCCGACACCCTGCTGGGGCGGGTGGACGAGCGCGGCACCCTGGTGCTGGACGAGATGCGCCTGTCCGACGACGAGCTGCGCGAGATCGACAAGATCATCATCGTGGCGTGCGGCACGTCGTACTACGCCGGCATGGTGGCCAAGTACGCCATCGAGCACTGGACCCGGGTGCCGTGCGAGGTGGAGCTGGCCAGCGAGTTCCGCTACCGCGACCCGGTGCTGGACAAGCAGACGCTGATCATCGCGATCTCGCAGTCCGGCGAGACCATGGACACGCTGATGGCGCTGCGCTACGCCCGCGGCCAGGGCTCGCGGGTGCTGGCCATCTGCAACACCAACGGCTCGACCATCCCGCGCGAGTCCGACGCCGTGCTCTACACGCACGCCGGGCCCGAGGTGGCCGTCGCCTCCACCAAGGCCTTCCTCACCCAGATCGTCGCCTGCTACCTGGTGGCGCTCTACCTCGGCCAGGTCCGCGGCACCAAGTGGGGCGACGAGATCGTCTCGGTGATCCGCGACCTCTCGGACATGCCGGGCAAGGTCGACCAGGTGCTCGAGACGATGGAGCCGGTGCGGGAGCTGGCCCGCTCGCTGGTGGACTCCACCTCGGTGCTGTTCCTCGGCCGGCACGTCGGTTTCCCGGTGGCCCTGGAGGGCGCGCTCAAGCTCAAGGAGCTCGCCTACATGCACGCCGAGGGCTTCGCCGCCGGCGAGCTCAAGCACGGCCCCATCGCGCTGATCGAGGAGGGCATGCCGGTGGTCACCGTGGTGCCCTCCCCGCGCGGCCGCTCGGTGCTGCACGACAAGATCGTCAGCAACATCCAGGAGGTCCGCGCCCGCGGCGCCAGGACGATCGTCATCGCCGAGGAGGGCGACGAGGCCGTCGTCCCCTTCGCCGACCACGTCATCCGCGTCCCGGTCTGCCCCACCCTGCTGCAGCCCCTGGTCTCCGTGGTCCCGCTGCAGGTCTTCGCCTGCGAGATGGCCACCGCCCGCGGCTACGACGTCGACCAGCCGCGCAACCTGGCCAAGTCCGTCACGGTGGAGTAGCGGGTCCGCCACTGCCGGCCCCGGTCGGAACGATCACGGCCCCGTGATCTCTTGTCGCCGCCCTCGTGGAATCCCGCGGGGGCGGCGACCACTTCGCGGGGACGGCTGTCGCCGGTTGGCCCGTTCCCGTCCCAGCGGCGGGGCTAGTCCAGGTCCTCGGCCAGCAGCTCGAGCAGCAGCCCGTCCCGCCAGGTGCCGGTGTCGGGGTTGCGCTCGTAGCGGCGCAGCACACCGACCCGGCGGAAGCCCACCTTCTCGTAGCAGCGGATGGCGGCGGCGTTGGCCGCGGCCGGGTCGATGGTGATCCGGTGGTGGCCGCGGTCCTCGACCAGGTGCCGCGCCAGCGTGCGCACCACCTCCGCGCCCAGGCCCTGGTTGTGCACCCTCGGGTCCATGAACAGGTCCATGGTGGCGTGCCGGTACTGCGGGTCGGTCTCCTCCGCGGACTGGGCGTAGCCGGCCACCTTGCCCTCGACGACGACGGTCCACGGGGTGCTGGCCCCGGCGACGTCGCCGTCCAGCCGCGGCCAGTCCGGCTCCAGCGGGCCCCACCAGCGCGCCACCAGCGGTGTCTCCCGCAGCGCGCGCAGCGCCGGGACGTCGGCGGCGGTGGTCGGCCGCAGCTGGACCCGCTCGCCGCGCAGCACCCGCATCCCCCCTCGGTCCACCTGCGTAGGCTCCCACGCGCGAGCCGGGCGGACGGCGTCGGGGCAGGAGGCGTACGGGTGATCGTGGGCGTGGGCATCGACGTCGTCGACGCGGCGCGGTTCGCCGAGGCGCTGGAGCGGACCCCCGGCCTGCGTCGACGGCTGTTCACCGAGGACGAGCAGGCGCTGGCGCCGCTGAGCCTGGCTGCGCGGTTCGCGGTGAAGGAGGCCGCGGCCAAGGCGCTGGGCGCGCCGGTGGGGCTGCGCTGGGCCGACGCCTGGGTGCGCAAGGACGGCGACGGCCGTCCGCACCTGGTCGTGCAGGGCACGGTCGCCGCCCGCGCCGCGGAGCTGGGCGTGGACCGCTGGCACGTGTCGATGAGCCACGACGCGGGGATCGCTTCGGCAGTGGTGATCGCCGAGTCCAGCGGTGGTCCGGCGGGCGCAGCGGGCGAGGGGAGCGACGGGTGAGGCTGGCGCACGACGTCGAGACGGTGCGGGCGGCGGAGGAGGTGCTGCTGGCCGTGCTGCCGGAGGGCAGCCTCATGGACCGCGCCGCCACCGGCCTGGCCCGCACCTGCGCGCTGCTGCTGGAGGGCGTCTACGGCTCGCGGGTCGTGCTGCTCGTGGGCAGCGGCAACAACGGTGGCGACGCGCTCTACGCCGGGGCGGCGCTGGCCCGCCGCGGCGCCCGGGTGGACGCGGTGCTGCTCTCCGAGCGCGCGCACGCGGGTGGGCTGGCGGCGCTGCGGGCGGCGGGGGGTCGGGTGGCCGGGGCCGGGGTGGAGGAGCTGCTGGAGGCGGCCGACCTCGTCGTCGACGGCATCCTCGGCATCGGCGGCCGCGGTGGCCTGCGACCGGAGGCGGCCGCCCTGGTGGCTCGCGCCGAGGCGTCGGTGGCCACGCTGGTGGCGGTCGACGTGCCCAGCGGCGTCGACGCCGGCACCGGCGAGGTGGCCGGCGCCGCCGTGCACGCCGACGTCACGGTCACCTTCGGAACGCTCAAGCCCGGGCTGGTCGTGGACCCCGGCGCCTCGCACGCGGGCGTGCTCGAGCTGGTCGACATCGGCCTCGGCCCGCACCTCGGCGCCCCCGCGCTCGGGCTGCTGGAGGCCGACGAGGTGGCCGCGCTGCTGCCCGCACCGGGCGCCGAGAGCGACAAGTACCGGCGCGGGGTGCTCGGCGTCGTCGCCGGTTCCGACGCCTACACCGGCGCCGCTGTGCTCACCGTGGGCGGCGCGCTGCGGGCCGGCGCCGGGATGGTGCGCTACTCCGGGCCGGACGTGCCCACCGGGCTGATCCGCAGCCGCTGGCCGGAGGCCGTGGTCGGCGAGGGGCGGGTGCAGGCGTGGGCCGTCGGTCCGGGCCTGGGCACCGACGACACCGCGCGCGCCCGGCTGGAGAAGGTGCTGCTGGCCGACGAGCCCGCGGTCGTGGACGCCGACGGCACCACCGTGTTGGCCGCGCTGGTCCGCGAGCGCGGCCCGCTGACGTCGTGGACCTCGCGGCCGGTGCCGCTGGTGCTCACCCCGCACGCCGGCGAGCTGGCCCGGCTGCTGGACGCTGCCGGGTCCGACGCCGGCCGCGGCGAGGTGGAGGCGGCCCGGCTCGCCTCGGCCCGCGAGGCCGCTGCCCGCTACGGCGCGGTCGTGCTGCTCAAGGGCTCGACCACGGTGGTCGCGGCGCCCGACGGCAGCGTGCTGGTCAACGACGTGGCCACCCCGTGGCTGGCCACCGCCGGCAGCGGCGACGTCCTCACCGGCGTCGTCGGCGCCCTGCTGGCCGGCGGGGTGGATCCGCTGGACGCGGCAGACGCCGGCGCGCACCTGCACGGCCTGGCCGGTCGGCTGGCCGCCCACGACGAGGACGGCAGCGGCGACGGCGCTCCGGTCACCGCCGAGGACGTCCTGGCCGCGCTGCCGGCCGCCCGGCGGGCGCTGCGGGCGGGCTGAGCGTGCCCTGCGCCGGCGGGGTGGAGCGCCCGGCATGACCCGGCCCACGCGCCCCGGCCTGGCAGGATGGCGCGACGTGAGCACCTCGGCCGGCGCCCGGCAGCACCCGCTGCCGCCGGCAGCTGCCGCGGGCGGCCCCACCCCGCCGATCCTGCGAGCCGAGGCCCACGTCGACCTCGACGCGATCGCCGCCAACGTCGGCGTGCTGCGCGAGCGCTCCGGCGCCGACGTCATGGCGGTGGTGAAGGCCGACGGCTACGGCCACGGCCTGGTGCCCGCCGCCCGCGCCGCGCTGGCCGGGGGCGCCGCCTGGCTGGGCACCGCCGTCGTCGAGGAGGCGCTCGCGCTGCGGGCGGCCGGCCTCACCGCGCCCGTGCTCAGCTGGCTGGCGGCCCCGGGGGAGGGCTGGGACGCCGCGCTCGCCGCCGACGTCGACGTCTCCGCCGGCGCGCCCTGGCTGGTCGAGGAGGTGGCCGCCGCCGCCCGACGGGTCGGGCGCCCAGCCCGGCTGCACCTCGAGGCGGACACCGGCCTGTCCCGCGGCGGTGCGACCGCCGAGGACTGGCCGGCGCTGCTGACGGCCGCCCGGGCGGCGCAGGACCGCGGGGTGCTCGAGGTCGTCGGCGTCTGGAGCCACTTCGCCTGCTCGGACGAGCCGGACCACCCCGCCAACGCCGCGCAGCTGGCCGCCTTCCACCGGCGCCTGGCCGACGTCGAAGGCGCCGGCCTGCGCCCGCAGGTCCGCCACCTGGCTAACTCCGGCGGGGCGCTGTTCGTCCCCGGCGCCGCGTTCGACCTGGTCCGCGCCGGCATCGCCGTCTACGGCGTCAGCCCGGCCGCCGACGTCGACCCGCGCGAGCTGGGGCTGCGCCCGGCGATGACCCTGCGCGGGCGCCTCGCCCACGTGAAGCGGGTGGCCGCGGGGAACGGTGTCTCCTACGGCCACTCGGAGATCCTCGAGCGGGACACCACCCTGGGCATCGTCCCGCTCGGCTACGGCGACGGGCTGCCCCGGCAGGCATCCGGCCGCGCCGAGGTGCTGGTGCGCGGGCGCCGCCGCCGGGTGGTCGGGCGGGTCTGCATGGACCAGGTGGTCGTCGGCCTCGGCGACGACGTGCCCGGCGTCGACGTCGCCGTGGGCGACGAGGTGCTGCTGTTCGGCCCGGGCGAGGCCGGTGAGCCGCAGGCCGAGGACTGGGCCCGCGCCGCCGGCACCATCGGCTACGAGATCGTCACCCGGATCGGCAGCCGGGTGCCGCGCACCTACGCCGGCGCGCTCGTCGACGCCGGCACCGTCCCGGCCCGCGAGGGCGGCGTGCGCGTGGACGTGGCCCGATGAGCCCCGCCGGGGACTGGGGGCGTCGTGCCGGCCTGCTCGGCCTGGCCGCCGGCCTGGCCAGCGCCGGGGCCGCCGCCGGTGTGGCGGTCGAGCGCCGCGCGGTGGCCCGCCGGCTGCGCCGCGACGAGCCCGGCCCGGAGCTGGTGCCGCACGTGCCCACCGAGGAGCTGGCCGTGCTGGCCGGCGACGGCGTGCCGCTGCACGTGGAGGTCGACGTCCACGAGGACGCCGCCCACCCGGACCTCACCGTGGTGCTCGTGCACGGCTACGCGCTCTCGCTGGACTGCTGGTGGTACCAGCGTCGCGACCTCGACGCCGGGCGGGTGGTGCTCTACGACCAGCGCGGCCACGGACGCTCGGGCCGTGGCGACCCCGCCCGCGCCACCATCGAGCAGCTCGGCGACGACCTGCACCGGGTGCTCGCGCAGACCGTGCCCGAGGGGCCGGTGCTGCTGGTCGGGCACTCGATGGGCGGCATGACGGTGATGGCGCTGGCCGAGCAGCACCCGGAGCTGTTCGACAGCCGCGTGGTCGGCGTCGGGCTGCTGTCCACCAGCCCGGGCCGGATGGCCGAGGTCACCTTCGGCATCCCCTCGGCCGGGGCGCGGCTGCTGCGTCGCGTGGCACCGACGGTGTTCGCCCAGCTGGCCAAGCGCCCGGCGTTCGTGGCCCGCGGCCGGCAGGTGGGCAGCGACGTCGAGCTGCTGCTCACCAAGCGGTGGTCGTTCGGCTCGGACGTGCCTGCCAGCCTGGTCGAGTACGTCTCCCGGATGATCGCCCAGACGCCCATCGAGACCGTCGCGGACTTCTGGCCGGCCTTCGACGACCACGACAAGCTGCACGCCCTGGTTGCTCTGGACGACCTCCCGGTGCTCGTGCTCGTCGGTGACGAGGACCTGCTCACCCCGGCCGAGCACAGCCGGCAGATCGCCGCGGCGCTGCCGCACGCCGAGCTGGTGGTCGTGCCCGACGCCGGTCACCTGGTGCTGCTCGAGCACCCCGGCACGGTGAACGCCCACCTGCGCGACCTCGTCGCCCGGGCCACCGCCGGGGACGCCGGCGGCTCCCGCGATCGCGCGGTGGGCGGGTGAGCCGCACGTCGCTGCCCTCGCCGGGCGTGCTGCCGGCCGAGCGGGCCCAGACCTGGGAGGCGCTGGCCGACGCCGTGCGCGGCTGCGTGCTGTGCCCGGAGCTGGTCGCGGGCCGGACGAAGGTCGTCCCCGGTGCCCACCCCGCGGGCGCTCGCCTGCTCCTGGTCGGAGAGGCGCCGGGCGCGCAGGAGGACGCAGCCGGGCAGCCGTTCATCGGCCGCTCCGGCCAGCTGCTGGACCAGCTGCTCGCCGAGGCCGGCCTGGACCGCTCGCAGGTGGCCATCTCCAACGTGCTCAAGTGCCGGCCGCCGGGCAACCGCGCACCCCGCCGCGGGGAGGTCGAGCGGTGCCGGCCGTGGCTGGCACGGCAGGTGGAGCTGGTGGACCCGGCTGTCGTCGTCACCCTGGGGGGCACCGCCGCGCAGTGGTTCTTCGGGACGAACGCCCGCCTCACCGCCCTGCGCGGCACCGACACCTCCTACGCCGGCCGCCCGGTCGTCGTCTCCTACCACCCGTCGGCGGCCATCCGCTTCGGGCCCAACGGGGCGCCGATGGCGGCGCTGCGCGAGGACCTGGCCCGGGCGGCGAAGCTGCTGGCCGAGGACGGGCTCTCGTGAGCGAGGTCCGGACCAGCGTGGCCACCGGCGAGCTGATGCGCGCCCTCGGCGCACGGTTGGCCGAGGTCCTGCGGCCCGGGGACCTGGTGCTGCTCAGCGGCGAGCTGGGCGCCGGGAAGACCACGCTCACCCAGGGGCTGGCCGAGGGGCTGGGTGTGCGCGGCCCGATCACCTCGCCCACGTTCGTCATCGCCCGGGTCCACCCTTCCTTGCGCGGCGGCCCGGACCTCGTGCACGTCGACGCCTACCGGCTGCGCTCGCTGGACGAGGTGGACGACCTCGACCTCGACGCCGCCCTGGACGAGTCGGTCACGGTCGTCGAGTGGGGCCAGGGCAAGGTGGAGGGGCTCAGCGAGTCACGGCTGGAGGTGGAGCTGCGCCGCCGCACCGGGCACCAGGCGGACGATGGCGAGGTCGACTCCGACGAGGCGTCGGAGGAGCGCGAGGTGGTGGTGCGCGGGGTCGGCGCGCGCTGGGCGGACGTCGACCTCGAACGGCTGGCTTAGGCGACCACGACGACGCGGGTGCCGATGGGGGCGAAGGCCCACAGCGCCTTCGCGTCGTCCTCCCACTGCCGGAAGCAGCCGGCCGAGGTCGGCGTGCCCAGCTGGGCCTTGGTCTGCTCGAGCTTGCCGTCCGGCGTGCGCGGGATGTCGTGGAACCCGATGGTGGCGCCCTGGTACTTGCCGCGGGTGAAGCCGACGAACCACTTCATGGTGCTGTCGTCGACGGCGCTGCTGGTGGCCGCCTGCCGCACGAAGACCCGGTAGGTGCCCGGGTCGGGCTGGCTGGTCATCCCCGACACGAGGTAGGAGCGGCGGACCGTCCCGCTGGCGTCCACCAGCCACACCCGCTGGTGGCGCTTGGACACGACGATGCGCTTCCCGGTGCCCGACCTGGCCGGCAGGGCGGTGGCGGCAGCGGTGCGCGGGGTCGTGCTCACCGGGCGCGCAGTGGTGGAGGCGGTCCTGGTGGGAGAGGGCTTCGGGTGCGTCGGTGCGCTGCTGGCCGGGCTGTGCGCGGGGCTCACGGCGGTGGCCGGCCGGGCCAGCTCCTCGGCCGCGGGGGCGGTGTCGTCCTGCCCGCGGACCATGAGCCCGACGACGAGGGCCAGCGGCAGCGCCAGCACGAGCGGCCCGGACACCCGCAGGGCGAGCCGGCCCGGGGCGCGTCGCAGGCGGGCCGAGGGGTTGCCGTCGGCCTTCGGAACGATCCGCCGCTCCTGCACGTGCCCCCCGTCCGGTGCTGACGCCTGTGGTCCGCTGCACCATCGTGACGTATCGGTCGCGCAGCGTCGCTGCGGCGCGCGGGGCGCGCTCCGCCCGGCCGGCGCGGCCACCGACCGGCGCGGCCACCGACCGGCGCACCGGCGTCGATAGCCTGGCCGGGTGCTGCTGCTGGCCCTGGACACCTCGAGCCCCTCGGTGGGCGCCGCGGTGCTGTCCGCGCCGGCGCCCGAGCAGCACCGTCCGGTCGAGGTGCTGGCCGAGTCCGAGCAGGTCGACGCCCGCCGGCACGGCGAGCTGCTCGCCCCGGCGGTGGCGGACGTGCTGTCCGCGGCGGGGGTGGATCGGCACGAGCTCGGCCTGGTCGCGGTGGGTGTGGGCCCCGGGCCCTTCACCGGGCTGCGGGTCGGCCTGGTGACCGCCCGCACCCTGGGTGCGGTGCTGGGCCTCGACGTCGTCGGGGTGTGCAGCCTGGACGCGCTGGCCCTGGGCGCCTGGCGCCAGGGGCTCCTGGACGGGCGGTCCGAGGTGCTGGTGGCCGGCGACGCGCGCCGGCGCGAGGTGCACTGGGCCACCTACGAGCTGGGCGCCCACGGCCCGGTGCGGCGGCAGGGCCCGGGCGTCGCTCGTCCGGCCGACCTGCCCGATGACGTGCACGCGCTGGCCCGGGCCGGCGTGGTCGGTCGCGGGGCCGTGGTGCATGCCGCCGAGCTCGGCCCGGCGCTGGGGCCACTGGACCCGGCCGCCGCCGACGTCGGCCGCTGGGCCGTCTCCAGCCGCCCGGTGGTGCCGCCCGAGCCGCTCTACCTGCGCCGCCCCGACGCCGCCGAGCCGCACGAGCGCAAACGGGTGCTGTCGTGAACGGGATCCGACCGATGCGCTGGTGGGACGTGGAACGGGTTCTTCCGCTGGAGGCGCAGCTGTTCCCGGACGACCCGTGGACGGCGGAGGGTTTCTGGGCCGAGCTGGCCCAGCACGACAGCCGGCACTACGTGGTACTGGAGAGCTCCGACGAGCCGTCGGAGCCACCGCTGGGCTACGCCGGGCTGATGGCGGTGGGGGCCACCGCGGACGTGCAGACCGTGGCCGTCGCGCCGCCGGCCCAGGGCCGCGGGCTGGGGCGAGTGCTGCTGGACCACCTGCTGGGCGCGGCCGTCGATCGAGGCTGCCGGGAGGTGCTGCTCGAGGTGCGAGCCGACAACGCGCCGGCGCAGGCGCTCTACGCCCGGGCCGGGTTCGAGCGCATCGGCGTGCGCCGCGGCTACTACGACGGCGGGCGCACCGACGCGCTGGTGCTGCGCCGCCGGGTGGGGGGCCGGGATGACTGACCAGCCGCTGGTGCTCGGCATCGAGACATCCTGCGACGAGACCGGCGTCGGGCTGGTGCGCGGCACCACGCTGCTGGCCGACGCGGTGGCCAGCAGCGTCGACGAGCACGCCCGGTTCGGCGGTGTGGTGCCCGAGGTCGCCAGCCGCGCGCACCTGGAGGCGATGGTCCCCACCCTCGAGCGCGCCTGCGCCGACGCCGGGGTGCGGCTGGCCGACGTCGACGCCGTGGCGGTCACCAGCGGGCCGGGGCTGGCGGGCGCGCTGCTGGTGGGCGTCGCCGCGGCCAAGGCGCTGGCACTGGCGCTGGACCGGCCGATCTACGGCGTCAACCACCTGGCCGCGCACGTGGCCGTCGACCAGCTCGCGCACGGGCCGCTGCCCGAGCCGTGCCTGGCGCTGCTGGTGAGCGGCGGCCACTCCTCGCTCCTGCTCGTCTCCGACGTGACGTCGGAGATCGAGCCGCTGGGGCAGACCATCGACGACGCCGCGGGCGAGGCGTTCGACAAGGTGGCCCGGCTGCTGGGGCTGCCCTTCCCCGGCGGGCCGCACGTGGACCGCGCGGCCGGCGACGGCGACCGCGCCTCCATCGCGTTCCCGCGCGGCCTCACCACCGGCCGCGACCTGGAACGGCACCGCTACGACTTCTCCTTCTCCGGCTTGAAGACCGCGGTGGCCCGGTGGGTGGAGCAGCGCGAGCGCGACGGCCAGCCGGTGCCGGTGGCCGACGTCGCCGCCTCGTTCCAGGAGGCCGTGGTGGACGTGCTCACCCGCAAGGCGCTTGACGCGGCCGGAGCCCACGGCGTCGGCACCCTGCTGGTGGGCGGCGGCGTGGCGGCCAACCGCCGGCTGCGCGCCCTGGCCCAGGAGCGCTGCGACGCCGCCGGCGTCCAGCTGCGCGTCCCGCCGCCGCGGCTGTGCACCGACAACGGCGCGATGGTCGCCGCCCTCGGCGCCGAGCTGGTCGCCCGCGGCCGCACCCCCTCCGCCCTCGACCTGCCGGCCGACTCCTCCAAGCCCGTCACCGAGGTCCTCGCCTGACGCCCGGCGGGGGAAGGCGTGAGGGCGGGCAGGATGGGCGCATGACCGATCCTGTGGAGCCGGTGCCGGCCTGGTTGCGCGCCCCGTCGACCGAGCCGGTGCGGCCGGTGCCGGTGGTGCTCGACGTCGACACCGGCGTCGACGATGCGCTCGCCATCCTGCTCGCCGTGCGCCACCCGGGGCTCGACCTGCGGGCGGTCACCTGCGTGGCCGGCAACACCCACGTGGACCAGGTGGTCGCCAACACGCTCACGGTGCTCGACGCCGCCGGAGCGCCGGACGTGCCGGTGGCCCGCGGGGCCGAACGCCCGCTGCTGGAGCCGGCGCGCGACGCCCATCACGTGCACGGCGCGGATGGCATGGCCGACCTCGGGATGCCCTCGAGCGCCCGGCGGCCCGTCGATGTCCACGCCGTGGAGCTGCTGCGCCGCACCATCCTGGACAGCCCCGAGCCGGTCACCCTGGTCACCCTCGCGCCGATGACCAACGTGGCGCTGCTGCTGCGCACCTACCCCGAGGTCGGCGAGCGGCTGCACCGGGTCGTGGCGATGGCCGGCGCGGCCGACGTCGGCAACGCCACCGCCGCTGCGGAGTTCAACGCCTGGCACGACCCGGAGGCCGCGCAGATCGTGCTCGGCTCCGGCCTGCCGGTCACCATGTACGGCTTGGACGTCTTCTACGACGTCGTCGTGCCGGCCTCCGACGCCGCGGTGCTGGCCGAGTCGGCCGACCCCGGCGCCCGGCTGGCGGGCCGCCTGCTCCTGCACCAGCTCGAGCGGTTCGGCGGCGCCCACGCCACCATCGGGGATGCCGGCGCGGTGGCCTCGGTGGCCGACCCCGCCGGCCTGCGCACGGTCCGGCACCCGGTGCGGGTGGAGCTGGCCGGCCGGTGGACCCGCGGCGCGACGGTGGTGGACCGGCGGGACTGGGCCGGCGACCTCGACCACGACCCGCACGGGCAGCCGCCGGCGCTCGTCGATGTCGCGCTCGGCGTGGACGGCGCCCGCTACCGCGACCTGTTCCTCGACGCGCTGCTGCCTGCGGCAGAGGGAGCGGCCGGGTGACCGGCCGGGTGACCGGCCGGGTGCTCGTCGTCGGCTCGCTCAACGTCGACCTCGTCACCCGGGTCGCCCGGCACCCGCATCCCGGCGAGACCGTGCTCGGCGCCGGCCTGCGCCGGCTGCCCGGCGGCAAGGGCGCCAACCAGGCTCTGGCCGCGGCCCGGGCGGGGGCTCAGGTGTCGCTGGTCGGCTGCGTGGGCGACGACGGCGTCGGCCAGACCTACCTCGACGGGCTCGAGGAGCGCGACGTCGACACCGACGAGGTGGTGGTCCTCCCGGGCGCCCCGACCGGGCACGCGCTGATCGTGGTCGACGAGGCCGGCGAGAACACCATCGTGGTGGTGGGCGGGGCCAACTCGCTGACCAGGCCGCGGCAGGTCTCCTTCGCGATCGAGGAGGCGGACTCACCGCCGGACGTCGTGCTTCTCCAGTTGGAGCTGCCGCTGCCCGTGGTGCTCCACGCCGCGCTGGCCGGGCGGGAGGCTGGTGCGCGGGTGGTGCTGAACCCCTCGCCCTGGCAGCCGCCACCGGTTGCGCTGCTGGCCGCCGTCGACGTCCTCGTGGTCAACGAGCACGAGGCCGCCGAGCTCGGGACGTTGGCGCAGAGCGGCGGACCCGAGCAGGTCGTGACCCGCGGCGCCGCCGGTGCCACCTGGACCTGGGAGGGCGGCAGCGTGCGCTCCGTCCCGCCAGCGGTCGACGTCGTCGACACCACCGGCGCGGGCGACGTCCTGGCCGGCGCGCTGGCGGCGGGGCTGGCTGCTTGCGGCCCCGACGACCTGGACCGGCAGGCCGTGCTCGACGCGGCGGTGGCTGCGGCATCGGCGTCGGTGCAGGTGCACGGGGCGCAGGGGTGGGAGCTGTAGGCCGCTGCGGTGTGGGACGGCTCCAGCTCGGGGCGGGTTCCGCGGCCGGGTGCGGTTCGTGCTCCAGGTGAAAAGGCGGCTGTTGACGGGGGGAGTCGGGCGCGGGGAGGGCCGGGCGGCCGGCTCTCTGACCGCAGCGAACAGACTGTGACAGTAGGGCTGCGACACGCCGATGATCGCTGCACTGCTGTCACATTCTGCGGCTGACAAAGATCGAGTGGAGACCTGCTGCACGACACCCCGGCGTGTCGCACAACGGCCTTCCACTCGAGCCACGATCGACCGCCGGCCGGCAGCAGAAGCTGCCCTGGCGCCTGCTCCCGCCGTCACCAGCCGCCTTTCACCCCAGGACGGACTGCCAGCGGGCAGCAGGACGGAAGCGGACACCGATCGCCACCGTCACCAGCCGCCCTTGCGTCCGCCCAGCGCGAGCGAGCCCTGAGACGCCGGCCCGGAGCTCACCCCCGCAGCGGCAGCGGGTGCAGCACCACCTCAGCGAGCCGCCCGCCGTCGACGACCACGGTCATGAACGTGCACGCCGGCTGGCGCCGCCGGTCGGTGGGGGAGCCGGGGTTGAGCAGGCGCAGGCCGGACGGGGTGACGGTGTCCCAGGGGATGTGGCTGTGGCCGAAGACCAGCACGTCGACGTCGGGGAACGCGGCGTCCATCCGCCTCTCCCGGCCCGTCGAGGCCCCGGTCTCGTGCACCACCGCGAAGCGCAGGCCCTCGAGGTCGAAGCGGGCCACCTCGGGCAGCCGAGCCCGCAACGGCGGGCCGTCGTTGTTGCCCCAGACCCCGACCAAGCGAGACGCGCGCCCGGCCACCGCGTCCAGCAGCGCCTCATCCACCCAGTCGCCGGCGTGCACGACGACGTCGGCGCGGTCGACCTCGTCCCACACCGGGACCGGCAGGTCCTTGGCCCGCTTGGGCAGGTGGGTGTCGGCGATCAGCAGCAGGCGGGTGATCACGAGACGGGCTCCACCACGAGCGCCCATGGCTCCCCGGCCACCCGGGTGAGCACCACGGTGGCCGGCACCGACCCGGTGAGCCGGAGCTGGCGGCGCAGCTGCTCGGGCTCGATAGCCGAGCCGCGCTTCTTCACCACCAGCGGTCCGACGTCGCGGGCCCGCAGCGCCGCGCGCAGCCGCTTGAGCTGGAACGGCAGCGCCTCCAGCACGCGGTAGGGCGTGGCGAAGGGGGTCGGGACCAGCGTGTCCGACGCGACGTAGGCGATGGTCGGGTCCACCAGGTGGCCGCCCGCCAGCGCAGCCACCGAGCCGACCAGCCCGGCCCGGATGACGGCGTCGTCGGGCTCGAGCAGGAACTCCGACACCGGCCCCACCGGCGGGGCCGGCTCCTCCCCGGTGCCGGTGAGGCTGGCGCCGGAGGGCAGCAGGGTGGCCCGGCGCCGCGCGGTGGCCAGCGGCGCGGACCACAGCGCCGCCTCCACCAGGTCACCGCCCACGCTGGTCCACTCCGCCTCCACCCCGGCGGGCACCAGGTCGTGCGCGATCCCGGGCGCCACCTTCGCCCCGGCCGGGCGGCCGGCCGTCAGCAGCGCCTCGACGAACGGCCAGGGCGGCGACCACGCCATCGGGTCCAGCGCGCGCCTGCCGCCGCGCCGGC
>JBQCHF010000113.1:0-49534 GCA_051954955.1 Motilibacteraceae bacterium
GCGCAGATCCAAGGCGCGAGGAATGCTCTTCTACCGACTGCTCCAGCAGGCAGTCGACACAGATCCCCACCCACTCAAAGAGCTCGTCGGAGGCTGAGCGAGTACTGCACTCAAGCAGAGATGCAGGACAACAGTTCGAAGAACAGCGCTGTCCACAGGAAAAGCAGGCTGTAGCAACGACTTCTTCAAGCACGCGGGTTGGAGTGAGGGTGACCCTGGTTCACCTAGAAGGACTCAGGGTCACCCGCACCCCAACCCCACCGCCGGCCGGCCGCCAGGCCCAGCCCCGGCGGCACCGCCCTCCGTCAGCAGCGCCTGTAACCGGCGTGGCTGCACCCCTCAGCGCACCTGCGGCGTCGTCGACAGCGTCACGTCGCCCGACTCGCTGCGCGCGGTCACGTGGCTGCTGGACTCCGGATCGGTGAGGACGTCGCCGGTGTCCACGACGCCGGCGCCGGTGGAGGCGTCGACCGCGTACGTCCGGCCGGCGGGCACGCTCACGTCCACCGTGCCTGCCGAGCTGCGCGCGGTGAGCCGCGGGACCGGGGAGGCGGCTTGGACCCGCACGTTCCCCTGGCCGGCGCGGACGTCGACGGACGGGCCGGCCAGGTCGGTGGCGGTGACGGTGCCGCGGTCCACGCTCACGTCCAGCGGGCCGGTGGCCGTCTCCACCTTCACCTGGCCCTCTCCTACGCGCAGTCGGAGAGCGGCGTCGACGCCCTGGACTTCCACTGCCCCCTTGTCCGAGCGCACCTCCACCCGGGTGCCGTGCGGGACCTCCACGCTGACGTCGGTGCGGCAGCTGCCGAGCCCGAGCAGGGCCGGACCGGACGGGCAGCGGGCGGAGACCAGCAGCTGGTCGCTGCGCCGGCCGGTGGAGGTGTCGGGATGACGCAGGGACGAGGTCGTGGTGGTGACCACCCGCACGTCGCTGCGCTCCTCGCCGCGCACGACCACGTCCCCGGCACCGACGTCGACCACGACCGTCGCCACCTGCGCCCAGGTGGAGGTGACCGCCTCCGCACGTGTGGCCCAGCGGCTCAGCGAGAGCGGCACGACGACGGCCAGCAGGAGCAGGGCGACGCCGACGGCGAGAGCGAGCCGTCGCAGCCGGGGGCGGGCCGTGCCCGGGACAGGGCGTGCGGCACCTCCGCGGCGGCTCGCGCGCGTGCCGCCACGGACCGGAGCCCGCGGTGCCGGCACGGCGGGTGTGTCCTCCGCGGTCCCCCCGGATTCCATGCTCAGGAGCGTAGACCGGGCGGCAGGGGAGGCCACCACTCACTTTCGCCGCTTGCAGACAGCCGGGGGGACCCCGGCGTGCGGGGTGCGCCCTCCGTCGGAGCCACGATCTAGGGTTCCCGGCATGACGAGCGCGATGCCCCCGGCCGGTCCGCGGGCCGGTGGACCGCTGGTCGCCGACCTCGTGCTCGAGGGGGGAGGGGTGAAGGGGCTGGCCCTGGTCGGGGCCGTCAGCGTCCTCGCCGGCGTGGGCTACACGTTCCCCCGGGTGGCCGGCACCTCGGCCGGCGCGGTGGTCGGCTCGGTCGTGGCCGCCCTGCAGCACGCCGGCGAGCCGCTGTCCCGGCTCGAGGACGTCGCCCGCAGCCTCGACTACCGCAAGCTGCGCGACCGCGGCCTGCTCGGCCGGATCGCCGGCCCGTTGGCCCCGGTGGTGGACGGGCTCTCGCTCGCCTTCGAGAGCGGGATCTTCGAGGGGGAGTACCTCCACGACTGGCTGGCCGGCACGTTGGGCGACCTGGGCGTGCGCACGTTCGGCGACCTGCGCCGGCAGGACCCCGGCGACGACCCGGCCGCCCCGCTCGACCCGGAGCACTCCTACGCGCTGGTGGTGACCGCGAGCGACCTGTCCCGTCGCCGGCTGGTCCGGCTGCCGTGGGACTACCCGCTCTACGGCCTCGACCCGGACGAGCAGCCGGTGGCCGACGCGGTCCGCGCCTCGTCGTCCATCCCGTTCTACTACGAGCCGATCACGCTGCGGTCCCCGGACAAGAGCGTCTCGACCCTGGTGGACGGGGGCGTGCTGTCCAACTTCCCCATCGCCCTGTTCGACCGCACCGACGGGCGTGCGCCGCGCTGGCCCACCTTCGGCGTCCGCCTGTCCAGCAAGCCCGGCCGCACCCAGTCCCAGGCCGTCGCCGGTCCGGTGTCGCTGGCGCTCGCCGTGGTCGAGACGCTCATCGAGGCCTGCGACGCCCAGCACATCGACGACCCGTGCGTTCAGGCGCGCAGCGTGTTCGTCGACACCTCGGGCACCAGCGCCGTCGACTTCACCATCCCGGAGGAGCAGAAGTCCGAGCTGGTGGCCGCCGGAGCGGCGGCGGCCCGGCACTTCCTGGCCGGCTGGGACTGGCCCCGCTACCTCGCCACCTGCCGGGCCGGGGAGGATGCGGCGGGCGCGATGGCCGTCGAAGGAGAGGGAGACCGATGAGCAAGCTGGCGCTGCTGCCGTTCGGGCCGGACGAGGTGCCCCCGCCGCCGGGCGTGCGGACCGTCGTCTGGACTGGGGTGGGCGAGCTGCCCGACGTCGCGACGGCCGCCTCCTTCTACGTGCCTCCCTACCTCGGCGGCCGCCGGGTGCTGGAGGTCATGGACCGGCTCACGGGCCTGGAGGTGGTGCAGACCCTCACCGCCGGCTACGACGACGTCCTGCCGCTGCTGCCGGCGGGCGTGACCCTGTGCAACGCCCGCGGCGTGCACGACGCCTCCACCGCCGAGCTGGCCGTGGGGCTGACGCTCTCCGCCCTGCGCGGCATCCCGGACGCGGTGCGGGCGCAGGACCGCGGCGAGTGGGAGCACCCCTTCCGCCCGAGCCTGGCCGACCGGACGGTGCTCATCGTCGGCTACGGCTCCATCGGCGCGGCCGTCGAGCGGCGGCTGGCCGGCTTCGAGGTCGACGTGCTCCGCGTCGCCTCCCGGGCCCGGTCCACCGAGGCCGGCCCCGTGCACGGCCTGGACGAGCTGCCCCGCCTGCTGCCGCGCGCCGACGTCGTCGTGCTGCTGGTGCCGCTCACCGAGGCCACCCGCGGGCTGGTCGACGCCGGGTTCCTGGCCGCCCTGCCCGACGGTGCCCTCCTGGTCAACGTGGCGCGCGGGCCGGTGGTCGACACCGACGCCCTGCTCGCCGAGCTGCGCACCGGCCGGATCACCGCGGCCCTCGACGTCACCGACCCCGAGCCGCTGCCGGCCGGCCACCCGCTCTGGCACGCGCCCGGAGCGCTGATCACCGCGCACGTGGGCGGTGACAGCACCGCCTTCCACCCGCGCGCGGTGCGACTGGTCCGCGAGCAGCTGGCCCGGTGGGCCGACGGGCAGCCGCTCGAGCACGTGGTCTCGCCGCGGTAGGCGCGCCCGCCCCGGCTGGCGCCGAGCTCGGGCAGCCCGGAGGCTTGAGCACGTGGGGCGCGAAGGGGTCGACGCGTGGGCGCCGGCAGCGGCCGCCGGTTCCGGCGACCCGCGCCGCCGCGACCCCGAAGCCGACGTCCGTGCCCTCACGGTGGCCCGGTGGCACGAGGTGCGGCGCACCTGCCTGCTGGCCACCGGCGATCCCTCCGACGCCGGCCTGCTGCAGGCGGCGGAGGACGCGACCGCCGTCGGGTTCGCCGCGCTGCGGCGGGACTGGCGTCGGGCGCAGGAGCTGGCCGCGCCGGAGGAGGTCGCCCGGGCCGCGGCGCTCACGGCGCTCGCCAAGGACCCAAGGCTCGCTCCGGTTCCGGCGCAGGGGCCCGAGGGGCCTGACGCGCCCCGCGCGGCCGACGACACCGGCGACCCGGACGACGACGAGCGTCGCTACCGCGTCGAGGTGCTCGCGACCGCCCGCGCGCTGACCCCAGCCGAGCGGGCGGTGCTCGCGCTCGTGCTGGCGGAGGGTGAGGACGAGCGCCGCGCGGAGGAGGTGCTGGGCGTCCGGCCCTCGACCGTCCGCCGTCGGGCCGAGCGGGCCAGGGCGGCGCTCGACGCCGTCTGCGTGCCGCCCGGCTGCCCCCGCCCGCTGCGGGTCCTCGCCGGCGCCGCGGACGCCGTCGCGCCCACCCGTGACCCGTGGGCTCGCGTCCTCCCGGCGGCCCGCGCGGCCGACCGTTCCTCGCGCCGGCGTCGCCTGCTCGCCGCCGGTGCCGGCGCCGCGGCGCTGCTCGCCGTCGGCGGTCTGGTCGCCGGCCCGCTCGGTGACCGGGTGGCCGCCCCCTCGCGCACCGCGGCGCTGGGCCAGCGGCTGGAGAGCTGGCCGCTGCGCGGGCCCCTCGCCGGCGACCGCGCGTTCTCCGACGCGGCGTCGGAGCTGACCGGCGCCACCTCCACCTCTCGTCGGCTGCTGTGGGCCGGCGACGTCGCCGGCATGGCCCGGGTGGTGCTCGTGCTGGACACCTCGCTGCGCCCGGGCAGCGACCTGCCGGCGGTGGAGGCCTGGACCGGCCCCGCCGGCGCTCCCGCCGCCAAGCTCACGAGGTCGGCGTCCGGGCCGGTGGACCCCGATGTCCCGGTGGTCGCGGTGGCCGTCGACCGCTCGTCTGGCCGGGGCGACGTCCCAGGGGGCGACGCCGCGGTGCCCGTGCTGGTCGTGACGCCCGACGCTCCCCGGAGCGGGGTAGCCGTCGACCTGTCGGCCGCCCCGGGCTACGCCCACGACGCCACCGTGCAGCGGACCTACACCCCGCTCACCGCCGTCGACGGCGGAGCGGTGGGCCGGGTGCTGCCGGGCCAGGAGCGCACCGCCCGGGTCCGCGCCCGCCTGCGCGCCGACGGCGCTCCGCTCTACGACGGCCCGCTGCAGGTCCTCCCGCCGGCCGCGGGCGCGGTCCCCGTGGCATCGCAGCGCCTGGCCGCGGTAGCGGCGCGGGGCAACGAGGGCGACCTGCCGGTGGAGGCCGACCAGCTGGCCGGGCTGCTGCGCGACGTCGCCGTGGCCCACGCCGCGGACCCGGCGGCGGTGCAGGTGCTGCACGTCTGGTCCGGCTCCACCGGCACCCGAGGGCGCGCGCTGGTGGCCGTGGTCCGCACCCCGGACGGCGCCACGCTGCAGATGGTGCAGGAGGAGCAGTTGACCTCCACCGGGCCCGAGCGGGAGGTGGTGGTGAGCGGGCGGCCCGTCCCCACCGCCGCAGCCGACAAGCCGGTCCTGTGGGTGAGCCGGCTGGCCCCGGGCCGGCTGCGCATGGTCGGCGTCGGCGCCGCCCGGGCGACCTACCGCGGCCAGTCCACGCTGCCGGTGGCGCTGGACGCCCACGGCTTCGGGGAGGTGCGCCTGGGCCCGCCGTCGTTCATCGTGCCGCAGGGCTACCACGTGGTGACCTTCTACGACCGCTCCGGGCGGATCCTCGCCGAGCCCGCCGTGCCCGAGCCCGGCTCGGACCAGGACCCCACCGACCTGCACGGCCCGGTTTGATCCGGGCTCGATCGCGCTCAGACCCGCCGGCCCCGCTCCGGAACGATCACGGGACCGTGGTCTTGACTCGCCCACCGAGGCGAATTCTCCTGGGTGGTCGAGTGAAAATCACGAGCCCGTGATCATTCCGGCCCGTGCTGTCGTCGCAGCTCGAGTTCCGTCCGTCCGCGAGCAGCGCGTCGCGCGGGGCTCCGGCCCTACGCTGCGCCTCATGACCGAGACCACCCGCGCAGACCTCAAGCCGCGCAGCAAGGACGTCACCGAGGGCCTGGAGCGGGCGGCCGCGCGCGGCATGCTCCGCGCGGTCGGGATGACCGACGAGGACTTCGCCAAGCCGCAGATCGGCGTCGCCTCGTCCTGGAACGAGATCACCCCGTGCAACCTGCCGCTGGACCGGCTGGCCAAGGCGGTCAAGGACGGCGTGCACGCCGGGGGCGGCTATCCGCTGGAGTTCGGCACCATCTCGGTCTCCGACGGCATCTCGATGGGCCACGAGGGGATGCACTTCTCCCTGGTCTCGCGCGAGGTCATCGCCGACTCGGTGGAGACGGTGATGATGGCCGAGCGCCTGGACGGCTCGGTGCTGCTGGCCGGCTGCGACAAGTCGCTGCCCGGCATGCTCATGGCCGCCGCCCGCCTGGACCTCGCCTCGGTGTTCCTCTACGCCGGCTCGATCATGCCGGGCCGGGCCAAGCTCTCCGACGGCAGCGAGCGCGAGGTCACCATCATCGACGCCTTCGAGGCGGTCGGGGCCTGCGCCCGCGGGCTGATGAGCCGCGAGGACGTCGACGCCATCGAGCGGGCCATCTGCCCGGGCGAGGGTGCGTGCGGGGGCATGTACACCGCCAACACCATGGCCAGCGCCGCCGAGGCCCTGGGCATGTCGCTGCCCGGCTCGGCCGCGCCGCCCGCCGTCGACCGGCGCCGCGACGGCTACGCCCGCAAGTCCGGCGAGGCCGTGGTCCGCATGCTGGAGAAGGGCATCACCGCCCGCCAGGTGATGACCCGCGAGGCGTTCGAGAATGCCATCGCCGTGGTCATGGCCTTCGGCGGCTCCACCAACGCGGTGCTGCACCTGCTGGCCATCGCCCGCGAGGCCGAGGTCGAGCTGTCCCTCGACGACTTCTCGCGGATCGGCCGGAAGGTGCCGCACCTGGCCGACGTCAAGCCGTTCGGCCGCCACGTCATGACCGACATCGACCGCATCGGTGGGGTGCCGGTCGTGCTCAAGCTGCTCCTCGACGCGGGCCTGCTGCACGGCGACGTCCTCACCGTGACCGGGAAGACCATGGCCGAGAACCTCGCCGACCTGGACGCACCGGCCCCCGACGGCACGGTGATCCGCGCGCTGGCCGACCCCATCCACGCCACCGGCGGCATCACCATCCTGCGCGGCAGCCTCGCCCCCGACGGCGCGGTCGTGAAGAGCGCCGGCTTCGACAGCACCGTCTTCGAGGGCACCGCGCGCGTCTTCGACGGCGAGCAGGGCGCCATGGACGCGGTGGAGGACGGCACGCTGCAGGCCGGCGACGTCGTCGTCATCCGCTACGAGGGCCCCAAGGGCGGCCCGGGCATGCGCGAGATGCTCGCCGTCACCGGCGCCATCAAGGGGGCGGGCCTGGGCAAGGACGTCCTCCTGCTCACCGACGGGCGCTTCTCGGGCGGTACCACCGGTCTGTGCGTCGGGCACGTCGCCCCCGAGGCCGTCGACGCCGGCCCGATCGCCTTCGTCCGCGACGGCGACCGAATCCGCCTCGACGTCGAGAACGGGCGGCTGGACCTGCTCGTCGACGACGCCGACCTGGCCGCTCGGCGCGAGGGCTGGGCGCCGCCGGCGCCGCGCTACACGACCGGCGTGCTGGCGAAGTACGCGAAGCTGGTCGGATCGGCCGCGGAGGGGGCGATCTGCCGCTGATCAGCAGGTCCGGCCATGGTGAACAGCAGATGACAACGGCGTGTCGCCCGCCCGGCCGCTGTGCGCACGGGTGTCGACGCCCCTAGGGTGAGGACCACTGCCCGGTCGTGCTCTGCGCCGGGCGAGGAGGTGGCAACACGTGCCACGGGAGCGTCGGACCCCGTCGCTCCCCGTCCGAACCTCCACCCCGTCGCCCTCCGTCATCGATCAGTCGCCCTCGGCTGCGGGGGTCACCCGGAGCGCCGAGCCTCCAGCGCTCCGGCTCGGCCGGCGGCCCCGTGGGATGGCCGGCGGGACCCTCGTCCTGCTCCTCCTGGGCCTGCTCCTCCTCTGCCTGCTCGTCCTCGGCCTGCTGGTGGTGGGGGCCTCCCGGGCCACGTCCTCGAGCCGGCCGCTGGTCTCCACCGCTCTGGTGCTGGCCGCAGCGGCGGCGTCGGCGTCCAACGTCATCGCAGCCCGGCGCAGCCGGCGCACCGGCCGCGAGGGCACCTGCGCGTGGGCGCTGCTGGGCGTGGCCTGCGCCCTGTCCTCGCTCAGCGAGCTGGCCAGGCTGCTGTCCGGTCACGGCGCCCCGGCCTGGCCGCACCCGGCGGCCGTCGTCGCCTCCACCGCCGCCTGGGTCGCCGGGGCGCTGGTCGGCGCAGCCGTCGTCGTGCTCGGCCACCAGCGTCTGGGCCGGGCCACCTGGCTGCGGGCCGGCCTGGACGGGCTGCTGGTCTCCGGCACGGTGGTGGCGGTGGCCTGGCGGTGGGTGCCGAGCGCGGCCGCCGACATCCCCGCCGGCCAGCTCGCCGCGGCCGTCGCGCTGCCCGTCGTCGACGTGGTCGTCCTCGCCGTGCTGGTCGCGCTGCTGCGGCGCAGCCCGGCCGCCACCCGCTGGCCGCTGCGGCTCGGCGTGGGCGCGCTGCTGCTCGAGCTCTCCGCCGACCTCACCTTCGCCCTCACCAGCGCCGGGGGGGAGCACCACCCCGGCGGCTGGCTCGACCTGGCCTGGCTCGGCGCCAGCCTGATCGCGGCGGCCCTTCCCTGGACCGGCCCGGTGGAGGGCGTGGGCACCGTCAGCCGGCGGCGGGCCGGGGCCGCCGCCGTCCTCGCACCGGGCGCGCTCGCCGGCGGCGGCCTGGCCCTGCTGGTGCTCCTGAGGCTGCGCAGCGACGCATCGCTCGACCCGGTGGTGCTGGTGCTGGTCGGGGTCCTCGCCCTCGCGCTGACGGCGCGCCAGGGCCTGACCGTGCTGGAGAACGCGGCCCTGGCGCGTGAGCTCGGCCGCCGCGAGGAGCACTTCCGCTCGGTGGTGCACAGCTCGCGCGACGTCATCTTCGTCGTGCGACCCGACGGCCTGGTGGCCACCTGCAACCCGGCGGTGCGAGAGGTCCTCGGCTACCCGCCCGACGCGCTGGTGGGCCTGCCCGCCACCTCGCTCGCGCACCCGGAGGACCGGGCGCAGCTGCTGGCCAGCCTGACTGCGCTCGGCTTCGTCGACGGCGCCGGCGCGCCGGGGACGCCCGCCCCCGCGCCGCGGGACACCGTGCGGGTCGGCTGCCGCGTCCGCTCCGCCGACGGCGGCTGGCGCCACACCGAGTCGATGGTGGCCCGGCACCCTGACGGCATCGTGGTCAACCTGCGCGACGTCACCGAGCGGGTCGCCATGGAGGCGGTCCTGGCCCACTCCGCGACCCACGACGAGCTCACCGGCCTCGCCAACCGCGCCCTGTTCGAGCAGCGGCTGCGCGAGGCGGTCGACCGGCTCGAGGGTGCGGCCGAGAGGGCGAACGAGAGCGCGGGCGAGGCCGACGGTGGCCCGCCCGCCCACCCGCCGGCCGTGCTCTTCCTCGACCTCGACGGCTTCAAGCAGGTCAACGACAGCCGCGGGCACGCCGCGGGCGACCAGCTGCTCGTCGCCGCCGCCGGGCGGATCGCCGCGGTCGCCCACGGGGCGCTCGCGGCCCGCTTCGGCGGGGACGAGTTCGCCGTGCTGCTCACCGGACCGGCGGCAGCGCGGGCCGAGAAGCTGGGCGACCGGCTGGTCGCCGCGCTCTCGCAGCCGTTCTCGCTGGGCAGCGCGGAGGTCGTCCTCGCCGCGAGCGTGGGCGTCGCCCACTGCCTGGCCGGCTCCGACGTCGGCACCGTCCTGCGCGACGCCGACCTCGCGATGTACCGCGCCAAGGCCGGTGGCGGGGGGCGCACCTGCCGGTTCCTGCCCGAGATGCACGCCGAGCTGGTGCACCGGCTCGAGCTGGAGTCCTCGCTGCGTCGGGCCCTGGACCAGCAGCGGCTCGCCGTGCTCTACCAACCGGTGGTGGACCTCGGCACCGGCGAGGTCGCCGGCGTGGAGGCGCTGGTGCGCTGGCGCGACCGGGACGACCAGCTGCTCACCCCGGCCGAGCTCATCTCCTACGCGGAGGACTCCGGGCGGATCCAGGCGCTCGGCCGCTGGGTGGTGGAGGAGTCGGTGCGCCAGGCCGCGCACTGGTGGCGCGCCGGCCGCCCGCTCGGCGTGGCGGTCAACCTGTCGGCCCAGCAGGTGGTGGCGCCGGCCACGCTGGACATGGTGCGCGCGGCGCTGGCCGCGCACCGGCTGCCCGCCGGGCTGCTCACGCTGGAGGTCACCGAGAGCGTGCTGCTCGGCGACCTCGAGACGGCGGTGGAGCGGCTGGAGGCGCTGCGCGCGCTCGGGGTCCACATCGCCCTGGACGACTTCGGCACCGGCTACTCCTCGCTGGCCTACCTGCGCCGGCTGCCGGTCGACATGCTCAAGGTCGACCGCTCGTTCGTCTCCGGCATCGGCACCGAGGCAGGCCTGCTGGCGCTCACCTCGGCCGTCGTCCGGCTCGGCACCGACCTCGGGCTCACCGTGGTCGCCGAGGGGGTCGAGTCGATGGAGCAGGCGGCGGTGCTCAAGGCGCTCGGGGTGCACCGGGCGCAGGGCTTCCACTTCGCCGGGCCGCTGACCCCCGACGGCATGCGCACGGTGCTGGCCAGGACCCCGTTCCCGGTGCCCGACGCCGGCGTCATCGACCTGGACGCCGGGCGGCGGCCGCGGAAGGCGGCGCCGGGCGTCTCGTATGGCGGGACGGCCGTCTCGTCCAGTTGACATCGCGCAGGGTGGGGAGGGACCGTACCGGCATGTCCCGCACCCTCCTCGTACTCGGCCGGCGCGCCGGCCGGTCCGCGTAGCACTCGCGCAGACCCCCCGAGCGCGCCCACCCCTCACGGCCACGCCGCCGAGGGGTTTTTTGTTGCCCGTACGGTGAGCAGGGCGCAGTCGCGAGGACGAGCGGGCGCCGGAAGGAAGCAGGAGCGGATCGATGAGCCAGCAGCCCACCCCCCACCCCGTGCCCGGCCCGTCGCCGCGCGCCGCCGTGCCGGCCCAGCCGGCCGGAGCCGGCGCGAACGGTGCGGTGAGCGCGCCGGTCACCGGCGCCCAGAGCCTGATCCGCAGCCTCGAGGCCGTCGGCGTCGACACCGTGTTCGGCATCCCGGGCGGGGCGATCCTCCCGGCCTACGACCCGCTGATGGACTCCACCGCCGTGCGGCACGTGCTGGTGCGCCACGAGCAGGGTGCGGGCCATGCGGCCGAGGGCTACGCCCAGGCCACCGGCAAGGTCGGCGTCTGCATGGCCACCTCCGGCCCGGGCGCGACCAACCTGGTGACCCCGATCGCCGACGCCTACATGGACTCGGTGCCGATCGTGGCCATCACCGGCCAGGTCTCCTCCTCGTTCATCGGCACGGACGCCTTCCAGGAGGCGGACATCCGGGGCATCACGATGCCCATCACCAAGCACAACTACCTGGTCACCGACCCGGCCGACATCCCGCGGACCATCGCCGAGGCCTTCCACATCGCCAGCACCGGCCGGCCCGGGCCGGTCCTGGTCGACATCGCCAAGGACGCCCTGCAGGCCAGCACCACCTTCGCCTGGCCGGTCGAGATGCAGCTGCCCGGCTACCGGCCGGTCACCCGCCCGCACGCCAAGCAGGTGCGCGAGGCCGCCCGGCTCATCACCGAGGCCAAGCGCCCGGTGCTCTACGTCGGCGGCGGCGTGCTCAAGGCCCGGGCCGCGGCCGAGCTGCGGGTGCTGGCCGACCTCACCGGCATCCCGGTCGTCACCACCCTGATGGCGCGCGGCGCCTTCCCGGACAGCCACCCCCAGCACCTGGGCATGCCCGGCATGCACGGCACGGTCGCCGCGGTCACCGCGCTGCAGAAGAGCGACCTGCTGATCAGCCTCGGGGCCCGCTTCGACGACCGGGTCACCGGCCGGCTGGAGTCCTTCGCGCCGGGCGCCAAGGTGATCCACGCCGACATCGACCCGGCCGAGATCTCCAAGAACCGGGTGGCGGACGTGCCGATCGTCGGCGACTGCCGCGAGGTCATCGCCGACCTGGTGGTGGCGCTGCAGGCCGAGCAGGCCGCCGGCCGTCAGGGCGACTACGACGAGTGGCTGCGGATGGTCGCCGACTGGCGCGAGCGCTACCCGCTCGGCTACGACACGCCGTCGGACGGCAGCCTCTCCCCGCAGTACGTCATCGAGCGCCTGGGCAGGATCGCCGGTCCGGAGGCGGTCTACGCCGCGGGCGTCGGCCAGCACCAGATGTGGGCCGCGCAGTTCATCTCCTACGAGAACCCCTACACCTGGCTCAACTCCGGCGGCGCCGGGACCATGGGCTACGCCGTGCCGGCGGCCATGGGCGCCAAGGCGGGCCGCCCGGACGCCACCGTGTGGGCGGTCGACGGCGACGGCTGCTTCCAGATGACCAACCAGGAGCTGGTCACCTGCGCCATCAACGACATCCCGATCAAGGTCGCCGTCATCAACAACGGCAGCCTCGGCATGGTCCGGCAGTGGCAGACGCTCTTCTACAACGAGCGCTACTCCAACACCGACCTGCACAGCCGCCGGCTTCCCGACTTCGTCAAGCTGGCCGAGGCGATGGGCTGCTACGGCCTGCGCTGCGAGAAGCCCGAGGACGTCGACGCCACCATCGAGAAGGCGATGCGGCTGGACGACGCGCCGGTCGTCGTCGACTTCGTGGTGCACCAGGACGCGATGGTGTGGCCGATGGTGGCCGCCGGCACCAGCAACGACGACATCCAGTACGCCCGGGGCATGGCCCCGCAGTGGGACCGGGAGGCCTGAGCATGAGCCGTCACACGCTGTCGGTGCTGGTCGAGAACAAGCCCGGCGTCCTGGCCCGGATCGCCGGCCTGTTCTCCCGCCGTGGCTTCAACATCGACTCCCTGGCGGTGGGACCCACCGAGCACCCCGATGTCAGCCGGATGACCATCGTGGTCAACGTCGAGGAGCTGCCGCTCGAGCAGGTCACCAAGCAGCTCAACAAACTGGTCGAGGTCATCAAGATCGTCGAGCTCGACCCGGGCAGCTCGGTGCAGCGCGAGCTGCTGCTGGTGAAGGTGCGCGCGGACCTCGAGACCCGCTCGCACGTGCTGGAGACCGCGCAGCTGTTCCGCGCCAAGGTCGTCGACGTCGCCCCGGACGCGGTGATCATCGAGGCCACCGGCAACGCCGACAAGCTGGAGGCGCTGCTGCGGGTGCTCGAGCCCTTCGGCATCCGCGAGCTGGTGCAGTCCGGCATGGTCGCGGTCGGGCGCGGGTCGCGCTCGATCACCGACCGGTCCCTGCGCAGCGCCGAGCGCGAGCGCTCGGCTTAGTTCTTACCAACCCATCACGAAGTTCCGTTCGAGCGAGAAGAGATTGCTGCCGTGGCCGAGCTGTTCTACGACGACGACGCCGACCTGTCCCTCATCCAGAACCGCGTGGTCGCGGTCATCGGCTACGGCAGCCAGGGCCACGCCCACGCGCTGAGCCTGCGCGACTCCGGCGTCGACGTCCGCGTCGGCCTGCCCGAGGGCTCCAGGAGCCGGGCCAAGGCCGAGGCCGAGGGCCTGCGCGTGGTCACCCCGGCCGAGGCGGCCGCCGAGGCCGACCTGATCATGATCCTGGCGCCGGACCCGGCCCAGCGGAAGCTCTACGCCGAGGACATCGAGCCCAACCTGCAGGACGGCGACGCGCTGTTCTTCGGCCACGGCTTCAACATCCGCTACGGCTACGTCAAGCCCCCGGCCGGCGTCGACGTCGCGATGGTCGCCCCCAAGGGCCCCGGCCACCTGGTCCGCCGGGAGTACGTCGAGGGCCGCGGCGTGCCGGTGCTGGTGGCGGTGGAGCAGGACGCCTCCGGCAACGCCTGGGCGCTGGCGCTCTCCTACGCCAAGGGCATCGGCGGCACCCGCGCCGGCGCGATCAAGACCACTTTCACCGAGGAGACCGAGACCGACCTGTTCGGTGAGCAGGCCGTGCTCTGCGGCGGCGTCTCCCAGCTGGTGCAGTACGGCTTCGAGACCCTCACCGAGGCCGGCTACCAGCCCGACGTGGCCTACTTCGAGTGCCTGCACGAGCTCAAGCTCATCGTCGACCTCATGTACGAGGGCGGCATCGCCAAGCAGCGCTGGTCGGTGTCCGACACCGCCGAGTACGGCGACTACGTCTCCGGCCCCCGGGTCATCGACCCGCACGTGAAGGAGAACATGCAGGCGGTCCTGAAGGACATCCAGAACGGCGCCTTCGCCGAGCGCTTCATCGCCGACCAGGACGCCGGCGCCCCCGAGTTCAAGGCCCTGCGCGAGAAGGGCGAGCAGCACCCGATCGAGGAGACGGGCCGCCGCCTGCGCAAGCTCATGAGCTGGGTCAAGAGCGACGACGACTACACCGAGGGCACCGCCGCCCGCTGACGCCCCGGTTCTCCACCCCCGGCCCCGGCCGGAACGATCACGGCCCCGTGATCCTTTGTCGCCGCCCCCGTGGAATTTCACGGGGGCGGCGACCCTTTGGTGGGGGAGGACGCCGCTGCCGCCGTACGGTGAGGTCGTGGGGACCGCGCGCGCCTACCGGGACGGCGTGCTCGAGCGCGCCGAGGTGCCGCTCGCCGACGTCGCCGCCCTGGCCGCAGACCCCGACGTCGTGCTCTGGGTCGACCTGGTCGCCGACGACGTCGAGCCGCTGCGCGCGCTCGCTCCGGTGCTCGGCCTGGACCCGCTGGCCGTCGAGGACGCCACGCTGCGCCACCAGCGGCCCAAGGTCGACCGCTACGGCGAGCACCTGTTCGTCGCCGTCTCTGCGGTGGCGCTCGCGACCCCGGACGACGCCCGGAGCGCCCTGCGCTGGCTGGAGATCGACGCCTTCGTCACCCCGCGGGCGCTGGTCACGGTGCGCGACCAGGCCTGCGACCCGCAGCGCTGGATCCGGCGCTGGGAGGGCGCGGCCAGCCTGCTGAAGGAGGGCGTCGGGGAGCTGCTGCACGGCGTGCTCGACGTGGTCGTGGACGACCACATCGAGGCCGTGCTGAACCTGGACGAGCGGGTCGACGACCTCGAGGACGACCTCTTCGACGGCACGCCCGGCTTCGACCCGGCGCGGCAGCGCGAGCTGCACGTGCTGCGCCGGGCCCTGGTCCGTGAGCGGCTCACCCTGCTGCCGTTGCGCGAGGTGCTGCTGGACCTGTCCCGCGGCGAGGACCGGATCGTCACCCCCGTCCTCTCGCCCTACTTCCGGGACGTCTACGACCACGTCATCCACGCCGTCGACGCCGCCGAGGGCCTGCGCGACATGCTGTCGGCCATCTTCGAGACCAGCCTGTCCCTGCAGGACCACCAGCTGAACACCGTGGTCCGCAAGCTCTCCGCGTGGGCGGCCATCATCGGGATCCCCACCGCGGTCACCGGCTGGTACGGCCAGAACCTGCCCTACCCGGGGTTCGCGAAGTACTGGGGCTTCGTCATGAGCGCCTCGCTGAACTTCGCGCTGGTCGTCGGGCTCTGGTTCAGCTTCCGCCGCCGCGGCTGGATCTGAGAATCCTCCGAGTGGCGGGTGCGGAGCCGACGCCGCAGGCTTGACCGGTGCCTGCCCCGCTGCCGACGAAGGAGTGCGCCGCCTGCGGGCGCACCATCACCTGGCGCAAGAAGTGGGCCCGGGACTGGGAGTCGGTGAAGTACTGCTCCGACGCCTGTCGCCGACGCGGCGTAGGAGACGTGGACCGCCGGCTGGAGGAGTCCATCCGCGGCCTGCTGGCCGCCCCCGCGGCCACCGCCACGATCTGCCCCAGCGAGGCGGCCCGCGCTGTCGGCGGCGAGGACTGGCGCGAGCTGATGGAGCCCGCGCGCCGGGCCGCCCGCCGGCTGGTGACCGCCGGCGAGGTCGAGATCACCCAGGGCGGCCAGGTGGTCGACCCGTCCACCGCCAAGGGCCCGATCCGCATCCGGAGGACCTCCCGGTGACCCTGCTGCCCACCCCGCCGGCCGGGCGTGACGACGTCGTCGGCTGGGTCCGCACGCACCTCGGCGACCTCGCGCTGGAGGGGCCCGACGGGATCGTCGGCTCCTCGAGGTTCCGCGGCGGCCAGGCCGCCGCCGACGCCGCGCTGGCCGCCTTCGACGTCGCCGGCTACGCCCGCGCCCGCAACGAGGTGGCGCCGGTGCAGCGCCGTGGCGCCAGCGGCCTGTCCCCGTGGATCCGCCACGGGCTGCTGCCGCTGCGCCGGGTCTGGGACTCCGTCACCGGCGCGCCCGCACGCGACCGGGACAAGTTCCGCGACGAGCTGCTCTGGCAGGAGTACAGCCGTCATCTCTACGCCCGCCTCGGTCGCGCCACCGCCCGCCCGCTGCGGCACGAGCCGGCCCGCGGCAGCGGCTGGCGCCACGACGAGCCGTGGCCGCGGGAGATGGCCTGCATGGACCTCGTGGTCGGCGAGCTCGAGCGCGACGGCTGGCTGGTCAACCAGACCCGGATGTGGCTGGCTGCGCAGTGGTCCGGCCGTGCCGGGGCGGACTGGGCAGCGGGGGAGCAGGAGTTCTTCGCCCACCTGCTCGACGGCTCCCGGGCGGCCAACCGGGCCGGCTGGCAGTGGACCGTCGGAGCGCTCACCGGCAAGGCCTACGGCTTCTCCCGCTGGCAGGTGGAGAAGCGAGCGCCGGGCACCTGCGCCGGATGTGCGCTGCGCCGCGCCTGCCCGGTCCAGGACTGGCCCGAGGCCGAGGCGGGCCCGTCGCTGGAGGACGCCGACCCGCGCCTGCGCCACGACCCCGACGTCGAGGCCACTGCCGGGCCCTCCCAGCCGACCGTCACCGGCGAGCCCGCGGCGGTGTGGCTGACCGCCGAGTCCCTCGGCCACGACGACCCGGCGCTGCTCGCCCACCCCGAGCTGCCCGCCGTCTTCGTGCTCGACGAGCCGCTGCTGGCCCGGCTCCGCCTGTCCGGCAAGCGGCTGGTGTTCCTGGCCGAGTGCCTGGCCGACCTCGCCGAGCACCTCTCCGACAACGGGTCGGAGCTGCAGGTGCACCGCGGCGCCCCGGTCGAGGTCCTGGCCGGCCGTCCGCTGGCCGCCACCTACGCCCCGGTGCCCGGCTGGCGCGACCGGGCCCGCGCCCTCGACGTCGTCGCGGTGCACCCCTGGCCGTGGCTGGTCCGCCCGCACGCCGGGCCGATCGGCTCGTTCACCGCCTGGTCCCGCCGCGCCGGCCGCCCCCGCTGAAGAGTCGGCAGCGATGACGTCAGGGTGACCCTCAGGCACATAGAGGGACTGGGAGTCACCCTCACCCCTCGACACCTCCCCCTGAACCGCTCCCGCCGGTCGCCCGCCCGTGACTACGCTGCCGACGTCGTCCGGCACAGCGTCGTCCCGGAGCGCGGCCCTCGCGGGCGCGCCCGCCGACGCGCCCCCCGGGAGGAACCGATGACCACCGCAGCCGGACGCACCCCCGTCGTCCTCATCGCCGAGGAGCTCTCCCCGGCCACGCTCGAGGCGCTCGGGCCGGACTTCGACGTCCGCCACTGCGACGGCGCCGACCGCGCCGCCCTGCTGCCCGCCCTCGCCGACGCCGACGCCCTGCTGGTACGCAGCGCCACCCGGGTGGACGCGGAGGCGATCGCCGCCGCCCCACGGCTCCGCGTGGTGGCCCGGGCCGGCGTCGGGCTGGACAACGTCGACGTCCCCGCGGCCACCCAGGCCGGCGTGATGGTCGTGAACGCCCCGACGTCCAACATCGTCAGCGCCGCCGAGCTCGCCGTCGGGCTGATGCTCGCCTGCGCCCGCAACATCTCCCCGGCTCATGCGGCGCTGCGCGAGGGGCGCTGGGCGCGCAGCCGCTACACCGGCGCCGAGCTCTACGAGAAGGTGCTCGGCGTCGTCGGCCTCGGCCGCATCGGCGTGCTGGTGGCGCAGCGGCTGGCCGCGTTCGGCATGAAGGTGATCGCCTACGACCCCTACGTGCAGCCCGGGCGCGCCGCGCAGCTGGGCGTGCGGCTGGTGAGCCTGGACGACCTGCTCGCCGAGGCCGACTTCATCACCGTGCACCTGCCCAAGACCCCGGAGACGGTGGGGCTCATCGGCGAGGACGCGCTGCGGAGGGTCAAGCCCGGCGTGCGGATCGTCAACGCCGCGCGGGGCGGGATCGTGGACGAGGCGGCGCTCTACGCGGCGCTCAAGGAGGGCCGGGTCGCCGGCGCCGGGCTCGACGTGTTCAGCAGCGAGCCGTGCACCGACTCGCCGCTGTTCGAGCTGGACACCGTGGTCGCCACCCCGCACCTGGGCGCCTCCACCGACGAGGCCCAGGAGCGGGCCGGCATCGCGGTGGCCCGCTCGGTGCGTCTGGCGCTGGCCGGCGAGCTGGTGCCCGACGCGGTGAACGTGCGCGGCGGAATCATCGCCGAGGACGTGCGCCCGGGGCTGCCGCTGGCCGAGAAGCTGGGCCGCATCTTCACGGCGCTGGCCGGGGGAGTGGCCCAGCAGCTCGACGTCGAGGTGCGCGGCGAGATCACCGTGCACGACGTCAAGGTGCTCGAGCTCGCGGCGCTCAAGGGCGTCTTCGCCGACGTCGTGGAGGAGCAGGTCTCCTACGTGAACGCGCCGGTGCTCGCCGCCGAGCGAGGCCTGGAGGTGCGCCTCTCCACCGACGTCGACGCCGGCGACCACCGCAACCTGGTCACCCTGCGCGGGGCCCTGGCCGACGGCACGGTGGTGTCGGTCTCCGGCACGCTGTCCGGGCCCAAGCACCTGGAGAAGCTGGTCGAGGTGGACGGGCTCGACGTCGACCTCGCGCCCGCCGAGCACATGGCGTTCCTGCGCTACGAGGACCGGCCCGGCGTCGTCGGCACGCTCGGGCGGATCCTCGGTGACGCCGGCATCAACATCGGCGGCATGCAGGTCGCTCGCGACGCCAAGGGCGGCCACGCGCTGGTGGCCCTCACCGTGGACACCGCGGTGCCAGCCGCCGTGCTGGCGGAGATCGTCGCCGAGGTGGGCGCCTCGTCGGGCCGGGTCGTCGACCTCGTGGACTAGCATCTCGTATCGCAAGACGGGTATCCCGAGAAGCGGGACCGTCGACCTACCGTGGGCAGACCCCGGACAGGCCGGGGTCGTGGCGCTCGAGCCACGCGCACCGCACGGGGCAGACCATGGCCGACCACGACGACCGCACCGCCGAGACCGACGCCGCGAGCCAGGCGCTGCAGCGCGCCCTCGACCACCGCGACGGCGGCGGCGCCCCGCGCGACTGAGGTCGCGCGGCGAGCACCGCCGCCCTTGCTGCTCAGTACGGCAGGTTTCCTGGGCCCGTCGTCACCTGGCCAGCGGCAAGCGCCTTCTGTGCGGCAGCGACCATCGAGTCCGAC
This sequence comes from Motilibacteraceae bacterium, assembly GCA_051954955.1. GTDB lineage: Bacteria > Actinomycetota > Actinomycetes > Motilibacterales > Motilibacteraceae > JBQCHF01. Next base: position 19,004 of record JBQCHF010000113.1, read on the forward strand.
GTGACGTCGGAGGTGCCGAGGACGACCAGGGGGTCGACCAGCGGTGCGTGCGCCGTCAGCGCCTGCGCGGTGGCTGATGGCAGGCTCGTCGGGCGAGTGAGCAGCACCGGGGCGAGCGTGCTGCCCACCAGGGCGTCGGGGAAGCTCTCCCCGCTGGCCAGGGCGATCAGGGGCCGATCGAAGGTGCTTTGGGCCAGGGCCAGCGCGCTGGTGGCGTAGCGGTCCGCGCCGACCAGGTCGACGAAACTGTACGACCGCCGTGGCAGCGTGGCGGCCGCCGCTGCGGCCGACCCGCCGACCGCCCAGTGCGGGTCGATGGGTGAGGACTGAGCGACGTAGGCCGCAGTGACTGCCGGAACCTTGCGGCCGAAGGTGTAGAGAACCGGCTCGCCGAGTCGCGAACCGGAGATGGCGTCGGGGAAGTTGGTGCCGTCGACCAGCGTGACGCCGCAGTAGGGAAACGAGTACTCACCACCGCATCTGCCGTCGCGCATGTGCGAGGCGACCGCGACCGCCGTCTGGAAACGGTCGGCGCCCCCGTAGCGCAGCGTGGTGAACCCGAGGCTCTTCACCTGAGTGTCCACGGTGGCGCTGAGCGCACCAGTGCCGCCCAGCAGGATCACCTGACCCCCGCTCTTCACGTGCTGGCGCAGGAACGAGGCGACCCGGGCGTCGAGGCCGCCGGTCGGGTTGAGCAGCAGCGGCGCCTGCTTGGCCTGCGCCAGGCCCGAGCCCACCACACTGTCCGGGAAGGCTGCCGACCCGGCCAGGATCGCTGTGCTCACCCGCCCCGGTGCCACGTGCGAGGCGACGGCGAGCGCCGTGGCGATGCGGTCGCGCCCGCCGAGCCGGACCGCCGGCGAGCCGCCGGGCTCGGTGGCGCGGAAGATGTCGATGGTGCCGCTCGACAAGCTCTGTCCCTCGGTCGCGGTAGGCAAGGTGCCCACTGCGCCGTCCTTCGCCTGCAGACCGAGGCGGAGCACCGTGGGGCACACGGCCGCGAGGTCGTGCAGGACCGTCTGCTGGCCCGCGGGGAACGCCACGGAGCCAGATCCGGGACCCGTGGTGCCGTCGCTGTGGACGTCGCGGTCGAGGACGACGCTCGCGCCGCCGTTGAGGTAGTACGAGCCGACCAGTGTCGCCCGCACCTCGCCACCTGAGGCTGAACCGTTGCCGTCCAGGTCCGCGACCAGCTGAGTGACGACGTGGTCCGGCCGCAGGTCGCTGGCGTAGAAGTCCACGTTGGCCGTCGTGACGCCGGCAGGAGGCTGTGTCATCACCGTGATCCGATCACCGGCGGAGGGGGCGCTGAGCCGGAGCCCGCCGACCTGCCCCAGACCGGCAGGCGGAACGAACGAGTAGGCGCCCTGCCCCTTCTGGTCACCGGGCAGGACGAACCACCGCGTCGACGGCGCCGACGAGATGGCCGGGTCCCATGGCGCGAGGTCGGCGGGGGCCACCGAACGGAGGGTGAGGGTGGGGGTGCTCGTAGCGGCCGCGGGGACGACGGCGGTGGGCACCACCAGCGCGGCCAGGCCGCCGGCGAGGAGGGCGGGACGGAATCGCATCACCCGCGCAGACTATTGCGTTTGGCACCATTCGCGAGGGGTGAGTCACTGTTCTCTCGAGGGCAGCTCAGCCCTATCCTCGCCCGCCATGACGACTGAGCTGTCCGAGGACTTCGCCCCCACCTCCGAGGGCTACGCCGACTTCGAGGGCCACCGCACCTGGTACCGCGTCGACGGCGAGCTGCGCCCGGGCGCCACCGACGGCCCGGCGCCGCTGGTCGTGCTGCACGGGGGCCCGGGGGCCACCCACGACTACCTGCTGCCGCTCGCCGATGTCGCCCGCGACGGCCGGGCCGTGGTGCTCTACGACCAGCTCGGCAACGGCAAGAGCACGCACCTGCCCGAGCGCGGTGCCGATTTCTGGACCGTCGACCTGTTCGTGCGCGAGCTGGCCAACCTGCTCGAGCACCTCGGCATCGCCGACCGCTACCACGTGCTCGGCCAGTCCTGGGGCGGCTTCCTGGCCCAGGAGCACGCCTTCACCCAGCCGGCCGGGCTGCGCTCGCTGGTGCTGAGCAACACCGCCGCCTCGTTCCCGGACTTCGTCGCCGAGGCCAACCGGCTGCGCCAGGACCTGCCCCCGGGCGTCGACGACACCCTGCGCAAGCACGAAGAGGCCGGCACCACCGACGACCCGGAGTACGCCGAGGCGTGCACGGTCTTCTACCAGCGCCACCTGTGCCGGCTGGACCCGTGGCCGGCCGGGGTCTCCGAGGGCCTGGCCAAGCTCGACGAGGACCCGACCGTCTACCACACCATGAACGGCCCCTCGGAGTTCCACGTCATCGGCTCGATCCGCGACTGGCAGAGCAAGGACCGCCTCCACCTCATCGACGTCCCCACCCTGCTGCTCTCCGGCCGCCACGACGAGGCCACCCCCGCACTGCAGGAGCCGCTCAAGGCCGGCATCGCGCGGACCGAGCAGCAGATCTTCGAGGAGTCCAGCCACCTGCCCATGTGGGAGGAGCGCGAGGCCTACGCCGCGGCCGTCACCGCCTGGCTGGCGCGGCACGACTGAGCACGGTCTGCGTGAGGGGACCCCTGACGTGATCCGAAACGCATGGGTGGTCCACCCATGCGGATCGCTCGCATGGGTGGACCACCGATAGGCATAGATGCATATGGGTGTGACACCGATGCGACCGCACAGCCCGCACCCGGCCGGGGGACCCGGCCCGCCGCCGCCGTCACCAGCGCCGTTGACCGTGCCCGGGCAGAACCGGCGGCGGGAAGTGCTCTGAGGGCGTACGGACACCGACCCCCCATTCCCTCGCCGCCGCGGACCGAGCACACTCCTCACCCGTGACGACGACGTCCGCCCGCGCCGCGACCAGCGAGCGCAGCCCCACCCGCCAGCTCCTGCTGGTCGGGCTGGCGCAGGTCCTGGCCATGGGCACCTGGTTCGCCGCCTCCGCCGCAGCGCCGGCGCTGCGCCAGCAGTGGCATCTCTCCTCGGCGCAGGCGACGATGCTCACCACCGCGGTGCAGCTCGGCTTCGTCGTCGGCGCCCTCACCTCGGCCGCGCTCAACCTGCCCGACGTCGTCCACCCGCCCAAGCTTGCGGCGGTCAGCGCGCTGGTCGCGGCCGCCACCACCGCCGCGCTGCCGCTCCTGGCGCACGGGGTGGCCGCGGCCGTCCCGCTGCGCTTCCTCACCGGGCTGGCGCTGGCTGGGGTCTACCCGGTGGGCCTGAAGCTGGCCAGCAGCTGGTTCCTCGAGGGGCGCGGCGCGGCGCTGGGGCTGGTCGTCGGGGCGCTCACCCTGGGCAGCACGCTGCCGCACCTGATCGGCGGATCCCTGGGCTCGGCCTGGCGCGAGGGGCTGTGGGTGGCCGCCGCGCTGGCCGCCCTGGCCGCGCTCATCCTCACCCGCACCGAGGTCGGCCCCTATGCATCGAGGTCCACCGGCCTGCACCCGCGCGTGGTGCTGGGGCTGGTCCGCGACCGTGGTCCGCGGCTGGCCAACCTCGGCTACGTCGGGCACATGTGGGAGCTCTACGCGGTGTGGACGTGGCTGCCCACGTTCCTGGCTGCCAGCTTCGCCGCGCGCGGCGTCGACGTCGCGGCGCCGGTGCGCGCGCTGCTGGCGTTCCTGGCGCTGGGGGCGTGCGGGGCGGCCGGCTGCGTGCTCGGCGGACGCCTCGGCGACCGCTGGGGGAGGGCGCGGTTCGCCGCCGGTGCCATGGTCGTGAGCGGGGCGTGCTGCCTGCTGGCCGCCGTCGCCTTCGGGCGCTCCCCGCTGGTGCTGGTGCCGGTGCTGCTCGTGTGGGGCACCGCGGTCATCGCCGACTCGGCCATGTTCTCCACCTGCACCACCTCGGTGGTGGACAGCCACTACCTCGGCACCGCGCTGGCGTTCCAGACCTCGGTCGGCTTCCTGGTCAGCGCCGTCACCATCCAGGTGACGCCGCTGGTCGCCGACGCCCGCGGCTGGCCGTTCGCCGTCGCCAGCCTCGCCGCCGGGCCGCTGCTGGGCGCCCTGGCCATGCTGCGCCTCACCCCGCTGCTGCCGGAGCACGCTCCGGCCTAACGTCCGGCATCCGGGACGGCGTGGCCGCATGCTGGACAGCGACCTAGGCTCCCCGGCATGGCGCGCGACATCAAGCTGGCAGTGGTGGCAGGCGACGGCATCGGCCCGGAGGTCGTGGCCGAGGGCCTGAAGGTGCTCGAGGCGGTGCTCCCGCAGCACGACGCCAAGGTCGAGGCCACCGAGTACGACCTCGGCGCCCGGCGCTGGCACGCCACCGGCGAGACGTTGCCGGACACCGTGCTGGCCGAGCTGCGCGGCCACGACGCCATCCTGCTCGGCGCTGTCGGCGACCCGGGCGTGCCCAGCGGCGTGCTCGAGCGCGGTCTGCTGCTGCGCCTGCGCTTCGAGCTCGACCACTACGTCAACCTGCGCCCGTCCCGGCTCTACCCCGGCGTCACCGGGCCGCTGGCCGGCGACAAGGACATCGACTTCGTCGTGGTCCGCGAGGGCACCGAGGGCCCCTACGTCGGCAACGGCGGCGCGCTGCGGGTCGGCACGCCGCACGAGATCGCCACCGAGGTGAGCGTCAACACCGCGTTCGGCGTCGAGCGCGTGGTCCGCGACGCGTTCCGCCGCGCGCAGGCCCGCCCGCGCCGCAAGCTCACGCTGGTGCACAAGAACAACGTGCTCGTGCACGCCGGGCATCTGTGGGCCCGCACGGTCGCCCGGGTGGCCGAGGAGTTCCCCGAGGTCACGACCGACTACCTGCACGTCGACGCCGCCACGATCTTCCTGGTCACCCAGCCCGAGCGCTTCGACGTCGTCGTCACCGACAACCTCTTCGGCGACATCCTCACCGACCTGGCCGCCGCCGTCACCGGCGGCATCGGCCTGGCCGCCAGCGGCAACGTGAACCCGGACCGCACCGCCCCGAGCATGTTCGAGCCGGTGCACGGCAGCGCCCCGGACATCGCCGGCCAGCAGAAGGCCGACCCGACCGCCACCGTGCTCAGCGTGGCGATGCTGCTCGAGCACCTCGGTCTGGACTCCGCCGCCCGCCAGGTGGAGGACGCCGTCGCCGCCGACCTCGCCGAGCGCGGCACCGCCCAGCGCACGACGTCGCAGATCGGCGACGCGCTGGCCGCACGCGTCGCCGGCTGAGCCGGACCGGCTGATCCGAGCCGCTCTGACCTGACCGGGGGCGGCCCGCTTCGGAACGATCACTCCATAGAGAGATCGTTCCGAACGGGACTGGGACGGTCCGGCCGCACGCCTCGGACATACTGGGCGCGTGCCTGCCGCCCCGAACCGCTCGACGACGGCCCGACCCGGCTCTCGCCTCGGCCTGCGCGGCAGCGCCGCGGTCGGCGCGGGGGTGCTGGCCGGCCGGCTGACGCCGCTGCTGCGTCTCGGCCGCGGCAGCACGGTGGGCGGTCGCGTCGCCCTCACCCTCGACCCGCGCCTGCTCGACCGGTTGGCGGCCGGCCGCGACGTCGTCATCGTCAGCGGCACCAACGGCAAGTCGACCACCACCCGGCTGGTCGGCGAGGCCCTGTCCGTCGACGGCCCGGTGGCCAGCAACCGCACCGGCGCCAACATGACCGAGGGCATCGTGCTGGCACTCGCCCGCGAGCGCACCGCCGGCCGCGCCGTGCTCGAGGTGGACGAGTCCTACGTCCCGTCGGTGGCCGCCCGCGCCCACCCCAAGGTCATCGCGCTGCTCAACCTCAGCCGCGACCAGCTCGACCGGGTCGCCGAGGTGCGCAAGGTGGCCGACCGCTGGCGACAGGGCATGGCCCAGCTCTCCCCCGGCTGCACCGTGGTCGCCAACGCCGACGACCCGCTCGTGGTCTGGGCCGCCGAGACCGCGCCGCACGTCGTCTGGGTGGCCGCCGGCCGTGGCTGGGTGCAGGACGCGCCGCTGTGCCCGTGGTGCGCCGCGCTGCTCGCGGTGGAGGACGGCGCCTGGCGGTGCACCGGCTGCGAGCACCGCCGCCCCGAGCCCGAGCTCTCCGACGTCGACGGCCGAGCGGTCTCCACCACCGGCGGCTCCTGGCCGCTGCGCACCGCGCTGCCCGGCCGGGCCAACCGCTCCAACGCGCTGGTGGCCCTGGGCGTCGCCCTGGCCACCGGCGTCGACGGTGACCGTGCCGCCGCTGCCATCGCCGCCGTCGGCAGCGTCGACGGCCGTTACGAGCGCCGCCGCCACGGCCAGCACGTGGCCCGGATGCTGCTGTCCAAGAACCCCGCCGGCTGGAGCGAGCTGTTCACCATGCTCGAGCCCGCCGTGCCGGTGGTGGTCGCGGTCAACGCCGAGATCGCCGACGGGCTGGACACCTCCTGGCTGTGGGACGTGCAGTTCGAGCTGCTGGCCGGCCGACAGGTGGCGGTCACCGGGGCCCGCCGCGCCGACGTCGCCGTCCGGCTCACCGTGGCCGGCGTCCCGCACACCGTGGCGCCGGACCTGGCCGGCGCGCTGGCCGCGCTGCCGCCCGGCCCGGTCGACGTCGCCGCCAACTACACCGCCATGCGCGACGTCCGCCAGGCGCTGGCCGGCTGCCCGGTGGTGCCCGAGCCGGTCCGCGTGCCGCCGGTGGGGGAAGGCACCGAGCCGGCCGGGGGTGCCGCGTGAGCGACCTGTCGATCGTGCTGGTCTTCCCCGGGCTGCTGGGCACCTACGGCGACCGCGGGAACGCGCTGGTGCTGCGCCACCGCGCGGCCGCGCGCGGCCTCGACGTCGAGCTGGTCGAGGTCGAGCCGGGCCAGCCGGTGCCCGATTCCGCCGACGTCTACGTGATCGGCGGCGGCGAGGACGAGGCGCAGGGCGCGGCCTGCGAGCTGCTGGCCCGCGACGGCGGCCTTCCCCGCGCGGTGGGGCGCGGCGCCCCGGTGCTGGCGGTGTGCGCCGGGTTCCAGCTGCTCGGCGAGAGCTTCCCGGTCTCCGGCGACCCGCACCGGGCCGGCCTCGGCCTGGTCGACGTCCGCACCGAGCGGGTCACCCAGAAGCGCGCGGTGGGGGAGCTGCTGCTCGAGCCCACCCTGCCCGGCCTGCCGCCGCTCACCGGCTACGAGAACCACGCCGGGCGCACCGTCCTCGGCGCGGACGCCAGCCCGCTGGGCCGGGTGGTGGCCGGCATCGGCAACGGCGTGCTCGACGGCGCCGTCCACGACGTCGAGCACGGCTCCCTCACCGACGGCGTGCTGGCCGGCAGCGTCGTCGGCACCTACCTGCACGGCCCGGTTCTCGCCCGCAACCCGGCGCTGGCCGACCTGCTCCTGGAGCGCGCCACCGGCGGCCCGCTGGCCCCCCTCGACGACGCCGAGGTGGAGCAGCTGCGCCGGGAGCGGTTGGCCGCCGTCCGGGGTCAGACACCCCGTCCATGAGCGGGGCGTGCGCGGTAACCTCCCCGGCATGACCCTGGACTTCGCCCTCGTGCCCAACGCCGCGCCGCTTCCGGAGGCAGAGCGCGCTGCGGTACTCGCGAACCCCGGGTTCGGCAAGCACTTCACCGACCACATGGTGCTGGCCACCTGGACCGCCGGGCGGGGCTGGCACGACGCCCGCGTGCAGGCCTACGGCCCGATCTCGCTGGACCCCTCGGCCGCGGTCCTGCACTACGCGCAGGAGATCTTCGAGGGCCTCAAGGCCTACCGGCACGCCGACGGCTCGGTCTGGACCTTCCGCCCGGAGGCGAACGCCGCCCGGATGCAGCGCAGCGCCCAGCGCCTTGCGCTGCCGGCCCTCGACGTCGAGGACTTCGTGGCCGCCGTCGACCTGCTGGTGCGCACCGACGCCGACTGGGTGCCCTCGGGCGGCGAGACCAGCCTCTACCTGCGCCCGTTCATGTTCGCCAGCGAGGCCTTTCTCGGCGTCCGCCCGTCCAACGAGGTCACCTTCTGCGTCATCGCCTCGCCGGCCGGTGCCTACTTCGCCAAGGGCCCGGTGCCGGTCAGCATCTGGGTCTCCGAGCACTACACCCGCGCCGCGGCCGGCGGCACCGGCGCGGCCAAGTGCGGCGGCAACTACGCCGCCAGCCTGCTCGCCCAGCAGGAGGCCTACGCCCAGGGCTGCGACCAGGTGGTGTTCCTCGACGCGCTCGAGCACCGCTGGGTGGAGGAGCTCGGCGGGATGAACCTCTACTTCGTCCTGGACGACGACAGCATCGTCACCCCCGAGCTCACCGGCACCATCCTCGAGGGCGTCACCCGCGACTCGATCATCACCCTGGCCGGCGAGCTCGGCCACAAGGTCGAGGAGCGCAAGGTCTCCATCGACGAGTGGCGCGAGGGCGTGGCCAGCGGCCGGATCCGCGAGGTGTTCGCCTGCGGCACCGCCGCCGTCATCACCCCGATCGGCACCCTGAAGTGGACCGGCGGCGAGGTCACCCACGGCGACGGCGAGACCGCCGGTCCGGTCACCAGCGCCGTGCGCAGCGCCCTGCTGGACATCCAGTACGGCCGCCGCGACGACGTCCACGGCTGGATGCACCGCGTCGTGTGAACCGGGTGTGTCCCTCTTGGCGGCCGCGCGCGGTGCAGCGTTCACCGGAGCCTATGTGAGGACAATGTGTGCAGGAACGGAAGCAGCCCCGCATACCTCAGGCTCGTTTACCGTGTGACACATGCCACGGGTTCAGTACTTCACCGCCTGCACCATCGACGGGCGGATCGCGGATGAGAACAATGGGCTGGACTGGCTCTACGAGGTGCCCCACGGTGAGGACGACGGGACCTGGGACGAGTTCATCGGCGAGGTAGGGCCGATGGTGATGGGCGCAACGACCTACGAGCAGATGCTGACCAGCCACGCCCTGCTCGGGAATCCCCAGCGGTGGCATGACTTCTACGGGGAGAGGCCCGCATGGGTCTTCACCCACCGCGACCTGCCGAAGGTCCCAGGGGTCGATATCAAGATGGTGGCCGGCGACGTACGCCCGGTCTACGAGGAGATGACCGCCGTACTGCCGGACCGCAACGTCTGGCTGCTCGGCGGTGGGGAGTTGGCCGGCCAGTTCGATGACGCGGGCCTGCTTGATGAGATCTGGCTCGGTATGAGACCGGTGTTGCTCGCTGCGGGGGCGCCACTCTTGCCACGTCAGATCACCTCCAAGCGGCTGGCCCTGCGCGAGGTCAGGCACTCAGGACAAACGGTGAGGATCATCCTTGACGTCACACGCCCCTGAGGTCGCCTGGCAACGCCCGCTCATGCCGCATTCTGCGCGGCGCCAGGCGTGCCGGATGGGACGGAAGACCGGCTGCTTGTCGTCCCACCCGACCCTGCGGACCTCGAGGTCGTAGCCCCAGCCGAGTGCGCGAGCGGCGACCGCGGTGACTCCAGGGTCCACGAGAACCAGCTGCAGCCGGTCGGTGACGTCCTGCCGAGTGAGGTGCTCCAACATGAGCTCACTGCACCGGTTCTCGTGAGTGGAGGCGGGCACGACCAGCGCACCGACAGGGAGGCCGGTCACGTCCACCGCTACCACGCGCTTGGCGCCCTTGGTGCGGCCGTAGGGACCGCCCCGGTCGTGGAAGGTGAACCCGCCGTTCGAGGCACCGCGGGCGAGGTGGGTGTCGATCACGACCATCGAGGGGCGTCTCGTCGGTCCGTCCGTCCACGATGCGGGCTGCCGCGTGCAGCACGGTCAGGGCCTTCGCCCAGGTGCCGTTTGCGCGACCAGCGGCGAAACTGCGACCAGACTCGCGTCCAAGGCCCGAGGGACTCGGGCAGGTAGCGCCACTGGCAGCCGGTCTGGGCGATGTGGAGGATCGCGTCCACCACGATGCGCAGGTCGCCGGCATGCTGCGCCCGCGCTTGCCCGGCGCCTTGGATACCGGCTCGAGCAGCGCCCACTGGCCATCGGTCAGGTCGCTTGGGTACGACATGCCCAACACGGTGCCCACGGTCACGACCCATGCAATAGGGACACACCCTGTGAGAGGGGGGAGGGGCGTGGCCGCACCTGTCCGCCCCCTCACGCGGTCCCCTCGCCCGCCAGCCCCTGAAGGAACCGCAGGACGCTGCGCCGTACGCCGGCCCGCCGCTGCCGGGAGGACGTCGCTGCGCGCCGGCCGAGGACGTGGTCGAGCAGCAGCCCTTCCAGGAGGCTGACCAGGTCGGCCGCTGCCCCGACGGGCTCGCGGACGCGCAGGGCGCGCATGAGCCCCTCCGCCGCCGGCACCGAGAAGGTCGCGGCCGCCAGCCGGGCGCGCAGCTCGTCGTCGTCGCGCACCTCCAGCGCGAGCGCGTACCTGGCCGCGATGTCGTGCCGGTGCTCGGTCAGCATCTGGTCCACGAACCGCGAGATGCCGTCGGCCACCCCCTCCAGGTCCATGTCGGCGTCGCCGTCGGAGTCCGGGGTCGGTGGCCCCAGCCCTGAGCCGTTGAACTCCGTGCGGGCCCTGGCGGCCAGCTCGTCGGCGAGCAGTGCCAGCAGCGCGCGGCGGGTCCTGGCGTAGAAGGAGGTCGACCCGGCAGGTAGCCCGAGCCTCCGGTCGACCGCCCGGTGCGTGAGGGACCGCACCCCCTGCTCGGCGACGATCCAGATGCCGGCATCGGCGATCCTCCGGCGTCTGCCGGAGGTCTCCCCGTCGCTTCCGGAGGCCATGCCCACGACTCTACAGCTGTAGAGTCATGGGGTGAGACGGCATCGCCCGGGGGGGGCTCTGGGCCGGACCCCCTGCCCTCCCTGCACGCCGCGGCCGATCGGGCGGGGCTCGCCCTCGACCCGTGGCAGGCCCACGCGGCGACGAGCCTGGACCACCTCGCGGCAGCCCTCGCCACCCCCCGCCGGCGTCGCGTCGGCGCCGAAGGCGTCTACCTGTGGGGACCGGTCGGCCGAGGCAAGACCTGGCTGCTCGACGCCTTCTTCGAGGCGGCCCCCGCCCTCGGCAAGGTGCGCGTGCACTTCCACGCGTTCTTCCGCGACCTGCACGATGCGGTGCGTCGGAACCGGTCGGCAGGGCACGCGTTCGACGCGGCGGTGCAGGACCTTCTCGCCCGCTGCGAGCTGGTCTGCCTCGACGAGCTGCACGTCCACGACGTCGGCGACGCCATGCTCGCCGCCCGGCTGCTCGGGCGGCTCTTCGGCCAGGGCACCACGCTGGTCTGCACGTCGAACTACCCGCCCGGCGACCTGCTGCCCAACCCGCTTTACCACCACCTGTTCGAGCCGACCATCGACCTGCTGCGAGAGCACGTGAGCGTGCTCGAGCTGGCCGGGCCGACGGACTACCGGGCCGTCGCGGCAGGTGAGGTCGCCGACGACGGCTTCCGGTCCGGGTCGTGGCACTGGCCGAGCGCGCCCTGGCGGCCGGAGCCGGGCGGGCTGCCCGCACCGACCCCGGACGAGGCCGTGCTGCTGCAGGTGGGCTTCCGAACGGTGCGCGCGCTCCGGGTCGAGGGCGCCCTCGCCTGGTTCTCCTTCGCCGACCTGTGCGAGGCCACCACCTCGACCGTCGACTTCCTGGCGCTGGCCGACCGGTTCCCAGCTTGGGTGCTCAGCGAGGTGCCGCCGCTGGCCGCTCGGTCGCCGGACGCGCAGCAGCGGTTCGTGAACCTCGTCGACGTCCTCCACGACCGAGACGTCCGGCTCACGTTGCTCTGCGACGTCCCGCCGGAGCGCCTGCTCGCCGGGCACCTCCGCGCGCCCGACGTCGACCGCGCGGCCAGCCGGCTCCGGCTCCTGAGGCACTGACCCGACAGCTCGCGGGGGACCGCGACCCGATCGGGGGTCTCGGCCCGTCGCGCCGCCGGCCAGTCGGCGGGCGGTCAGCCACACCAGCACGATCCAGGCCAGCCAGAGGGCAGCGGCCAGGACGAGGCTCGTCACTGGCGTCCAGTCGGTGAAGGTGGCCGAGCCGTAGCCGTCGTAGCGGCAGGTCAGCCGGGTGGGGCCGGTCCAGGACGGGCCCGAGTAACCGCTCACGCCTGTGGGGAGGTGGCCCTCGACGCCGCAGAAGTTCTCCCCGAGCGACCGGGCGAGCTGGGCCAGGGTGAACAGCGGGACCAGCGTCCCCACGAGCCAGGCGAACGCCGCACCGGTCCACACCGTCACGCTGCGGGCCGTCGTCGCCGTCACCCCCCCGGTCAGCGTCGAGGCTAGCCGAGGGTCGGTCCGGATGCTGGGACGCCGCTCCCGTCTGCTGGACAGACCGAGCAGCGCCCCTGTCATAGTGGTGGGGTGCAGCCGGTGGTGATTACCGACTAGCGCGCCGGTCACGGACCGGCGCGCAGACCTCTCGCACCTCGTGCGGGGGGTCTTCGTCTTTTCCGGGCCGGTGGGCGAACCTATGGTTCCCACGGCCGGCCGTTGGGGCGAGGCGGTGACAGCCCAGGGAACGCGAGGCGGAGGCAGGACGAGATGGACCAGCGAGTGGACGGTTCCGTGGACACATTTCACGTCTACGACACGACCCTGCGCGACGGAGCCCAGCAGGAGGGCCTGTCGCTCACGGTCACGGACAAGCTCGCCATCGCCGCGCACCTGGACCAGCTCGGCGTCGGCTTCATCGAGGGCGGGTGGCCCGGGGCGAACCCCAAGGACACCGAGTTCTTCCCCCGCGCCAGGACGGATCTCAAGCTCGAGCACGCACAGCTCGCCGCGTTCGGCGCGACCCGCCGAGCCGGTGCGAAGGCCGCCGACGACCCCCTGGTGGCCGCCCTGCGCGACTCGGGCGCGCCCGTCGTGACCCTGGTGGCCAAGAGCCACGACCGGCACGTCGAGCTGGCCCTGCGCACCACCCTCGCCGAGAACCTGGCGATGGTGCGCGACACCGTGGCGCACCTGCGGGCCGAGGGGCAGCGGGTGTTCGTCGACGCCGAGCACTTCTTCGACGGCTGGGCCAGCGATCCGGCCTACGCCCGCGAGGTCGTGCTGGCCGCGTTCGAGGCGGGCGCCGAGGTGGTGGCGCTGTGCGACACCAACGGCGGCATGCTGCCGCGCGAGCTGGCCGACGTCGTCGCCGCGGTGGCTGAGGTCGCGGGGGAGGGCCGGCTGGGCATCCACTGCCACAACGACACCGGCTGCGCGGTGGCCAACACCCTCGCCGCGGTGGAGGCCGGTGCGACCCACGTCCAGGGGTGCCTCAACGGCTACGGCGAGCGCACGGGCAACGCCGACCTGGTCACCGTGGTCGCGGACCTGCAGCTCAAGCGGGGGATGCCGCTGCTGCCGGACGGGCGGCTGGCCGAGGCGTTCCGGATCTCCCACGCGGTGTCGGAGATCACCAACGTGGCGCCCTACTCGCGCCAGCCCTACGTCGGCATGTCGGCCTTCGCCCACAAAGCGGGCCTGCACGCCAGCGCCATCAAGGTCGACCCCGACCTCTACCAGCACACCCAGCCCGAGCGGGTCGGCAACGACATGCGCATGCTCGTCTCGGACATGGCCGGGCGGGCCAGCGTGGAGCTCAAGGGCCGCGAGCTCGGCTACGACCTCTCCGGCGACCGCGAGCTGGTCACCCGGATCACCGACCGGGTCAAGGAGCTCGAGGCGACCGGCTACACCTTCGAGGCCGCCGACGCCTCCTTCGAGCTGCTGCTGCGCGAGATGGTCGACGGCGCCAAGCCCGAGTTCTTCACCACCGAGTCCTGGCGGGTGGTGGTGGACAGCCGCACCGACGGCGAGCCGGTGGCCGAGGCGGTGGTGAAGGTGCACGCCGGGGGCGAGCGGGTCGTGAGCGTGGGCGAGGGGAACGGGCCGGTGAACGCCCTCGACCACGCGCTGCGCACCGCGCTCGCCCAGGCCTACCCGGTGCTCGAGCGGCTCGAGCTGGTCGACTACCGCGTGCGCATCCTCGACGGCGGCCACGGCACCGACGCGATCACCAGGGTGCTGGTCGAGACCAGCGACGGCGAGACCTCCTGGGACACCGTCGGCGTGGCCGCCAACGTCATCGACGCCTCCTGGCAGGCGCTCGTCGACGCCGTCACCTACGGCCTGCTGCGCCACCGGGACGGCACCGTCGGCTAGTCGCCCGGCCCCGCTGGGAACGATCACGGCCCCGTGATCACTACTCGCCCACCCAGACGAATTCTCCTGGGTGGGCGAGTTCTTTCCTGGGTCGGCTGCCGTCACCCCCTCGTGATCAGCAGCCGCCAGGCCTCCCGGCCCTCGTCGAGGTAGCGCACCTCGATCGCGCCACCGGCGCGCTCGGAGAGCTGGTGCAGCAGCGGCAGCGGGTTGTGCGGGGCGACCAGCACCAGGCTGGCGCCGGGGCGGACGGCGTCGAAGGCGCCGAACACGGTGGCGTGGCGGATGGCGTGCGGCACGTTCCGGACGTCGAGCTCAGGCACGCCCTCGTCGCTCTCGCCGCAGCCGCAGGCGTGCCCGCTGCCGCACCCGTGGGAGGCCTCCTGCTCCGGCACCCCGGCCGCGGCTGGCCGGTGCGCATCCTGGGCGTGGTGCAGCTCGTCGACGACGTCGGCCAGCGACACAGCTGGGTCTGCGGCGACCAGCGGCACCAGCAGCTCGTCCTCCTTCGCGCGGTGCACGGCGAACAGGGTGCCCAGGGCCCCGGCGGTGGCCGCGGCGCGGGCCGGCTCGGGGCTGCTGCCCAGGGTGTGCACCAGCGACTGGATGGCCCGGTGCTCGGCGATCATCGCCTCGATGAGCAGGCGGGCCTGCTCGTAGCGCGTGCCCACCGCATAGATCGACTCCTCCTCGCCCAGGGCGTGGGGGAGCAGCTGACCGGTGCAGAATCGGTGCAGCTCGCGGGTGGCAGCGGCCGAGGCCGCGGGGTCGGGGGCGGTCACGACCTGCTCGACGAGCAGCTCGAGCCGGCCTGAGAGCGCGGCGTGGTGCTCGCGCACCGCCTCGACGGCGGCGCTGTCGGCCTGGCTGCTGCCGAGGGCGACGTCGGCGGGGATGGTGGTCATGGCAGATCTCCGATGCTCGGTAGGAGAGGGTTGGGAGGGGAGAGGACGCGGTCAGGCGGCGGCGGGCCGGCCGATGCGGACCCTCCAGGTCTCCGGGCCCTCCTCGAGGTACTCCCAGGAGAACTCGCCCGGGTGCTCGGCGGCCAGCTGGTAGTACAGCGGCTTGGGGTCGTGGTCGTTCACCAGCACGAAGTCCTCACCCGTGCCCAGCCCGGCGTAGGTGCCGAAGATGAGCTCGTGGCGTCGGGCGGGGATCTCCTCGCGCACGTCGAGGACGTGCTCGCTGGTGCGCGCTGTGTCGGTCATGGACGTTCTCCTTCGACTGTTCACGATCTGGGGGCGAAGTGGGAGTCAGGCGGCCGCGGTCTGCGGCGCCTGCGCGGCGGGCTCGGGTCGGTGTGGCAGCCGGGCGGCGAGCCAGGCCAGCGCGCGGGCGCCGGAGAGGCACTCGCCCAGCTCGGTCACGACCACCGGCAGCGGCTGGCCGCCGCGCTGCTGCCAGACCCGGCGGGCGGACTCGATCCGGCGCTGGCCCTGGGTGGTCAGCGGTCCGCCGCCGGGGGCCACGACGAAGCCCTCCCGCCGGCTGGTGCTGACCCAGTCACCGACGCCGAGCGGCACGACCGGCACGTTGGCCACCCGGCGGAACTCCATCGGCCCTGCCGGGGGACGGGGGTTGAGCACGCCGAACACGATCGACCGGATCACCTCGTAGTCGTCGACCCGCCGGTGCCCCACCCACATCGCGTCGAACAGCGCGCGACGCATGGCCGGCGCCACGCCGTCGGTCTCCGACTCGGCGTAGGCGGCAGTGGCGGCCCGGCTGTTGAACACCGGCAGACCGACGTCGGGAACGTGCTCGCCGGGCAGCGACAGTCGGTGGGTGAGCTCTGCGCGGCCCGCGTCGAGCGGCCGCCCCCCGACCGGCCAGGTGCGGTCGGACTCCACGGCGAGCCAGCGCACCTCGTGCAGACCGAGCGAGACGATCTGCTCCACCCGCTGGCTGGCCAGGAACGAGAGCGGGTCGGCGAAGTCGCCGATGACGAGGACGCTCATCGCCGCCACCCCAGCAGCTCCTTGGCGTGCTCGCTCATGTCCCGGTCCGGCTCCCACGGCGGGGACCAGACGATCTCGACGTCGACGTCGTGCACCTCGGCGACCGGCAGCAGCAGGTCGCGGATCTCGCCGACGATGTAGGGCCCAAGCGGGCAGGCGGGGGTGGTCAGCGTCGTGACCACCCGCACCGCGCCGCCCGGTGCCACCGCGACGTTGCGCAGCAGGCCCAGGTCGACGATGTTGATGCCGACCTCGGGGTCGATGACCTCTCGCAGCAGCTCGGTGACGGTCTCTTCGGTGGGTGCTGCGGTGAGCAGCTCGGGGACGAGCACGGCTCGGCCCTCCTTCAGCGTGATGACGGGGTGAGTGGACGTCGCGCGGAGCGCACCGCGTGCGCGGTGACGGCGACGAAGCACAGCAGGGCGATCTCGTTCAGAACGCCGCCCACCTGCCACAGCAGGCGACTGCCGGCGACGTCGCCTCCCACGATGCGTAGGAGCAAGAAGCCCTGCAGCAGGGCGACGTGTCCGTAGAAGTGCGGGCGGTAGGGGATCGCGGCGCGGAACACGGCCGGCACGATGACCGGTGCGTGTGCGAAGACCATGCCGATGACGAAGCCGAGGAACAGTGCGTGCAGCATGGCGTCGTAGGCGCTGCCGTCCTCGAGCGTGCCGAAGGCGAGCCACAGCGAGCCGGCCAGCGCCAGCCAGCCGTAGCCGGCCAGCAGGCAGACCGCCATGTAGCGGGGGAGCCCGCGCTGGCGCACCGTGCGGCGGGCCACGTCGTGCACGGCGAGCCAGGCCGCCAGGGCCACCAGGCCGGCGCCGGCCACGCGCACCCCCGCGGCGACGTCGGCCACCGAGACCACCAGGCCGCCGACGAACACCGCCGCGGCCGCGACGAACCACGCGCGGGCGGCGTCGGTGAGACGTACCAGCCGGGACAGCTCGAGCCGCTCGCCGGTGATGGTGAGGACGAGGAACCCGGCCAGCCAGGGCACGACGAGGGCGACGTCCCAGCCGGTCAGCCACAGCACCGCCGCGGTCAGCCAGGAGAAGGCCCCGGCGGCCATCACGGCCAGGTGCAGGCTCGCCTGCCGCTGCGCGGCGAGGGCGTAGAGGCCGATCAGCCCGGCGCCGGCGGCGGTCAGCAGCACCTGCCCGACGACCAGCGGCAGGCCGACCGACAGTGCCGCGCCGCCCAGGCCGGCGGCGGCCGGCACGGCGTAGCCGGCCCGGACGTCCAGTGCGACCGCCCGCTCCAGCGAGATCAGCGTGCCCAGGAAGCCGAGCACCATCAGGGGTCCGTGCACCTCGGCGAAATCTGTATGCGGGCTGGGCACCGGCAGTCCGAGCAGCAGCAGCGCGGCCCACAGCCCGGACAGCAGCGCGAGTAGGCCGAGCACGCCGAGGACCAGCCGGTAGCGCGGGACCCGGCGGGCTGCCACGGTCCGGGGGCGGTCGAGAAGGCTGGTCATGAGGCCCGCCGGGACGTCTCGGTCCGCAGCCGGGCCACGCACCGCGTCGGGGTGACGAACGGCTCCAGCGCGGTGGCCTGCACCGGTGCCCCCAGCTCGTCCAGCGCGCCCTGCATCAGCCCCAGGTGGATCGCGCAGACGACGTCGGTGTGGTCGCGAGCGATCTCCTCGAACGGGCAGTGGTGCAGACGAACCTCGGTCTCGCCGTCCTCGCCGGCGCAGGACTGCGGGGCGAAGCCGATGCCATCCAGCAGCCGGTTGAGCCGGGCGACCGCCTCGTCGGCGTCGATGCGCTCCGACGGTGCGGCGCGCTCGACGAGGTGGCGGCCCCAGGCCCGCCCCGCGTCCCGGGCGGTGCTGCCCGCGCTCGGCAGCGACGCCACCAGCCCGGTCAGCATCTCGGCGAGCAGGGCGTAGCTGCGCGGGCCGCCGGCGGCGGCGCGGACGGTGTAGAGCATGCGTGGGCGCCCGGGGGTCGCCCGCTCCTCCGGGGCCCGCTCGACCAGGCCGTCGTCGACGAGGCCGTCGAGGTGGAACCGCGCCGTGTTCGGGCTCAGCCCGACGCTCTGCGCGACCTCGGCCACCGTGAGCGGGTGGTCGGCGTCGCGCAGCCGCGCCAGCACCTCGGCGCGCCGCCCCGACACGGCCGGCTCGCTGCCCGGGTCCCGCAGGCTCCGCTCCACGCCCGCCCCTTCCTCGGCCTCGCTTGTCGTCCCGACGGTAGCAGAGTAAAAACAAGATGTATAGTAAAAACCATAGGAGGTCAGATGAACGCGATGAGTGTCCCGGCGGGTCTCACGCCGGCTGCCGAGCTGGGCGACCTGCTCGAGGCCGTGCGGCGGCGGCTGGACGAGCTGCTGGGGGCCGGGTGCAGCGCCCCCTCCGGCGCCCCTCCGCCGTGCCTGGACGAGCTCTACGACTACCTGCTCGAGGAGCTCGTGCCGCTGCTGCACGCCGTGCGGCTGCGGATCCGCCCGGTGCTGCGCCGACACCTCGGCCGCGAGGTCGGTGCCTCCACCGCGGTCCCGGCCGCCGACGCGGTGCTGGAGCGCCTGGTCGAGCGCATCGCCCTGCTGCGCGCCACCTACGCCGACGACCCGGCGCGCGCCCGGCTCGAGCTGGCCCCGCTCCTGCCCCGCCTGACCGAGCACGCTGCCCGCCGTCTCGACCTCGAGCGGCGCGCGCTGCCGGCGCTCGTCGGGGCCCTGCCGGCCGAGGTTGGGAGGGCGGCGGTGGACGGGCTGCGACGCACCGCCGACGCCGTGCGAGCCGTCCCGCGGACCGACCTGGCCGTCGGCGCCCTGTGAGCTGGCGCCCTGAGGGGAAGGTGCGAGGGGAAGGTCCGACGGGGGTCAGGAGCCGAGGTAGAGGCAGAACGGGTGCCCCGCCGGGTCCAGCAGCACCCGGACGTCTTCCTGCGGCTGGTGGTCGGCCAGCCGAGCGCCGTGCTCCACGGCGTCGGCCACGGCGGCGGACAGGTCGTCGACCTCGATGTCCAGGTGCGACATCATCTGCTGCCGCCCTGGCTGCGCCGGCCAGACCGGTGGCGCGAAGTCGGCGGAGGCCTGGAACCCGAGGTAGGACGTCGTGCCAGGCACCGCGATGACGACCCAGCCGGGCTCGTCCTTGGCGATCGGCCAGCTCAGCAGCGCGGCGTAGAACTCGGCCAGCGCCCGGGGGTCGGGCGCCTCGAGCACCACGCCCCACCAGGTGCTGCTCCGTCCTCTCATCGGCCCATCCTGCCGCGCCGGTCCGGCGCTGTCAGCGGTCGACGCGCGGTGCCCGAACGGTCACGGGACCGTGGCGAAGGCTCGCCGGCCCAAGAGAATTCTCCTCGGTGGGCGAGTAAAGATCACGGGACCGTAATCATTCCGACGCCGGCCGCCAGCACCGCCTCGACGGCGGCGAGCAGCCGGGTGCGCAGCCCGGCCCCCCGCTCGCTGAAGCCGCGCTGGGCGGCCACGTACTCCGCGCGACCCTCGACGGTCTCGATCCGCACCGGGTCGTACCCGTGCTCCGACAGGTCGTAGGGGCTGGCCCGCATGTCCAGCTCGCGCACCTCGCGGGCCAGTGCGAAGCAGTCCGCCACCAGCTCCGAGGGCACCCAGGGCCACAGCTTGTAGGCCCACTTGTAGAGGTCCATCGTCGCGTGCAGGCACCCCGGCTGCTCCAGCTCGAGCTGGCTCTCCCGGGTGGGCTGCAGGGCGTTGCGCGGCCGCGCAGGGTCGGTGAAGAACCGGAACGCGTCGAAGTGCGAGCAGCGGACCGGCAGCGCCTCGACGACGGCGTCGGTGCCGGCGGGCCCGAGGCGCAGCGGCACCGCGGAGTGCCGCACCTCGTCCTGCCGCTGCCGGTAGACCATCGCCCACTCGTGCAGCCCGAGGCAGCCCAGGTGCGCCGGCCGGGACGCGGTGGCTCGCAGCAGCCCGGCCACCCACGACGCCGTGCGCAGCCGGCCCTCCGGTGCCCGTCCCACCACCGCGCCGCCGTCGACGGCCGCCCAGCCGGTCTGCCCGAGCAGCTCGGTGCCGCCCTCGCAGACGACGCCGCCGCCGGGCGACCACCGCCGCAGCTGGGCTGGGCGGAAGGAGTAGTAGGTGAACAGGAAGTCCTCGACCGGGTGCTTCTGCCCGCGCCGGGCCCGCTCCAGGTGCGGGCCGGTCCAGGCGTCCACGCGCGCCTCGTGCGCCGCCCGCCGCGCCCGCCAGGCGTCCTCGCTCAGCCGCTGACCGTCCATCGCCGGCCCAGGGTACGGGCGCCGAGCCGGGTGGGGAGCGGACGGTAGCCTCGCCCCGTGCGCATCGCGAGGTTCACGCTCCCCGACGTCCGCGGCACCGAGCCCAGGTTCGGCGTCGTCGAAGGCCCCGAGGGCGACGAGGTCGTCGCCGTCATCGAGGGCGACCCGCTCTACCGGCCGGTGGAGCGCACCGGCGAGGAGCTCAAGCTCGCCGACGTCCGCCTGCTCGCGCCGGTCATCCCGCGCAGCAAGGTGATCGGCATCGGCAAGAACTACCGCGACCACGCCGCGGAGATGGGCGGCGAGGCCCCGCCCGAGCCGCTCATGTTCATCAAGCCCAACACCTCGGTGGTGGGCCCGGACGACGCCGTCGTCTACCCCCGGCAGTCGTCCAACGTGCACTACGAGGGCGAGCTCGCCGTCGTCATCGGCCGGATCTGCAAGGACGTGCCGCTCGAGCGCGTCGCCGAGGTCGTGCTCGGCTACACCGTCGGCAACGACGTCACCGCCCGCGACCTGCAGGCCGGCGACGGCCAGTGGAGCCGGGCCAAGGGCTTCGACACGTTCTGCCCGCTGGGCCCGTGGATCGAGACCGAGATCGACCCGGCGAACCTCCGCCTCACCACCACCGTGAACGGCGAGGTGAAGCAGGACGGCAGCACCGCGGACATGGTCCACGACGTCGCCAAGCTGGTCGCGCACGCCTCGGAGGCGTTCACCCTCCTGCCCGGGGACGTCATCCTCACCGGCACCCCCGCGGGCGTCGGCCCGGTCCAGCCCGGCGACACCATGTCCGTCACCATCGAGGGCATCGGCACCCTGACGAACCGGGTGGTGGCCCGTGACTGACGCGGCGCCGGCCAGCAAGGTCGGTCCCGTCCGCCTGCGCGTGGCCCCTTCGCCCACCGGCGACCCGCACGTCGGCACCGCCTACATGTCCCTGTTCAACCTGGCGTTCGTGCGCCAGCAGGGCGGCCAGTTCGTGCTGCGCATCGAGGACACCGACCGCGCCCGCTACCGCGAGGACAGCGAGCAGCAGGTGTTCGACACCCTGCACTGGCTGGGCCTGGACTGGGACGAGGGCCCGGACAAGGGCGGCCCCTTCGCCCCCTACCGGCAGTCGGAGCGGCTGGCGAGCTACCAGCCCTACGTCGACAAGCTGCTCGCCGACGGCCACGCCTACCACTGCTGGTGCTCCACCGAGCGGCTGGCGCAGATGCGCGAGGAGCAGCAGAAGGCAAAGCTGCCCACCGGCTACGACCGGCTCTGCTTCGGCAAGACCCGCGAGGAGCGCGCGCAGCTGCCCGGCTTCACCGAGCAGCCGGTCGTGCGCATGCTCATCCCCGACGACGCCCCGACGTCGTTCCGCGACCTCATCCGCGGCGAAGTGAACGCGCCCCGTCCGGACGACCAGGTGGTCCTCAAGGCCGACGGCTTCCCGACCTACCACCTCGCCTCCGTCGTCGACGACCACGAGATGGCGATCACGCACGTGGTGCGCGGCGAGGAGTGGATCTCCAGCACCCCCAAGCACATCCTGCTCTACCGCTGGCTGGGCCTGGAGCCGCCGGCGTTCGCGCACATGCCGCTGCTGCGCAACACCGACAAGTCGAAGATCTCCAAGCGCAAGAACCCGGCTGCGCGCCTCACCTGGTTCCAGGAGCGCGGCTACCTGCCCGAGGCGCTGCGCAACTTCCTCGCCCTCATGGGCTATTCGCTCCCCGACGGGCGCGAGGTGTTCACCTTCCAGGAGATGGTCGACACCTTCGGCTGGGAGCGGATCAACACCGTCGGCCCGGTCTTCGACCTGGACAAGCTCGACTGGATCAACGGCCACTACATCCGCGAGCTCGCCGTCGACGACCTCGCGGCGCGGATCACCGACCACCTGGTGCGGGCCGGGGTGCTGCCGGCCGATCCCACCGACGCGCAGCGGGCGCTGGTGCTCGCGGCCACCCCGCTGGTCAACGAGCGCATGCAGGTCCTGTCCGAGGCCGAGACGATGCTCGGGTTCCTGCTGGTTCCTGAGGACGACTTCGCGGTGGACGAGGACTCGGCCAAGGCCGTGCTCGGCGAGGGCGCCGGCCCGGCGCTGGAGGCCGCACTGGGTGCCCTCGAGCAGCTGGACGGCTGGGACCACGCCGCGATCGAGGTGGCGCTGCGCGCCGCCCTGGTCGAGGGGCTCGGGCTCAAGCCCAAGCACGCCTTCGGCCCGGTCCGGGTGGCCGTCACCGGCCGGCGGGTGAGCCCCCCGCTGTTCGAGTCGATCGAGCTGCTGGGCCGCGAGCGCACCCTGCGCCGGCTGCGCGCGGCGCTCGCGCTCTAGCCCCCGGGCGATGGGGGAGCAGCCGCCGCAGCGGCCGGACCCGTGGGTGCCGCCCGCGGGCTGGTCGCCGCAGCAACCGCCGCACGCCTTTCCTCCGCAGGGGCACGTGCCGTCCCCCGCGCCGCGGGGGTCGCCACCGTGGCCGCCTCCCGGTGCGGTGCCCTGGGGTGCGCCGCCGGTGAGTGCGGCGCTCGATGCCGACCGTCCCTACGCCCGCGCTCCGCACCCCGCGCCCGAGCCCTACCCGCGCCTGCTGCGCACGCCGCGCTGGCGCTGGTGGCGCCCGGTCCTGGGGATGCTCCTCGGTGTGGCCGTCCTGACCGTCCTGGGGCTCGGCGTCGTCGTCGCGGCCTCGCTCGCGGAGGCGGTGCGCACCGGGTCGCTGCCGGGTGAGTCGGCCCTGCAGGACTTCTCCGACCCGCTGGTGCTGCTGGCCAACAACCTCCTGCTCGCCGCGCTCATCCCGGCGGCGCTGCTCGCTGTGCTGGTCCTGCACCGGGAACGCCCCAGCTGGCTGTTCTCCGTGCTCGGCCGGCTGCGCTGGGGGCTGCTGTGGCGCTTCGCCCTGCTGGCGGTCGGCACCACCCTGCTGGGCGGCGCCGTCGGCTCGCTCCTGCCCGGCCTGGACACCACCGGCGACGCCGGCAGCACCGTCGACGGCGGACGGCTGGCCGCGCAGCTCGCGGTCATCCTGCTCAGCACGCCACTGCAGGCCGCGGGGGAGGAGTTCGGCTTCCGCGGCTACCTCACCCAGGCCATCGCCGGCTACGGCCGCTCCCGGCTGGCCGGCCCGCTGGTCGCCGGCGCGGTCACCTCGCTGCTGTTCGCTCTGGCCCACGGCGGCCAGGCGCCGCTGCTGTTCGCCGACCGCTTCGCCTTCGGCGCCCTCGCCGCCTGGCTGGTGTGGCGCACGGGGGGCCTGGAGGCCTCCATCGCGCTGCACACCGTCAACAACCTGCTCGCGCTCGGCTCGGCGGCACTGGCCGGGGCCCTGTCCCAGAGCATCGACGCGACGGACATGCCGTGGCAGGCCTTCGTCGTCGACGTGGGCTCGCTGCTGCTGTTCGCCGCGCTCGCCGACCGGTGGGCCCGGCGTCGCGGTGCGGCCCGGCTGAGCACCCCCGCGGCGCCGACTTTGGAGGTCGCCCCGCCCATCGGCTAGACTCCCCGTGTTCGGCCGCGAGACCGAACCCCTTGGGGTATGGGGTAATTGGCAGCCCGACGGATTCTGGCTCCGTTAGTCTAGGTTCGAGTCCTGGTACCCCAGCTCGGCACGAATTCGAAGGCAGGCCTTGCGGTCTGCTACGGTTCGTGCCCGTCGCCTGTGCGCAGGTGGCGGATGCAGTACCGATCAGCACCATCGAGCAAGGCCCCGTTGTGTAGCGGCCTAGCACGCCGCCCTCTCAAGGCGGTAGCGCCGGTTCGAATCCGGTCGGGGCTACGAGATCGAAGGCCCCCTCCCCGTGCGGGAGGGGGCCTTCGGCGTCTGCGGGCGTGCTCCGGCCCTGCTCACATCCCCGCGCGGGTCAGGTCCGGCGAGTTGCGTCATGCTCGCGCGAAAGGCGGCTGGTGACGGCGGCGGTTGCCGCTGAGCGCCGGTCCTGCCGGCCGCTTCCGCAGAGTGTGAACCTCGTTGCACGTTTCCTCGGTGCGCCGCTGTTCTATGGCGACACTCTGGGCCGCTCGAAGATCGACTGGAACGCAGATGCGCGACCCGCCGGCGCGTCGTGCAGCAGCCCTCCAGTTGAACGGGGGGACAGCCTCGAACCCTCTGTGCGCCCCGCGAACCGACGGCCGGCCGCGGCTGCCGCGCCCCGCCGTCACCAGCGCCTTTGATCTTGACGCGCAGCTCCCCAGGCTCACCGACGTCGGGGTCCCCGATGCTCCTCCCCGCCCGCGTGCCACAGGTCCCTGGGCGGGCCGGCCACGCTGGGTGAGGATCGGCGGGTGGGAGGTGGCCGCCATGAGGTCGCTGCTCGTCGTCCCCGTCGCCCTGCTGGTGCTGCTGGTGGGCGTGCCGCTGCTCACCCACCGCGACAACACCCGGCGGGGCCTGGCGCTGCGCCGTGCCGCGCTCGGCTGGGCCGCCGTGGTCGTGCTGTTCACGACAGCCTTCGGGGCCGGCGAGTCGATGACCGACCCCGGTGGCGCGGCGGGGGTCGGACTGGCGCTCGCCGTGGTCCTGCCCGTCGTCGCCCTCGTCCTGCTCGCGCTGCTGCGCCCTGGATGGGCCGCGCCGCTGCTCGTGGTGCTGACCCCGATCGCCGCGGCCGGCGCGGTATGGCTGGCGTTCGCCGGGAGCGGGCTGCGGGCCTGGCAGGACGATCACGGGCCGGTGCTCGCCGTCGCGGTGTTCGTGGTGGGCGCCGGCGCCTCGGCCCTGGGCTGGCACCGGCCCGGGCTCGCCGCGGCCCTGCTGCTGGTGCTGGGTCTGCTTCCGCTGCTGGCGCAGGCGCTGGCCGACCGGCGGGAGAACCTGTTGGGCGCGTCCACCGCCTGGCTCACCGTGCCGGCCGCGGTCACCGGCGTGGTGTACCTCGTGGCCGCACTGATGGGCGGCCCGCTCCGGGGCGGCACGGGCGCGGCCGGGCCCGGCCCCAGCGCGGGCGACGAGGGCGAGCCCGACCGTGCTCAGGTCCGGCCGAGCGAGGTGCCGCGGTAGGGCGCCGGGTTGACCTCCCACGGCGTGCGCCGGTGCCGCGTCGCCTGCTCGTAGGCGTGGGCCAGCGCGAGCAGTCGGGCGTCGCCCCAGCGCGGGCCGACCAGCATCAGGCCGACCGGACGTCGCCCCTGCGCGGTGTAGCCGGCGGGCACCACCACGCTGGGGCAGCCGGCCCGCGCGGCCCACGAGCAGCCGCTCGCACCGGCGAACACCAGCGCCTCGACGTCGTGGCCGCGCAGCGCCGCCTCGATGCCGTGCGTGCGGGTGCGCTCGACGTCGGCGGCGCGGCGGGCCAGGTGCACCTGCCCCTGCCCCGCGTGGTCGATGGCGAGGGCCGCGTCCACATGAGTCTGGCCGTACTTGAGCGCGACGTCGGCGTGCGCCCGGTTCCACTCGGCCAGCTCGCGCAGCGACCGGATGGGCGCCCCCTCCGGCAGCCGGGCCAGGTAGGCGTCCACGTCGCGGCCGAACTCGTGGTGCAGCACGGCCAGCTCGGGCTCCCACGGTGGCTGCGGCATGGTGACGCCCTCGACGAGGACGGTCCCCGCGGCGCGCAGCTCCTCGACCGCGCGCTCGTGCACCTCGCGCTGCCCGTCGGCCAGGTCGGCCGGCGGGTCCACCACGCCGAGCCGAGCGCCGCGCAGGGCGTCCGCGCTCAGTGCCGCGACGTAGTCGACCTCCGACGCCGCGTCGGAGGTGGCCGGGTCGTCGGCGTCCGGGCCGGCGATCGCGGTGAGCAGCGCGGCGGCGTCGGCCACCGTGCGGGCCATCGGGCCGGCCGTGTCCTGGCTGCTGGCGATGGGGAGGATGCCGGTCCGGCTCACCAGGCCCAGCGTCGGCTTGAACCCGACGAGGGACTGGTGGTCGGCCGGCGAGGTGATCGACCCGTCGGTCTCGCTGCCGACGGCCACCGCCGCCAGACCGAGCGCGACCGCCGCGCCGGATCCGCTCGAGGAGCCGCTCGGCGTCACCGACGTGTCGTAGGGGTTGAGCACCTGGCCGCCCAGGGAGGAGTAGCCGCTGGGCATCCCCTCGGTCATGAAGTTGGCCAGCTCGGTGAGGTTCGTCTTGCCCAGCACGACGGCGCCCGCTTCCCGCAGGCGAGCCACCAGCGGGGCGTCGACGGCGGGGACCGACGCGGCGAGCGCGACGGTCCCCGCGGTGGTGGGCACCCCGGCGACGTCGACGTTGTCCTTCACCAGCACCGGCACGCCGTCCAGCCGTCCGCGCACACCGCCGGACGTGCGCCGGGCGTCGGAGGCCTCCGCCTGCTCCAGCGCGTCGGGGCAGACGCAACGGATCGACGTGATGCCGGGCCCGTTGCGGTCCACCGCCTCGATCCGAGCCAGATAGGCGCGCGCCAGCTCGACGGCGGTGGTGCGGCCGGCGGCCAGGGCGTCGGCGAGCTCTGCCACGGTGGCCACCCCGAGGTCGAGGCCGGCCGGGCGGGGGAGTGCGGAGGGCAGCGGTGCGGTCACGGCCGCAGAGCATGGCATGGCGCGCGAGCGTCCGCGCGAACGGATCGGTCATCCGCGCTGAGCACCGCGACCATTGGCGCGGCGGCTGGTGACCGGTGAGGCTGGGCCCGCGGGGCGTCGCGCCCTGCCGCACGATCGGCACAGCGACCGGCACAGCGACTCGCAGAGCAAGGAGACCCAGGATGAGCGGACCGGCCACCGAGGCCTTCGTCTTCGACGCCGTGCGCACCCCGCGCGGCAAGGGCAAGCCGGGCGGCGCCCTCTACGGCACCAAGCCGGTCGACCTCGCCTCCGGGCTGCTCGCCGCCCTCGCGCAGCGCAACGACCTGGACACCAGCCAGGTCGACGACGTGGTGCTCGGCTGCGTCACCCCGATCGGCGACCAGGGCGCCGACATCGCCCGCACCGCGGTGCTCACCGCCGGGTGGGACCTGCGCCCGGCCGGCGTGCAGGTGAACCGGTTCTGCGCCTCCGGGCTGGAGGCGTTCAACCTGGCCGCGATGAAGGTGCGCTCGGGCTTCGAGGACCTCGTGGTCGCCGGCGGGGTGGAGTCGATGTCGCGGGTGCCGATGGGCAGCGACGGCGGCGCCTGGGTGCTGGACCCGGCCACCAACCTGGACACCAACTTCGTCCCGCAGGGCATCTCCGCGGACCTCATCGCCACCCTGGAGGGCTTCACCCGCGAGGACGTCGACGCCTTCGCGGTGGCCAGCCAGCAGAAGGCGTCGACGGCGTGGGCCGACGGGCGCTTCGCCCGGACCGTCGTCCCGGTGCGCGACCTCAACGGCACCCTGGTGCTCGATCACGACGAGCTGGTGCGGCCCGAGACCTCGATGGACACCCTGGCCAAGCTCAAGCCCAGCTTCGAGATGCCGGGCTCGTTCGGCTTCGACGACACCGCCCTGCGCGTCTACCCCTACGCCGAGCGGATCGAGCACGTGCACCACGCCGGCAACTCTTCCGGCATTGTCGACGGCGCGGCCGCGATCCTCGTCGGCAGTGAGGAGAAGGGCCGTGAGCTCGGCCTCACGGCGCGGGCCCGGGTGGTCAGTGCGGCTGTCGTCGGGAGCGAGCCGACCATCATGCTCACCGGCCCGGCGCCGGCCGCCCGCAAGGCGCTGGACAAGGCCGGGCTCACCGTGGACGACATCGACCTCTTCGAGGTGAACGAGGCGTTCGCCGCGGTGGTGCTCAAGTTCCTGCGGGACATGGACGTGCCGGCGGAGAAGGTGAACGTGAACGGCGGGGCCATCGCGATGGGGCATCCCCTGGGCGCCACCGGCGCGATCATCCTGTCCACGCTCATCGACGAGCTCGAGCGGCGCGACCTGCGCCGGGGCCTGGCCACCCTGTGCGTGGGCGGCGGCATGGGCATCGCCACCATCGTCGAGCGCGTCTGACGCCGGATCCGTTCTTCCACAAGGAGTTCTGCACTGATGAGCACCAGCAACGGGACCGGCGGCACCGAGAGCGTGGACCTCGGCGGCATCCGCTACGAGCGCGGCGACGACGGCGTCGTGCTGCTCACCATGGACCTGCCCGGCGCCAGCGCCAACACGATGGGCGAGCCCTACCGGGCCGCGATGGACGCCGTCCTCGAGCGGCTCGAGGCCGACCGCTCGCTGGCCGGCGTGGTCATCACCTCGGCCAAGAAGACGTTCTTCGCCGGCGCCGACCTCAACGAGATGCTCCAGGTTCGGCCGGAGGACGCGGCCGAGATGGTCGCGGGCGTGACGCGCATCAAGCGCCAGCTGCGCCGGCTGGAGACCCTCGGCGTGCCGGTCGCCGCCGCCATCAACGGCAGCGCGCTGGGCGGCGGCTGGGAGATCGCGCTGGCCTGCCACCACCGGGTGGTCGTCGACGCCCCCGGCGTGAAGGTCGGTCTGCCCGAGGTCACCCTGGGCCTGCTCCCCGGTGGTGGCGGGGTCGTCCGGATGGTGCGGATGCTCGGCCTACTCGAGGCGCTGCCGCTGCTGCTCGAGGGCAAGCAGCTCAGCCCGGCCAAGGCCCACGCCATGGGGCTGGTCGACGAGCTCGCCACGGACCCGGCCGAGGCCGTGGCCAAGGCACGTGCCTGGATCGCCACCGGCCCCGACCCGCGCAACCCGTGGGACCGGGAGGGCTGGAGGCTGCCCGGCGGCACGCCCACCAGCCCGAAGGTGGCCCAGGCGCTCGCCGTCGCCCCCGCCATGCTGCGCAAGAAGACCTGGGGCACCCTGCCGGCGCCCGAGCGCATCCTGGCCGCCGCCGTCGAGGGCGCGCAGGTCGACTTCGCCACCGCCGAGACCATCGAGACCCGCTACTTCGTCTCCCTGGCCACCGGCCAGGTCGCGAAGAACATGGTCAGCACCTTCTTCTTCCAGCTGAACGAGGTGAACGGGCGTGCGGCCAAGATGGCGTCGGCGGACCAGCGGGCCACCGGCAAGGTCGCCGTGCTCGGCGCCGGGATGATGGGCGCCGGCATCGCGCTGGCCAGCGCCCGCAAGGGCATCGACGTCGTGCTCAAGGACGTCTCGCTGGAGGCGGCGCAGGCCGGCAAGCAGCGGGTCGCCGACGGGGTGCTCGCGCCGATGGTGGCCAAGGGGCGGATGAGCGAAGCCGAGCGCGACGCCGTGCTGGCCCGCATCCACCCCACCGGCGACGACGCCGACCTGGCCGGCGCCGACCTGCTCATCGAGGCCGTCTTCGAGGACCGGGCGCTCAAGGACCAGGTGACCAAGGCGGCCGAGGCGGTGCTCGACGAGGGCGCGTTGCTGGCCTCCAACACCTCCACGCTCCCGATCACGGGGCTGGCCGCCGCGGTGGAGGATCCCTCGCGGTTCATCGGCATCCACTTCTTCTCGCCGGTGGACAAGATGCCGCTGGTCGAGGTGATCCGCGGACGGCAGACCTCCGACGACGCCGTCGCGCGGGCCCTGGCCTATGTCCGGCAGATCGGCAAGACGCCCATCGTCGTCAACGACGGCAGGGGCTTCTTCACCTCGCGGGTGTTCGGCACGTTCACCAACGAGGGCATCGCGATGCTCGCCGAGGGCGTGCACCCGTCCACCATCGAGACCGAGGCGCGCAAGGCCGGCATGCCGGTCGGTCCGCTGGCTGTCTCCGACGAGGTGTCGTTGAGCCTGATGGCCCACGTGAAGGCGCAGACCGAGAAGGACCTCGCCGACGAGGGCCGCTCGCTGCCCGCGCACCCGGCCAACGCGGTCATCGACCGGTTCGTGACCGACCTCGGCCGGCCGGGCCGGGCCGGCGGCGGCGGCTTCTACGACTATCCGGCCGGGGCGCCGAAGCGGCTGTGGCCGCAGCTGGTGGCCGACTACCACCGCCCCGACGTGCAGATCCCGCTGGAGGACGTGCGCGACCGGCTGCTCTACGTGCAGGCGCTGGACACCGTGCGCTGCCTGGAGGAGGGCGTGCTCACCGACGTCGCCGACGCCAACGTCGGCAGCATCATGGGCATCGGCTTCTCCCCGTGGACCGGTGGCGCGCTGCAGTTCGTCAACAGCGTGGGCGTTGCGGCCTTCGTGGAGCGGGCCCGTTACCTGGCCGACGAGTACGGCGAGCGGTTCACCCCGCCGGCCATGCTGCTGGAGATGGCCGAGCGCGGGGAGCGCTTCCGGGTCGGCGGCGGCCAGGCCGTCCGCGAGCCGGACCCGGCCGCGCTGGTCGCGGCCCGATAGGCACCCGGCGGAGCGCCGGTCCAGCGACGGAAGGCGCGGGAGAACGCGCTGGCCTCGGAGAAGCCCAGCCGCGGGGGGGGGGGGGGGCCGGCCGCGCCGGCGGCGCCCGGGCGACCCCCCGCCCCGGCGGGCGGGCCCGCCCACCCGGGACCG
This sequence comes from Motilibacteraceae bacterium, assembly GCA_051954955.1. Lineage (GTDB taxonomy): Bacteria > Actinomycetota > Actinomycetes > Motilibacterales > Motilibacteraceae > JBQCHF01. The sequence continues at coordinate 49,486 of JBQCHF010000113.1, forward strand.
CGGGCCGGCGAGGGAGCGCACGGGCCGCGGCCGCGCCCGGGGGCGCGCG
>JBQCHF010000114.1:0-8597 GCA_051954955.1 Motilibacteraceae bacterium
CGGGCGCTCCGGGGGGCCGTGGGCGGCGCCCCCGCCGTCGCGGCCGCGGGCGCGCTGGTCGGCCGCGCGGCCCCCCGGCAGCAGACCACCGTGCCCGGCGTCTTCGCCGCCGGCGAGGCCTGCGGCGTGGGCGGGTCCGCCCTGGCCGTCGTCGAGGGGCGGCTGGCCGGGCTGGCCGCGGCCGGCGTCCAGGGTGGACGCACCCCGCGGCTGCTCCGCCGCCGCGAGCGGCTGCGGTCCTTCGCCGCCGCCATGCACCGGGCGCACCCGGTCCCACCGTTCTGGGCCGAGCGGCTCGAGCCGAGCACGATCGTCTGCCGCTGCGAGGAGGTGACCGCCGGGCGGCTGCGGGACGCGGTGGACCGGTTCGGCGCCTCGGACGGCCGCTCCGCCAAGCTCCTCTCCCGCGTCGGCATGGGGTGGTGCCAGGGCAGGTTCTGCGGATTCGCCTCGTCCTGCCTGGTCAGCCAGTGGACCGGCGAGTCCTACGACCCGTCGGGGACAGCCGAGCGGCCGCTGGCCGTGCCCGTCTCGCTGGCCGCCCTCGCTGCCGACGACGAGAGCCGGAAGTGATCACGTCTCGACCCTGGCTCAGTACAGTGTGAAATAGTACTGTCGCTACAGTCGGCCCGAGCAGGCCGAGCAGTTCTGGCGACACGAGAGGCGGTAGCCCGATGAGCACTGCGACGAAGCGACCGTGGCACGGGGTGCTGGTGGCCACCGCCTTGCCCTGGAGCCAGAGCGACCCGGCGCGCCCGGACCTGGACAGGTACGCCGAGCACGTCAGCTGGCTGCTGGCCAACGGCTGCGACGGCGTGGTCCCCAACGGCTCCCTGGGCGAGTACCAGGTGCTCAGCCCGGAGGACCGCGCGGCCGTCGTGCGCACCGCGGTGCAGGCGGCCGGCGGCGCCTCGGTGATGCCGGGCGTGGCCGCCTACGGCGCCACCGAGGCACGCCGCTGGGCGGAGCAGGCCGCCGAGGCCGGCGCCCAGGTCGTCATGCTGCTCCCGCCCAACGCCTACCGGGCCGACGAGCGCAGCGTCCTCGCGCACTACCGCGAGGTGGCCAAGGCCGGCCTGCCGGTGGTGGCCTACAACAACCCCTACGACACCAAGGTCGACCTCCCCCCGGCCCTGCTCGCGCAGCTGCACGGCGAGGGCCTGATCGTGGCGGTCAAGGAGTTCTCCGGCGACGTGCGCCGTCTCTACGAGATCGCCGAGCTCGCCCCCGGGCTGGACGTGCTCGCCGGCTCCGACGACGTCGTCCTCGAGCTGGCCCTGGCCGGCTCCCCCGGCTGGGTGTCCGGCTACCCGAACGCGTTCCCGCAGGCCTGCAGCGAGCTGTTCGCCGCCGCGTCGGCCCGCGACCTCGACCGCGCCCTCCCGCTCTACCGGCTGCTGCACCCGCTGCTGCGCTGGGACTCCAAGACCGAGTTCGTCCAGGCCATCAAGCTGTCCATGGACCTGGTCGGCCGGACCGGCGGGCCCTGCCAGCCGCCGCGGATGCCGCTGCTGCCCGCGCAGGAGCAGGTCGTGCGCGAGGCCACCGAGAAGGCGCTCGCCGAAGGGCTGCGCTGACCGTGCGCGCCTCCCGCGTGTTCTCCGCGGTCGACTCGCACACCGAGGGCATGCCCACGCGCGTGGTGACCGGCGGCGTCGGCGTCATCCCGGGCAGCTCGATGTTTGAGCGCAGGCAGCACTTCCTGGAGCACCTGGACGACCTGCGCACGCTGCTGATGTACGAGCCGCGCGGCCACGGCGCGATGAGCGGCGCGATCCTGCAGCCGCCCACGCGTCCGGACGCCGACTGGGGCGTGCTCTACATCGAGGTCTCCGGCTGCCTGCCCATGTGCGGGCACGGCACCATCGGCGTGGCCACCGTGCTGGTCGAGACCGGCATGGTCACGGTCACCGAGCCGGTCACCACCATCCGGCTGGACACCCCGGCCGGCCTGGTGGTGGCTGAGGTCGCGGTGCAGGACGGGCGGGCGTGCTCGGTCACCCTCACCAACGTCCCCTCGTTCTCCGTGGCCCTGGACCAGAAGGTGTCCGTGCCCGGCCTCGGCGAGGTGGCCTACGACATCGCCTACGGTGGCAACTTCTACGCGATGGTCGAGCTCGACGCGCTCGGGATCCCCTTCGAGCGCCAGGAGAAGCAGCGGCTGCTCGACGCGGGTCTCGCCATCATGGCCGCCATCAACGAGAACGCCGAGCCCGTGCACCCGGAGAACCCCGAGATCCGCGGCTGCCACCACGTCGCCCTGCTCGCGCCCGGCTCGGACGCGCGACACTCCAGGCACGCCATGGCCATCTCGCCGGGGTGGTTCGACCGCTCCCCCTGCGGGACGGGCACCAGCGCCCGGATGGCGCAGCTGCACGCGCGCGGCGAGCTCGCCCTGCACACCGACTTCGACAACGAGTCGTTCATCGGATCGACCTTCACTGGCCGGCTGGTGGAGGAGACCACCGTCGGCGGCCTCCCCGCGGTGGTGCCCACCATCACCGGCCGCGCCTGGATCACCGGGATGGGCCAGTACCTGCTGGACCCGACCGACCCGTTCCCGGCCGGCTTCCTGCTCTGACCTCCCCGCACTGACCTCCCCGCACCGGGCGAGCGCCCGAAAGGACAGCGTGTGATCGAGAGCCGCTCCCCCCAGCGACCGGACGACCTCGTCGTGGCCGTCCCCGCCGCCAGCCCCGAGCAGGTGACGGCCGCGGTGCAGCACGCCCGCGACGCCCAGCGCGGGTGGCGGGCCGGAGGCGCGGCCGCCCGGGCCGCCGCCCTCGGGGCCGCCGCCGACGCCGTGGCCGCCGCGGCCGCCGAGCTGACCGACCTGGTGGTGCGCGAGGTGGGCAAGCCGCTGGGCGAGGCTCGCGGCGAGGTCGCCCGCTCGGTCGCCATCCTGCGCTACTACGCCCAGCAGGTGTTCGACCCGGTGGGCACGGTGCACGAGCCGTCCGCCCGCGGGCTGCTGCTCACCCGCCGGCGTCCGCGCGGTGTGGCCGGCCTCATCACGCCGTGGAACTTCCCGCTGGCCATCCCGCTGTGGAAGGCCGCGCCGGCGCTGGCGTTCGGCAACGCCGTGGTCCTCAAGCCCGCCCCCGAGGCGACCGCGTGCGCGCTGCGCCTGGCCGAGCTGCTGGTCGGAGCGCTGCCGGACGGCGTCTTCACCGTCCTGCCCGGCGACGCCGACACCGGCGCCGCGCTCGTCGCCCACTCCGACGTCGTGTCGTTCACCGGGTCGGTGCCTGCCGGCCGCTCCGTGTCCGCGGCCGCCACCGGCCGTGGCATCCCGGTCCAGGCCGAGATGGGTGGTCAGAACCCGGCGGTCGTCCTGCCCGACGCCGATCTCGAGGCGGCGGCCGCGCAGATCGCCGGGGCGGCCATGGGCTACGCCGGGCAGAAGTGCACCGCCACCAAGCGGGTCGTCGTGGTGGGCGACCCCGCGCCCTTCCGCGACGCGCTGGTGGCGGCCGTCGAGCAGCTCGCCGTGGGCGACCCGGCGGATTCAGCCACCGTGGTGGGGCCGGTGATCGACGCCGGCGCGCGGGAGAAAGTGCTTGCCGCCGCTACTGATCTCAGCGGCGCGGGCCGAGTCCTCACCGGCGGCCGGGCGGCCGCGGGCGAGGGCTGGTACGTCTCCCCCACCCTCGTCGAGGGCGTCGCACCGGACCACGTCCTGACCTGCCACGAGGTCTTCGGGCCGATCACCCTGCTGCAGTCCGCGCCCACCCTGGACGCCGCGATCGCGCTGGCCAACGGCGTGGACTACGGCCTGGCCGCCGCGGTCTACACCCGCGACCTCGCCACCGCGCTGCAGGCGGCGGAGGAGCTGGAAGCGGGGCTGGTCAAGGTGAACGCGCCCACCTCGGGGGTCGACTTCTACGCCCCGTTCGGCGGCGAGAAGGACTCCAGCCTCGGCCCCCGCGAGCAGGGCAAGGCGGCCGTCGAGCACTACACCTCCGTGCACACCGTCACCGTGGCCCCGGCATGACGGCAGGGCCGGCAGAGCAGGCAGCGAGTTCTCCGACATTTCGTAGGAGTGACTGGCTCGAGGTCTCGACCACGGACTACCACACCGCAGGCGAGCCCTTCCGCATCGTGCGTGCCGGCGCCCCCGACGTCCCCGGCACCACCGTCGCCGAGCGGCGGCAGCACGCGATGCGCTCGCCCGAGACCGAGCTGGTGCGTCGCCTGCTGGGGCACGAGCCGCGCGGGCACGCCGACATGTACGGCGGGCTGCTGGTCCCGCCCGACGACGACGGCGCCCACCTCGGCGTCCTGTTCTGGCACAAGGACGGCTGGTCCACGGCGTGCGGGCACGGCACCATCGCGCTCGGCGCCTGGGCGGTGGAGAGCGGCCTGGTCACCTGCGACACCGACGGCACCGCCGACGTCGTCGTGGACGTCCCGTCCGGCCGCGTCATCGCCAAGGTCCGTTGCGTGGGCGGCCAGGTCGACTCGGTCACCTTCCAGAATGTGCCGTCCTACGTGCTCCACCGGGCCGTGCCGGTCCAGACCCGGCGCGGCCGGGTGAGCGTGGACGTCGTGTACGGCGGCGCCATCTACGCCACGCTCGCCGCCGGTCAGGTCGGGCTGGCCGTCGAGCCCGGGCACCACGACGAGCTGCTGGCGCTGGGCCGGGAGATCAAGCACGCGCTGGACCGGCACGAGGTGGCCCGCCACCCGGCGGACGACCGGCTCTCCGGCGTCTACGGCACCATCCTGGTCGACGACCTCGGTGAGCTCCCCGAGCCATCGGCACGGGGCGGGCGTCGGCTGCACCAGCGCAACGTCACCGTGTTCGCGGACGGGCAGGTCGACCGCTCCCCCTGCGGTTCGGGCACCGCGGCCCGGGTGGCGCTGCTGGCCGCCGACGGGCTGCTCGGCCCGGACGACGAGCTGGTGCACGACTCGATCGTCGGCACGAGGTTCCACGCCCGGGTGGCTGCCACCGAGCAGGCCGACGGCCGCGAGGCTGTCGTCGCAGAGGTCACCGGCACCGCCCACCGGACCGGCGAGCACACCTTCGTCCTGGACCCCCGCGACGACCTCGGCACCGGATTCGTGCTGCGCTGACATGGTTCCTGCCCGCGAGAGCTCACCACCGCCCGAGGCGGGCGGTCCCCCGCCCTACCTCGACGCCGCCACCCTGCGCCGGCTCGTGCCGCCGGCCGCGGCGGTGGACGCCCTCGAACGGTTCCTGCGAGACGGGTCGGACCCGGCCGCCGGGCCGGCGCGCTCGGTCGTCGACGTCGCTGCCGGGCAGCTGCTCCTCATGCCCGCGCAGGGCCCGGCGGCCGGCACAGCCGCCACCACCGTGGGGGTCAAGGTGGCCACGGTGGCGCCGGGCAACCCGGCCCGGGGGCTGCCCCGCATCCAGGGCCTCTACCTGCTGCTCGACGGCGACACCCTGGCCCCACGGGCGCTGGTGGACGCGGTCGAGCTCACCGTGCTGCGCACCGCGGCGGTGTCCGCGCTGGCCGCCCGGCACCTGGCTGTCCCGGACGCCCGGCGGCTGGTCGTCTTCGGCACCGGCCCCCAGGCCCGGGGCCACCTGCGGGCGCTGGCCGCGGTCCGCCCGCTCACCGAGGTGACGGTGGTCGGGCGCGACCCCGAGCGCCGGGAGGAGGTCGCTGCCTGGTCCCGCGCATCGGGTCTGCGCACCAGCGCCCTCGCGGCCTCCGAGCGCGCCGCGGTCGGGGAGCACCTCGCCGCCGCGGACCTCGTCGTCGCGGCGACCACGGCTCGCGATCCGCTCTTCGACGGGGCGCTGGTGCGGGACACTGCCTGTGTGATCGCCGTCGGCTCCCACGAACCGGACGCCCGCGAGCTCGACGCACCACTGCTGCGCCGGTCCACCGTCGTCGTCGAGGACGTCGGCACCGCGCTGCGCGAGGCCGGCGACGTCGTGCTCGCGGTCGGCGAGGGAGCGCTGCGCCCCGAGGACCTCGTGGACCTGCGGGCGCTTGCGCTCGGCCACCGCCCCGACCCTGGGCGGCCGCGCGTGTTCAAGAGCGTGGGCATGGCCTGGCAGGACCTGGCGGTGGCCACCCTGGCCACCGACGCCGCGCAAGCCGCCGGAACCGGGCCGGGCCGACCACCGGGTGCATCGGCATGACCGACACCGGCGCCTCGGATCTGCCAGACCTGCCCTCGTTCCAGGGCCACCAGAGCCTGCGCGAGCAGGTGGCCGACGCTCTGCGGGCCGCCCTGGTGGCCGGGCAGATGCGCCCGGGCGTCACCTACTCCGCGCCCGCCCTGGCAGCCAGCTTCGGCGTGTCGGCCACACCGGTCCGCGAGGCCATGCTCGACCTGAGCAAGGAGGGCCTGGTCGAGGCCGTGCGCAACAAAGGCTTCCGGGTCACCGAGCTGTCCGAGCGGGACCTGGACGAGATCAGCGAGCTGCGGGCGCTCATCGAGGTGCCCACCGTGGGCCGGATCGCGCGGCGGCACGACGTCGCCGCGGTGCAGGCGTTGCGCCCGCTGGCCCACGAGATCGTCGACGCCGCCGCCCGCTCGGACCTGATCACCTATGTGGACGCGGACCGGCGCTTCCACCTCGGCCTGCTGGAGCTGGCCGGCAACACCCACCTGGTGCAGGTGGTGCGAGACCTGCGCGCCCGCACCCGGCTCTACGGCTTGCAGGAGCTGGCCGACGCCGGCACCCTGCCCGCCTCCGCCGCCGAGCACGAGCAGCTGCTCGACCTGGTCCTGGCCGGCGACTCCCGGGCCGCGGTCGCGCTGATGCGCCACCACGTCGCCCACGTGCGGGCGGAGTGGTCCGGGCGCGAGCGTCCGTCCCGGCGCTGATCCCGCCGGACAGACGGCCCGCGAGCCACCGCCGACGACCGCGGTGAAGCCGACGCCGAAGGTGCCGGTAAGCCCCTGCCGAGGGTGGCGATCTCGCCATCCGGGCCTCCCGGGACGGTCCGCATTGTTGCGGTCCGATGACGGTCCCCGGGCGCAACGATAACGGGATGGCAAAGAGTCGTAGCGCCCTCTTGACCGAGCGTGAACAGCCAGTGAAATGTCACACACAACACGTCAGCAGCGCGGCTGGCCCGCTCCGTCGGGCCCGAGCCGAGCACTGGTCCGCCGGGCCCGACCCGCTCCCCCTGCGAGTCCCCGGCTCTCGAGAGATGGGACTCCACAGATGGTACGAGGCATGGGTCGCTGGCGGCGCAGCGCCGTGGTGGCGGTGGCAGCGGCCACCACCTCGCTCCTCGCCGCGGGCTGCAGCAACGGGCTGCTCAACAACGGCGACACCAAGACCGACGGCGGCAGCGGCAGCACGGCGGCCGCGTCCAGCGACCCGATCGTGCTCGGCATGGTCGTTCCGCTGTCCGGCAGCAGCGCCGCGATCGGCCCCTACATGGAGAACGGCGCCAAGCTGGCCGCGGACGAGATCAACGCCAAGGGCGGGGTGCTCGGACGCAAGATCGAGGTCGTCGCCCAGGACGGCGCCTGCGACCCGAAGACGGCGGTCGCGGCGGCCAACAAGCTGGTCACCCAGAAGATCGCGGTGTCCATCGGCGGCTACTGCTCGGGCGCGACGCTCCCCACGCTGCCGGTGTTCAACAAGGCGAGCATCCCGATGATCATCCCGGCCGCCAACTCGGACGAGCTGGTGAACCAGGGTCTGAAGAACGTCTTCCTCATCAACGGCACCGGCACCCAGCAGGCCGACGCCGCCTTCAAGTACATGCAGAAGGTGGGCGCCACCAAGGTGGCGCTGATGAACGACAACACCAGCTACTCCAAGAACATCGCCGACCTGACCGCGGAGCGGCTCAAGGCCTCCGGCGGCCCCGACCTCACCGTCAACGAGGCCGTGACCCCGGGCGAGAGCGACTACAGCGCCAACGTCAACGACGTGCTGGGCGGCAAGCCGGACTTCGTCTACTGGACCGGCTACTACCAGGAGGGCGGCCTGATCATCCGCCAGCTCAAGCAGGCCGGCTTCACCGGCAACATCATGGTCGCCGACGGCAGCGTGGACGGGAAGCTCGTCGACATCGCCGGCAAGGACAACGCCGAGGGCGTGCTGGCCACGATGACCCAGACCCCGGACACCCTCGAGGGCGCCTCGGACTGGATCGCCAACTACAAGGCCAAGTTCAACGCCGACCCCGGCCCCTACTCCACCCAGTCCTACGACGCGGTCCGGGTGGCCGCCGAGGCCATCGGCAAGGCAGGCTCCACCGACGGGGACAAGGTGATCTCGGCCCTCGAGGGCATCGACGGGTTCAAGATCTTCTCCGGCCCGCTCAAGTTCACCGACAAGCACACCCTGAGCAGCGGCGGCTTCCTGATCCTGCAGGTCAAGGACGGCAAGTTCGTCCTCAAGGACTCGCTGCAGTGACCACCCGCCGGCGGGCCGGCGAACCCCCCCCCCCGCCCCGCCCCCCCCAACCCACAAGCAGAACCACCCCCGCCACCCCCCACAAGCACCCCGCCGCGGCCCTCCGGCGGCCGCCCCCGGCCTGCCTGGGGCGGGCGCGGGGGGCACCCCGCGGTGTGGGTCGGCCGCGCCCGGCGGGCGGGGGGCCCACCCCCCCCCCCGGCGGGTGGTCACTGCAGCGAGTCCTTGAGGA
>JBQCHF010000115.1:0-2989 GCA_051954955.1 Motilibacteraceae bacterium
AGCACAGATGGTGCGGACCCGCGCACGGGTCAGCCGGCCGGACAGCAAGCTCTCGACCTCGGCCTCGCACTCGACGGCATCCCCTCCGTGCCGCCGGTCCCCGACTCCTTCCGCGGCAAGGTCGCCGCCCCGTCCCGGGACGGACTGCTGGTCGCGGTCACCCTCGCCGAGCTCCGAGCCGCCGAGTCCGGCCAGCCCACCCCCGGGGCTCACCGGGCCGCGACGATCCAGTCCACCACCTCGGCCGGCTCCCGGATCTCGGTCGAGCAGGCCCGCCTGCTCGCCTGCGAAGCCGGGATCATCCCCGTCGTCCTCGACGGCGAAGGCAGACCCATCGACGTCGGACGAGCCAAACGCCTGGCCACCCCCGACCAGCGGCGCCTGCTCGCGTTGCGGGACAAAGGGCTGCGTCGGCCCCGGCTGCGACCGACCCCCGGACTGGTCCCAAGCGCACCACATCACCTGGTGGACCCTCGGCGGAGAGACCAACCTCGACGAGATGCGCCTGCTCTGCCTGTGGCACCACCACCTCGTCCACGACCAGCACTGGGACCTGCGCGCCACCGCAGAGGGCGGAACCGAATGGCGCGCCCCCGCCTGGATCGACCCCACCAGGACCTGGATCAGGACCCGCTAGAACTCCTCATGATCGTGAAGAGTTGATGGCGCAAATTCGTCATCAACCCTTCACGATCACCGGAAGAGGTCGGCGCGCGACTGCTGGGCGAGATCGACGTCGACGACCTGTGCCTTCCCCCAGTGCTCGCGGGTCCGACGCCAGGGGCGCAGGCTCGACCCGGTCAGACGTGAGGGGCGCCCCCACCCGTGAAGAAGCGGGTGAGGGCGCCCCTCACACAGTCAGGCCAGAGCCTGAGGAGCAGCCGTCAGCCGGACGCTCCGCAGCGCTCCAGGACGAGCTCGCGGACGCGGCCCGCGTCCGCCTGGCCGCGGGTCGCCTTCATGACCGCGCCGACGATCGCACCCGCGGCCTGCACCTTGCCCGAGCGGATCTTCTCGGCGACGTCGGGCTGCGCGGCCAGCGCCTCGTCCACGGCGGCCACCAGGGCGCCGTCGTCGGAGACGACCTCGAGGCCGCGCTGGGCGACGACCTCGTCCGGGGTGCCCTCGCCGGCCAGCACGCCCTCGATCACCTGGCGGGCCAGCTTGTCGTTCAGCTTGCCCTCCCTGGTGAGCGCGACCACACGGGCGACGTCGGCCGGGGTGATGGGCAGGCCCTCGAGCTCGTGGCCGGCCTCGTTGGCGCGCCGGGCGAGCTCGCCCAGCCACCACTTGCGGGCGCTGGCCGGGTCCGCCCCGGCGGCCACGGTCTGCTCGACCAGGGTGAGGGCGCCGGCGTTGACCACCGACTGCATGTCGTGGTCGCCGAGACCCCACGCCTCCTGCAGCCGCTTGCGGTGCGCCGACGGCGGCTCGGGCAGCGTGCCGCGCAGCTGCTCCACCCATTCGCGCGAGGGCGCCACCGGCACCAGGTCCGGCTCGGGGAAGTAGCGGTAGTCCTCGGCCTCCTCCTTGGACCGGCCCGACGTCGTCGTGCCGGTGTCCTCGTGGAAGTGGCGCGTCTCCTGCTTGATCGTGCCGCCGGCGCGCAGGACGGCCGCCTGGCGGGAGATCTCGAAGCGGATGGCCCGCTCCACCGACCGCAGCGAGTTGACGTTCTTGGTCTCGGTGCGGGTGCCGAACGGGGCGTCGGGCGACGGGCGCAGCGACAGGTTGGCGTCGCAGCGCAGCTGGCCCAGCTCCATCCGCGCCTCGCTGACGCCCAGGCCCTTGAGCAGGTCGCGCAGCTCGGCCACGTAGGCGCGTGCGACGGCGGGGGCGAGGTCGTCGGCGCCCTCGATCGGCTTGGTGACGATCTCGATCAGCGGGATGCCGGCCCGGTTGTAGTCGACCAGCGAGTAGTCCGCGCCGTGGATGCGGCCGGTGGCCCCGCCCATGTGGGTGGACTTGCCGGTGTCCTCCTCCATGTGGGCGCGCTCGATGCCCACCCGGAAGGTCCTTGGCCCGTCCGGGGTGTCGACCTCGACGTCGAGGTAGCCGTCGAAGCAGATCGGCTCGTCGTACTGCGAGGTCTGGAAGTTCTTCGGCATGTCCGGGTAGAAGTAGTTCTTCCGCGCGAAGCGGCACCACTCCGCTACCTGGCAGTTCAGCGCCAGGCCGATCCGGATGGCCGACTCGACCGCCTTCTCGTTCACGGCCGGCAGCGAGCCGGGCAGGCCCAGGCAGGTCGGGCAGACCTGGGTGTTGGGCTCGGCGCCGAAGTTCGTGGGGCAGCCGCAGAACATCTTGGTGGCCGTGCCCAGCTCGACGTGGACCTCCAGGCCCATCACCGGGTCGAACTCGGCGACGGCGTCCTCGTAGGGGACGAGGGCGTCGGTGCCGGCGGCCATGGCCTCGGCCGTCACAGGTCGCTCCCGGCCGCGGCGAGGTCCTCGCCCAGGCCGTCCCCGTGCTCGCGGATCTCGCGCACGATGATGAGCACGGCGGTGACCAGCGCGGCCGCGTTGAGCAGCGCGTCGAGCAGCTTGAGGTTGTCGCCGTCCTTGCGCGCCCCGGAGAGCTGGCGCACGACGGTGGAGACGGCGAAGGCCTTGCCGCCCAGCTTGAGCAGGCTGCGGGTACGGGGGTTCATCGGGCGACCTCCAGCTGGGGGGCGTGGGTGAGGATCGGGGCGCCCCACTGGGAGAGCAGCGCGGCCTCGAGGGCGGCGCCGACCCGGTAGAGGCGGTCGTCGGCCAGCGGCGGCGCCATGATCTGGACGCCGACGGGCAGGCCGTCGTCGGGCGAGAGGCCCGCGGGCAGCGACATCGCGGCGTTGCCGGCCAGGTTGACCGGGATGGTCGCGATGTCGTTGAGGTACATGGCCAGCGGGTCGTCGAGCTTCTCGCCCAGCTTGAACGCCGTGGTCGGCGCGGTGGGCGAGAGCAGCACGTCGGCCTTGGCGAACGCGGCCTCGAAGTCGCGGGTGATG
>JBQCHF010000116.1:0-3120 GCA_051954955.1 Motilibacteraceae bacterium
CAGCTCAGACATTGTCGCCAGCAGCGTACGCGACCGCGTCTGGCCGCGCACCGGAGCGCGCCGCAGGCCCGGGCCGGCGCGCTTGCTAGCGTGGTCTGACGGCAGCAAGAAACGACCCCACTGGTGAATGGAGCCAGATGATCGAGGTGCGCGATCTCACCAAGCGCTATGGGGACAAGCTCGCCGTCGATCACCTGTCCTTCACGGTCGGGCCCGCCCGGGTGACTGGGTTCCTCGGCCCGAACGGTGCGGGCAAATCGACCACGATGCGGCTGATCCTGGGCCTCGACCGGCCCCAGGAGGGGACCGCAACGATTGACGGCAAGCGGTCCGACCAGCTGGCGCGCCCGCTGACCGCCGTCGGGGCGCTGCGGGAGGCCAATGCCCTGCACAGCGGCCGCAGCGCCTACAACCACCTGCTGTTTCTGGCTCAGAGCCAGGGCCTGCCCCGTCGGCGCGTGGACGAGGTGCTCGCCCTGGTCGGGCTCACCCCGGTGGCGCACAAGCGGACCGGCGGCTACTCGCTCGGCATGAGCCAGCGGGTCGGGATCGCCGCCGCCATGCTCGGCAATCCCCCAGCGCTGCTGCTGGACGAGCCGGTGAACGGGCTCGACCCGGAGGGGATCCGGTGGGTCAGGAACCTGATGAAGCAGCTGGCGGCCGAGGGGCGCACCGTCTTCGTTTCCAGCCACCTGATGAACGAGATGGCGGTCACCGCCGACCACCTGATCGTGATCGGCAAGGGCAAGCTGATCGCGGACTGCCCCACCCATGAGTTCATCGAGCGCAGTTCCGAGCGGTCGGTGCTGGTGCGCTCGCCGCAGGCGGACGCGCTCAGCGGGCTGATCACCGCAGAGGGCGGCGTGGTGTCCGCCCAGCGGGCGGACGGCGCCGAGGCCGATGGGCTGAGGGTCACCGGCCTGGCGGCACCCAGGATCGGTGAGATTGCCGCCGCCGGCGGCATCGTCCTGCACGAGCTGACTCCCCAGCTTGCCTCGCTGGAGGAGGCGTTCATGGAACTCACCGCGGGCAGCGTCGAGTACGGGGCGCCCGCCGCGCCGCAGGCGCCCGGCGCGGCGCCAGCGGCCGGCGCCGAACCCGAACGCGAGCCAAGCGCGGCCAAGGGGGGCGACCGATGACCGCCACCAGCCCGGCCGCGCCCCCGTACCAGGAGCCGACCGCCCGCCCCGTGCCGGGTCGCGCGGGCTTCGGCAACCTGCTGGCATCCGAGTGGACGAAGATCCGGTCGGTCCGCTCCACCGTGTGGTCGCTGATTCTGCTGATCGTTCTGACGATCGGGTTCACCGCCCTGTTCACCTGGCTCAGCGTCTATAACTGGGACAAAACCGACCCGGCCCAGCGAGCCCAGGTCGCCGCCGACCCGGTCGGAACGATCCTCGGCGCCGGGTTCTACCTTGGCCAGCTCACCATCTGCGTCCTCGGCGTGCTCGTGATCTCGGCCGAGTACACCACCGGGGTGATCCGGGCCTCGCTGATGGCCGTCCCGCGCCGGTACCCCATGTTCGTGGCCAAGGCGGTGGTGTTCGCGGCGCTGGTGTTCGTCATCGGCGAGTGCGTCGCCTTCCTCTCGTTCTTCATCGGCAAGCCGATCCTGGCCAGCCACGTGCCCGTCTCGCTCGGCGACCCCGGGGCCGCCAGGGCCGTCGTCGGCGCCGGGCTCTACCTGACCGTGCTCGCCCTGTTCGCGATGGCCGTCGGCGCCCTCATCCGGCACACGGCGGGGGCGATAACCGCCGTGATCGGCTTTGTCCTGGTGCTGGCGCCGCTGGCCCAGCTGATCCCGGGGAAGATCGGCAAGTACGTCCACGCCTACCTCCCGTCCGAGGCGGGCCAGCTGGTCGCGCGGCAGCACCAGCAGGCGGACCAGGTGCTGTCAGCGTGGCAGGGGTTCGGCGTGTTCTGCGTCTGGACCGTCGTGCTGCTCGCGCTGGCCTTCTACCTGCTCCAGCGCCGCGACGCCTAGCGCCGGGCGAGACCGCCACCGTGCCGCCTAGGAGACGCAGGCGGGGCCGAGCAGCTGCTTGAGGTCGGCGAGCAGGCCCGGCGAGGGCCTGACCCGGAGCTTGTCGTCGAGCCTGACCACGGTTGTCCTGCGGCCGTTGCACAGCCGCAGGTGCACCTCGGCCAGCCCTGGGTGGCTACGCAGCACCTCGTGAAGACGGTCCACCACCGGCCCCACGCACCGCTGCACCGGCATGGACACCACAAAAGGGCCACTGGCGCCCACGGACAGGTCGGGCGTGCTCACCTCCCGCGCGACCAGCTTGGGCGACTCATCACGGCGGTCAACACGGCCCTTCACGATCACGATCGCGTCGTCGGCGACCTGGGTCGCGCATTCGGCATAGGTGGCCGGGAAGAACAGCACCTCGATAGCGCCTTCGAGATCCTCAAGCGTCGCGGCCGCCCACGGCATGCCCTGCCTGGTCACCTTGCGCTGCACTCCGGACAGGATGCCCCCGACGGTGACCGGCTGGGCATCGCTGCGCTCGCCGTGGGCAGCCCGTTCGGCATCCTCGGCGGCGACGCCGAGCGCCTGCGCGACCGAGCAGTCGGTGGCGGAGGACAGGATGTGCCCTATCCCCAGCAGCGGATGATCGGACACGTACAGCCCAAGCATCTCCCGCTCGAACCCGAGCAGGGTGGGCTTGTCCCACTCCCCCTCCGGCACCGGAGTCTCGAACGAGGCCTCGATCTCGGCGTCCCCGCCGAACAGCGAGTCCTGCCCCATGGCCTCGTTGCGCTTGACGTCGATAACGGTGTCGATGGCCTGCTCGTGGATGAGCACGAGCCCCTTGCGCGGGTGGCCGAGCGAGTCGAACGCCCCGGCCTTGACCAGGGACTCGATGACCCGCTTGTTGCAGACGTTGATCGGGACCTTGCGCAGGAAGTCGCTGAAGCTGGTGAACGCGCCCTTGGCCGAGCGGGCGGCGACGATCGCGTCGACGACGTTGGTGCCCACGTTGCGCACCGCGGCCAGGCCGAACCGGATGTCGCCGCCGACCGGCGTGAAGGTCGCCGCCGAGGCGTTCACGTCCGGAGGCAGCACGGTGATGCCCATCCTGCGGCATTCGTTGAGGTAGAGGGCGCTCTTGTCCT
>JBQCHF010000117.1:0-35882 GCA_051954955.1 Motilibacteraceae bacterium
CGCCCTCGCCCTGCTCGCCGTGGCCGCCGCCGGGCTGCTGTGGACCCAAGTCCGCGCCGACCAGGGTGCCGAGACCGCCCGCACCGCCGCCCTCAGCGCCGCGGTGAGCGCCGCCCCCGTCGTGCTCGGCTACGACAGCGCCCACCTCGACCAGGACTTCGCCGCCGCCGAGCAGCGCCTCACCGGCACGTTCAAGGCGCAGTACGCCAAGACCACCGCCACCGTCGTCAAGCCCACCGCCACCCAGGTCAAGGCCAAGGTCAGCGCCGACGTCGTCGCCGCCAGCGTCGTGTCCGCCCGCCCGGACCGGGTGGTCGTGCTCCTCTTCGTGGACCAGACCACCACCTCCACCAAGGTCCAGGGCCCGCGCCGCGACCTCAACCGGGTCCGCATGACCCTCGTCCCGGTGCAGGGGGAGTGGAAGGTGAGCGGGATCGCGGCGCTGTAGCCCGGCCTCCTGGTGCGTGGGGGGACCCCTGACCGGCTACATGGCGGGTCAGGGGTCCCCTCGCGCCGTTCGCCTCGCTGCCGGTCCTGCCGCCGCCTTTCCTGCCGCCGTCTGACCTGCTCGGCACGGTCAACGGCGCTGGTGACGGCGGGAGCGAGGCGCGGCGCGGCTCGGGTGGCCGGCCGGCGGACCGCGACGCATGGGTGGACTCCCGCTCCGCATCTATGCCTAGCGGAGACCCACTCATGCAATCGGCCGGCGCAAACTGCGACGTCGTTGGCGCGACACGCCGACGCATCGCGACAAGGACGTCACAGTCTGCGCGGTCCATAGCCCGACGAAGATCGACTGGAGGGCTGGCGCGCGACACGCCGGGCGTGTCCTGCCCCAGCCCTCCACTCGAGCCGCAGCCCGGCAGCGCAAGCCGCCCCACGCGGCACGCCGCCCGTCATCAGCGCCTTTCGCCCCGTCGAAGAGGCGAGCCGGCCGCTCGAGCGCCTCGCCCCCTGCCCCCCGTCTCCAGTCGGAGCCCCCCCGCGCCCTGCCCGCCCGTCACCAGCCGCCGACCAGCCCCGCGGGCGAGCGCCCCGGTTCACCACCGACTGCAGGGGTATGCACCGGCCAGCGCGAGGGCCGGCCTGGGGACCGAGGTCACGACCTGTGCACAGACCCGGCGCGGGTCCTTGACGGGGGTTCCGGCAGCGGGTCACCATGCTCGCGCCGCCAGCGGAAGGCCGGGGTCGTCGTGCGCCCCTGGGTCGAACGGCTGGCTCCGCTCCGCCACCCGGCTCGAGCGGGTGGGAGCTCGCCGCCTCGAGCGGTGCAACTCCCCGCGAGCCGGGGCAGGCCGGCCCCGCTGGGGCCCGGCTCGACAGCGGCGTGCCCACTAGGTATGCTGCCGCTTTGCGCTGCCCTCCGCCCTGCCTCGCGACTTCCGAGTCGTGAGGGCCGCGGCATGCCGTGGGGGAGCGCTGCATATCGAGCACGAGCCCCGGAAGGACCCCTCTTGGCCGCCTCGCGCACCGCTGCAGAACCGCGCCAGAAGTCCAGCACCAACGCCCCCCTCCGTATCAGTTTCGCCAAGATCCGGGAGCCCCTCGAGGTCCCCGACCTGCTGGCCCTCCAGACCGAGAGCGTCGACTGGCTGCTCGGCAACCAGGCGTGGAAGGACCGGGTCGAGGCCGCTCTCGCGGCCGGTCGCACCGACGTCCCCACCACCTCGGGCCTGGAGGACGTCTTCGAGGAGATCTCCCCGATCGAGGACTTCCAGGGGACGATGTCGCTGTCGTTCCGCGACCACCGCTTCGAGCCCCCGAAGTACTCGATCGAGGACTGCAAGGAGCGGGACATCACCTACTCGGCCCCGCTGTTCGTCACGGCCGAGTTCATGAACAACGTCACCGGCGAGATCAAGTCGCAGACCGTCTTCATGGGCGACTTCCCGCTGATGACGGACAAGGGCACGTTCATCATCAACGGCACCGAGCGGGTGGTCGTCTCCCAGCTCGTGCGTTCCCCCGGCGTCTACTTCGAGAAGACGCTGGACAAGACCTCCGACAAGGACGTCTTCGGCGCCAAGGTCATCCCGTCCCGCGGTGCCTGGCTCGAGTTCGAGATCGACAAGCGCGACCAGGTCGGTGTCCGCATCGACCGCAAGCGCAAGCAGTCGGTCACCGTGCTGCTCAAGGCCCTGGGCTGGGACGACGCGCGCATCCTCGAGGAGTTCGGGGAGTTCGAGTCGATGCGTCAGACGCTGGAGAAGGACCACACCTCCGGCCAGGACGACGCGCTGCTCGACATCTACCGCAAACTGCGTCCGGGCGAGCCGCCCACGCGCGAGGCTGCCCAGACCCTGCTGGAGAACCTCTACTTCAACCCCAAGCGCTACGACCTGGCCAAGGTCGGCCGCTACAAGCTGACCAAGAAGCTGGGCACCGACGCGCCGCTCAACCAGGGCGTCATCACCCTCGACGACATCGTCGCCACCATCAAGTACATCGTCCGGCTGCACGCCGGCGAGACCTCGATGGAGACCCCGCAGGCCGACGGCTCGTCCAAGACCGTCCTGGTCGAGGTCGACGACATCGACCACTTCGGCAACCGGCGCCTGCGCTCGGTCGGCGAGCTCATCCAGAACCAGGTCCGCACCGGCCTGTCCCGGATGGAGCGCGTCGTCCGCGAGCGGATGACCACCCAGGACGTCGAGGCGATCACCCCGCAGACCCTGATCAACATCCGCCCCGTCGTGGCGGCGATCAAGGAGTTCTTCGGGACCAGCCAGCTGTCGCAGTTCATGGACCAGACCAACCCGCTGGCCGGCCTCACCCACAAGCGCCGCCTGTCGGCGCTCGGCCCCGGCGGTCTGTCCCGCGAGCGGGCCGGCATGGAGGTCCGCGACGTCCACCCGTCGCACTACGGCCGCATGTGCCCGATCGAGACCCCTGAGGGTCCGAACATCGGTCTGATCGGCTCGCTGTCCTCGTTCGCCCGGATCAACGCGTTCGGGTTCGTCGAGACCCCCTACCGCCGCGTCGTCGACGGCAAGGTCAGCGACCAGATCGACTACCTCACCGCCGACGAGGAGGACCAGCACACCATCGCCCAGGCCAACGCGCCCCTCACCGAGGACAACGCGTTCGCCGAGGCCCGCGTGCTGGTGCGCCGCAAGGGCGGCGAGGTCGAGTTCATCCCGGCCGCCGAGGTCGACTACATGGACGTCTCGCCGCGCCAGATGGTGTCGGTCGCCACGGCCATGATCCCGTTCCTCGAGCACGACGACGCCAACCGCGCGCTCATGGGCTCCAACATGCAGCGCCAGGCCGTCCCGCTGCTCAAGGCCGAGTCGCCGCTGGTCGGCACCGGCATGGAGTACCGCGCCGCGGTCGACGCCGGCGACGTGATCGTGGCCGAGAAGGCCGGCGTGGTGCAGGAGGTCTCGGCCGACTACGTCACCGTGGCCAACGACGACGGCACCTACTCCACCTACCGGGTGCAGAAGTTCCGCCGCTCCAACCAGGGCACGAGCTTCAACCAGAAGGTCATCGTCGACGAGGGCCAGCGGGTCGAGGAGCGCCAGGTCCTCGCCGACGGCCCCTGCACCGACGAGGGCGAGATGGCGCTGGGCAAGAACCTGCTCGTCGCCTTCATGTCCTGGGAGGGCCACAACTACGAGGACGCGATCATCCTCAGCCAGCGGATCGTCCAGGACGACGTCCTGTCCTCGATCCACATCGAGGAGCACGAGGTCGACGCCCGCGACACCAAGCTGGGCCCCGAGGAGATCACCCGGGACATCCCGAACGTCTCCGAGGAGGTCCTGGCCGACCTCGACGAGCGCGGCATCATCCGCATCGGCGCCGACGTCGTGCCCGGCGACATCCTGGTCGGCAAGGTCACGCCCAAGGGCGAGACCGAGCTGACCCCGGAGGAGCGTCTGCTCCGCGCGATCTTCGGTGAGAAGGCGCGCGAGGTCCGCGACACCTCGCTCAAGGTGCCGCACGGCGAGTCCGGCAAGGTCATCGGCGTCAAGGTCTTCGACCGCGACGAGGGCTTCGAGCTCCCGCCGGGCGTCAACCAGCTGGTCCGGGTCGACGTCGCCCAGAAGCGCAAGGTGCAGGACGGCGACAAGCTCGCCGGCCGGCACGGCAACAAGGGCGTCATCTCCAAGATCCTCCCGGTCGAGGACATGCCGTTCCTCGAGGACGGCACCCCGGTCGACATCGTGCTCAACCCGCTCGGCGTGCCGGGCCGGATGAACGTCGGCCAGGTCCTCGAGACCCACCTCGGGTGGGTTGCCAAGACCGGCTGGAGCGTGCAGGGCGAGGACGCCCAGTGGAAGCGCGAGCTGCAGCGGATCGGCGCCGACCAGGGCGAGCCCGGCACCAACGTGGCCACCCCGGTCTTCGACGGTGCGCGCGAGGAGGAGATCCAGGGTCTGCTCGCCAGCACCCTGCCCACCCGCGACGGCGTGCAGCTGATCGGCGAGTCGGGCAAGGCGCAGCTGTTCGACGGGCGCTCCGGCGAGCCCTACCCGGCGCCGGTGTCGGTGGGCTACATGTACATCCTCAAGCTCCACCACCTCGTCGATGACAAGATCCACGCCCGCTCGACCGGTCCCTACTCGATGATCACTCAGCAGCCGCTGGGTGGTAAGGCGCAGTTCGGCGGTCAGCGCTTCGGCGAGATGGAGGTGTGGGCCCTCGAGGCCTACGGCGCCTCCTACGCGCTGCAGGAGCTGCTCACCATCAAGTCCGACGACGTCACCGGCCGCGTGAAGGTCTACGAGGCGATCGTCAAGGGCGAGAACATCCCCGAGCCCGGCATCCCCGAGTCCTTCAAGGTGCTCATCAAGGAGATGCAGTCGCTGTGCCTCAACGTCGAGGTGCTCTCCAGCGACGGCATGTCCATCGAGATGCGCGACACCGACGAGGACGTCTTCCGCGCCGCGGAGGAGCTCGGCATCGACCTCTCCCGCCGTCCCAACGAGGGCGCACTGAGCGTCGACGAGGTGTAAGCCCGTGCTGGGCCGGCGCCGACGAGAGCAACCCGACCACGCGGGGTGTGATCGAAGGTGACCAGCGGCGGACTGCGTCAGCAGTGGCCCGGAAGGAATCCGCGAAGCGCATTCCTTCCGGGCCGGCCGAAGGCCCGATCCTTGCCCTTGACTTTTGGTTTTGACTTCTCGGCGTAGCCGGGAGACATCCGAAGGATGTGAGCACGAAGTGCTGGACGTTAACTTCTTCGACGAGCTGCGCATCGGTCTGGCCACGGCGGACGACATCCGCCAGTGGTCGCACGGCGAGGTCAAGAAGCCCGAGACGATCAACTACCGCACCCTCAAGCCGGAGAAGGACGGGCTCTTCTGCGAGAAGATCTTCGGTCCCACCCGGGACTGGGAGTGCTACTGCGGCAAGTACAAGCGGGTCCGCTTCAAGGGCATCATCTGCGAGCGCTGCGGCGTCGAGGTGACCCGCGCCAAGGTGCGCCGTGAGCGGATGGGCCACATCGAGCTCGCCGCCCCGGTCACCCACATCTGGTACTTCAAGGGCGTGCCGAGCCGGCTCGGCTACCTGCTCGACCTCGCCCCGAAGGACCTGGAGAAGGTCATCTACTTCGCGGCCTACATGATCACGTGGGTCGACGACGAGAACCGCCAGCGCGACCTGCCCTCCCTCGAGGCCAAGATCTCGGTGGAGAAGCAGCAGGTCGAGCAGCGCCGCGACTCCGACATCGAGGCGCGGCAGAAGCGCCTGGAGGAGGACCTCGCCCAGCTCGAGGCCGAGGGCGCCAAGTCCGACGCCCGCCGCAAGGTGCGCGAGGGCGCCGAGCGCGAGATGAAGCAGCTGCGCGACCGGGCCCAGCGCGAGCTGGACCGGCTCGAGGAGGTCTGGACCCGGTTCAAGAACCTCAAGGTCCAGGACCTCGAGGGCGACGAGGTCCTCTACCGCGAGATGCGCGACCGCTTCGGCCTCTACTTCGAGGGCGGCATGGGCGCGGCGGCGCTGCAGAAGCGCCTGGAGTCCTTCGACCTCGAGGCCGAGGCCGAGTCGCTGCGGGAGATCATCCGCACCGGCAAGGGCCAGAAGAAGACCCGTGCCCTCAAGCGGCTCAAGGTCGTCTCGGCGTTCCTCAACACCCGCAACAGCCCGATGGGCATGGTCCTGGACTGCGTCCCGGTCATCCCGCCGGACCTGCGCCCGATGGTCCAGCTCGACGGTGGCCGCTTCGCCACCAGCGACCTGAACGACCTCTACCGCCGGGTGATCAACCGGAACAACCGGCTCAAGCGGCTGCTCGACCTCGGCGCGCCCGAGATCATCGTCAACAACGAGAAGCGCATGCTGCAGGAGGCCGTCGACGCGCTGTTCGACAACGGCCGCCGCGGCCGGCCGGTCACCGGCCCGGGCAACCGCCCGCTCAAGTCGCTCTCGGACATGCTCAAGGGCAAGCAGGGCCGGTTCCGCCAGAACCTGCTCGGCAAGCGCGTGGACTACTCCGGCCGTTCGGTCATTGTGGTCGGCCCGCAGCTCAAGCTGCACCAGTGCGGCCTGCCCAAGCAGATGGCGCTGGAGCTGTTCAAGCCGTTCGTCATGAAGCGGCTGGTCGACCTCAACCACGCGCAGAACATCAAGAGCGCCAAGCGCATGGTCGAGCGCGCCCGCCCGGTCGTGTGGGACGTGCTCGAGGAGGTCATCACCGAGCACCCGGTGCTGCTCAACCGGGCACCCACGCTGCACCGCCTGGGCATCCAGGCCTTCGAGCCGCAGCTGGTCGAGGGCAAGGCCATCCAGATCCACCCGCTGGTCTGCACCGCGTTCAACGCCGACTTCGACGGCGACCAGATGGCGGTGCACCTGCCGCTGTCGTCGGAGGCCCAGGCCGAGGCCCGCATCCTCATGCTGTCCTCGAACAACATCCTGAGCCCGGCGTCGGGTCGTCCGATCACCTCGCCGACCCAGGACATGGTGCTGGGGATCTACTTCCTCACCTCCAGCCCAGAGGAGCGCGAGCTCAAGGGCACCGGGCGGGCCTTCGGCACGGTGGCCGAGGCGATCATGGCGTTCGACGCGCACGAGCTCGACCTGCAGGCGCAGATCACCCTGCGGCTGCCGGGCATCGTGCCGCCGCGCGGCTGGACCGCCCCGGAGGGCTACGAGGAGGGCGACACGCTCTCCTTCAAGACCACCCTGGGGCGGGCGCTGTTCAACGAGGCGCTGCCGGTCGACTACCCGTTCGTCAACGACGTCGTGGACAAGAAGGTGCTCTCGGGCATCGTCAACGACCTCGCCGAGCGCTACCCGAAGGTGACCGTCGCGGCCACCCTGGACGCGCTCAAGGCGGCCGGCTTCCACTGGGCGACCCGGTCCGGCGTCACGATCTCGATCGAGGACGTCGTCAGCCCGGAGGCCAAGCAGGAGATCCTCGAGCAGTACGAGGCGCGCGCGGAGAAGGTGCAGAGCCAGTACGAGAAGGGGCTCATCACCGACGACGAGCGTCGTCAGGAGCTCATCGAGATCTGGACGCAGGCCACCAACAAGGTCGCCGACGCCATGCAGGAGGACTTCCCGCGCGCCAACCCGGTGTTCATGATGGTGAACTCTGGCGCCCGCGGTAACTGGATGCAGGTCCGCCAGATCGCCGGCATGCGTGGTCTCGTCGCCAACCCCAAGGGCGAGATCATCCCGCGGCCGATCAAGGCGAACTTCCGCGAGGGCCTCACCGTGCTCGAGTACTTCATCTCGACGCACGGCGCCCGCAAGGGTCTGGCCGACACTGCCCTGCGCACCGCCGACTCCGGCTACCTCACCCGGCGACTGGTCGACGTCTCCCAGGACGTCATCATCCGCGAGGAGGACTGCGGCACCGACCGCGGCGTCCCGATGCGGATCGCCGAGCGCGGCGCCGACGGCACCCTGCGCAAGGCGGAGAACGTCGAGACCAGCGTCTACGCCCGCAACCTGGCCGAGGACGTCGTCGTCGACGGCCCGAACGGGCGCGAGACGCTGCTCGCGGCGGGCACCGACCTGGGCGATGTCAACATCGGCCTGCTGGTCTCCGCCGGCGTCGAGACCGTGCGCGTCCGCTCGGTGCTCACCTGCGACAGCAAGGTCGGCACCTGCGGGATGTGCTACGGCCGCTCGCTGGCCACCGGCAAGCTCGTCGACGTCGGCGAGGCGGTCGGCATCATCGCCGCCCAGTCGATCGGCGAGCCCGGCACGCAGCTGACGATGCGCACCTTCCACACCGGTGGTGTGGCCGGTGACGACATCACCCACGGTCTGCCGCGTGTGGTCGAGCTGTTCGAGGCCCGCACGCCCAAGGGCGTCGCGCCGATCTCCGAGCAGGCCGGCCGGATCCGCTTCGAGGACTCCGAGAAGCAGCGCAAGATCGTGGTCGTGCCGGACGACGGCTCGGAGGAGATGGCCTACACCGTCTCGCGCCGGGCCCGGCTCCTGGTGGCCGAGGGCGACCACGTCGAGGTCGGGCAGCAGCTCGTCGTCGGCGCCGTCGACCCGAAGCAGGTCCTGCGGATCCTCGGCCCCCGTCAGGTGCAGCTGCACCTGGTGGACCAGGTCCAGGAGGTCTACCGCAGCCAGGGCGTGTCGATCCACGACAAGCACATCGAGGTCATCGTCCGCCAGATGCTCAAGCGGGTCACGATCATCGAGTCCGGCGACGCGGAGCTGCTGCCGGGCGAGCTGGTCGAGCGCAGCCGGTTCGAGGAGGAGAACCGTCGCGTCGTGGCCGAGGGCGGCACCCCCGCCTCCGGCCGCCCCGAGCTCATGGGCATCACCAAGGCCTCGCTGGCCACCGAGTCGTGGCTGTCGGCGGCCTCCTTCCAGGAGACGACGCGAGTCCTCACCGACGCGGCGATCCACGCCAAGTCCGACTCGCTGCTCGGCCTGAAGGAGAACGTGATCCTCGGCAAGCTCATCCCGGCCGGCACGGGGCTTCCCCGCTACCGGAACATCCGGGTCGAGCCCACCGAGGAGGCCAAGGCCGCCATGTACGCGATGCCGGGCTACGACGAGAGCGACTACGCCGCGTTCGGCATGGGCTCCGGCCAGGCGGTCCCGCTGGAGGACTACGACTACGGTCCCTACTCCGGCTGAGCCGGAGCCGTCCCAACCCGGTGCCCGTCCCGCTGCTCGCGGGGCGGGCACCGGCGCGTCAGCGCCTGATCGGCGTCGGTGCGTCAGCGCCTCATGGGCACCGGCGCGTCAGCGCCGTGGGGCACGGTGCGGGCCCCTGGTCGGGAACCGGCGCGTCGGCGGGACGGGGACCTCGGGCGCGGCTACGCTGCCCTCTCCCGGAGGTTCTCGCCGACGGCCGGCGGTCCCGCTTTGACCTGCCCACGCAGCAGTAGGTACCCTCCTTCCTTGTGCCTGGGATGCCCCGGGCCCTCGTGTGCGCCCGGCGGTCACCAGCGGGTGCGCGCGGGACGCCCCACCGGTCCGGCGCGGTTCTCGCCGAGCCGATCGCGGGGCGGGCGACACGCCCGACCTCGGGGGGAGCAGGGGCGGCCAGCGAAGGCTTCACCACCGGCAGGACCGGCGGGGACCGCGGAACGGGTCCCGGCCGCACCAGACCACCGCCAGCACGTGGCGGAAGAGAGTGACGGAGACGCAGTGCCCACGATCCAGCAGCTGGTCCGCAAGGGCCGCCAGGACAAGGTCGAGAAGACCAAGACCCCGGCGCTCAAGGGCAGCCCCCAGCGCCGCGGTGTGTGCACCCGCGTCTACACCACGACGCCGAAGAAGCCGAACTCCGCGCTGCGCAAGGTCGCCCGTGTGCGCCTGACCAGCGGCATCGAGGTCACCGCCTACATCCCCGGGGTGGGCCACAACCTCCAGGAGCACTCGATCGTGCTCGTCCGCGGCGGCCGTGTGAAGGACCTGCCCGGCGTCCGCTACAAGATCATCCGCGGCTCGCTCGACACCCAGGGCGTGAAGAACCGCAAGCAGGCGCGCAGCCGCTACGGCGCGAAGAAGGAGAAGAGCTAATGCCCCGCAAGGGCCCGGCCCCCAAGCACCCGGTCGTCGTCGACCCGGTCTACAACTCCCCGCTGGTCACCGCCCTGGTGAACAAGGTCCTGCTCGACGGCAAGAAGTCCACCGCCGAGCGGATCGTCTACGGCGCCCTGGAGGGCTGCCGGGAGAAGAGCGGCACCGACCCCGTCGTCACGCTCAAGCGCGCCCTGGACAACGTCCGCCCCACCCTCGAGGTCAAGAGCCGCCGCGTCGGCGGTGCGACCTACCAGGTGCCGGTGGAGGTCAAGGCCGGCCGCGCCAACACCCTCGCCCTGCGCTGGCTCGTCGGCTACAGCCGCGCCCGCCGCGAGAAGACCATGACCGAGCGGCTCATGAACGAGCTGCTCGACGCCAGCAACGGCCTCGGCGCCAGCGTCAAGCGGCGCGAGGACATGCACAAGATGGCCGAGTCCAACAAGGCCTTCGCGCACTACCGCTGGTAGTCACCCGCCCCGTGCCGGCGGCCCGCCCCGACGACCTCGGGCCGGGCCGCAGCGCGGGAGCCGCACCGCACGCACCCAGCTGCAGGAGAGAGAACGCCACCCGTGGCCACCGACATCGCCACCGCGCTCGCCAAGGTCCGCAACATCGGGATCATGGCCCACATCGACGCGGGCAAGACCACCACGACCGAGCGCATCCTGTTCTACACCGGCATCACGTACAAGATCGGTGAGGTCCACGAGGGCGCCGCCACGATGGACTGGATGGAGCAGGAGCAGGAGCGCGGCATCACGATCACGTCGGCCGCCACCACCTGCACGTGGGACGGTCACACGATCAACATCATCGACACGCCCGGCCACGTCGACTTCACCGTCGAGGTCGAGCGCTCGCTGCGCGTCCTCGACGGCGCGGTCGCCGTGTTCGACGGGGTGGCCGGCGTCGAGCCGCAGTCCGAGACGGTCTGGCGCCAGGCCGACCGCTACAACGTGCCGCGCATCTGCTTCGTCAACAAGCTCGACCGCGTGGGCGCCGAGTTCCACCGCTGCGTGGACATGATCGTCGACCGCCTGCAGGCCACCCCGCTGGTGGTGCAGCTGCCGATCGGCGCCGAGGCTGACTTCAAGGGCGTCATCGACCTGGTCGGTATGAAGGCCCTCGTCTGGAGCGAGGAGGCCGCCAAGGGCGAGATGTACGACACCCAGGAGATCCCGGCCACCCACGCCGAGAGCGCGCGCGAGTGGCGCGACAAGCTCCTGGAGACCCTCGCCGAGGCCGACGAGCAGATCATGGAGCAGTACCTCGAGGGCGTCGAGCCCTCCGAGGCCGAGATCATCGCCGGCATCCGCCGCGCCACGATCGCCGGCCACGTCAACCCGGTGCTGTGCGGCTCCGCGTTCAAGAACAAGGGCGTCCAGCCCATGCTCGACGCGGTCGTGCGCTACCTCCCGTCGCCGATCGACATCGGTGCCGTCGAGGGCCACGCGGTGGGCAACGAGGAGGAGGTCGTCTCCCGCGCTCCTGAGGAGGACGCCCCGCTCTCCGCCCTGGCGTTCAAGATCATGAGCGACCAGCACCTCGGCAAGCTCACGTTCATCCGGGTCTACTCCGGCACGCTCACCGCGGGGACCTCGGTGCTCAACAGCACCAAGGGCAACAAGGAGCGCATCGGCAAGATCTACAAGATGCACGCGAACAAGCGCGAGGAGATCGAGAAGATCACCGCCGGCCACATCGTGGCCGTCATGGGCCTGAAGAACACCACCACGGGCGACACGCTCTGCGGCCCCGAGGCCCCGGTGATCCTCGAGTCGATGACCTTCCCGGCCCCGGTCATCCACGTGGCGATCGAGCCCAAGACCAAGGGCGACCAGGAGAAGCTGGGCACCGCGATCCAGCGCCTGGCCGAGGAGGACCCGACCTTCCAGGTGCGCACCGACGAGGAGACCGGCCAGACCGTCATCTCCGGCATGGGCGAGCTGCACCTCGAGGTCCTCGTCGACCGCATGCGCCGCGAGTTCAAGGTCGAGGCCAACGTCGGCAAGCCGCAGGTGGCCTACCGCGAGACCATCCGCCGCACCGTCGAGCGGATCGACTACACCCACAAGAAGCAGACCGGTGGGTCGGGCCAGTTCGCCAAGGTCCAGATCGCCATGGAGCCGCTGGGCTCGGGCGACGGCGGCTACGAGTTCGAGAACAAGGTCACCGGTGGCCGCATCCCGCGGGAGTACATCCCCTCGGTCGACGCCGGCTGCCAGGAGGCGATGGAGTTCGGCGTCCTCGCCGGCTTCCCGATGGTCGACGTCAAGGTGACGCTGCTCGACGGCGGCTACCACGAGGTCGACTCCTCGGAGCTCGCCTTCAAGATCGCCGGCTCGATGGCGTTCAAGGAGGGTGCGCGCAAGGCCGACCCGGTCCTGCTCGAGCCCATGATGTCGGTCGAGGTCCGCACGCCCGAGGACTACATGGGCGACGTCATCGGCGACCTCAACTCGCGCCGTGGCCAGATCCAGGCCATGGACGAGCAGCACGGCGTGCGGGTCGTCCGCGCCCTCGTGCCGCTCTCGGAGATGTTCGGCTACGTCGGGGACCTGCGCAGCAAGACCCAGGGCCGGGCCAGCTACACCATGCAGTTCGACTCCTACGCCGAGGTTCCCCGGAACGTCGCGGAGGAGATCATCAAGAAGGCGCGCGGCGAGTAACCGCAGTCACCTCACCACCGCAGTTCACGTCTGCGCCGCGCGCCGCGGCGGGACGACACCCCAGTCCTAGGAGGACCCCAGTGGCGAAGGCGAAGTTCGAGCGGACTAAGCCGCACGTCAACATCGGCACCATCGGGCACATCGACCATGGCAAGACGACGCTGACCGCGGCGATCACCAAGGTCCTGCACGACAAGATGCCCGAGCTCAACCCGTTCACGCCGTTCGACCAGATCGACAAGGCTCCCGAGGAGCGCCAGCGCGGTATCACCATCTCGATCGCGCACGTCGAGTACCAGACCGAGGCGCGTCACTACGCCCACGTCGACTGCCCCGGTCACGCCGACTACATCAAGAACATGATCACCGGTGCGGCCCAGATGGACGGCGCGATCCTCGTGGTCGCCGCCACCGACGGCCCGATGCCGCAGACCAAGGAGCACGTGCTCCTGGCCCGCCAGGTCGGCGTGCCCTACATCGTCGTCGCCCTGAACAAGTGCGACATGGTCGACGACGAGGAGATCCTGGAGCTCGTCGAGCTCGAGGTGCGCGAGCTCCTCAGCGAGTACGAGTTCCCGGGCGACGACGTCCCGGTCGTGCGCGTGGCCGCCTTCCCGGCGCTCAACGGCGACGAGAAGTGGACCGAGTCGATCGTCGAGCTGATGAACGCGGTGGACACCGCGATCCCGCAGCCCGAGCGCGAGGTCGACAAGCCGTTCCTCATGCCGATCGAGGACGTCTTCACGATCACCGGTCGCGGCACGGTCGTCACCGGCCGTATCGAGCGTGGCGTCATCAAGGTGAACGAGACCGTCGACATCGTCGGCATCAAGGACACCAAGCAGACCACCACGGTCACCGGCATCGAGATGTTCCGCAAGCTGCTCGACGAGGGCCAGGCCGGTGAGAACGTCGGTCTGCTCCTGCGCGGCACCAAGCGCGAGGACGTCGAGCGCGGCCAGGTCGTCATCAAGCCGGGTTCGGTCACCCCGCACACCGAGTTCGAGGCGCAGGTCTACATCCTGTCCAAGGACGAGGGCGGCCGGCACACGCCGTTCTTCAACAACTACCGTCCCCAGTTCTACTTCCGGACGACGGACGTCACCGGCGTGGTGGACCTCCCCGAGGGCACCGAGATGGTCATGCCCGGCGACAACACCGAGATGAAGGTCTCCCTCATCCAGCCGATCGCTATGGAGGACGGCCTCCGCTTCGCGATCCGCGAGGGCGGCCGCACCGTCGGCGCCGGTCGGGTCACGAAGATCCTCAAGTAGTTCCCTGCGCGGTCCACGGTGGGCCGACCGGTTCCGGTCGGCCCACCGTGGCGCGTACGGAGCTGTCCGCCGGTTCCGTCGCCCTGCGCCGCCGACGCGCCATCGCCTCGCCCTTGCAGCCCGCCGCGCCCCCCCGCGTGGTAGAGGCGGGCGAGGGGCGATTGGCGTCGAGCGGCCAGGCTCTGGCACACTAGGCAAGTTGCTCGGGCACAGGTCCGGGACCCAGCCGGGGCCCGCGCCGCCCGAGCGGGCGCACCCGCACCGGGGCCGAACGGTCCAGGACGTGGGAGCCGGCCCCCAGCACGAACGTCGCACAGGCACTTCTGCGAGTGCTGCCGCGACACGCCCGACCCCGTGGGTCGGAGCGGCGGGGGCCCGGAGCGCTCCAGGCGGCACCGGTGCCGGGGACGATCCCCGAGCCCACCAGACGAGCAGCGGTACGAGAGAAGGAAACGCATGGCGGGGCAGAAGATCCGCATCCGGCTCAAGGCCTACGACCACGAGGTCATCGACAGCTCGGCGCGCAAGATCGTCGAGACGGTGACCCGGACGGGCGCCCAGGTCGCGGGCCCGGTGCCGCTGCCGACCGAGAAGAACGTGTACTGCGTCATCCGCTCGCCCCACAAGTACAAGGACTCCCGCGAGCACTTCGAGATGCGCACGCACAAGCGGCTCATCGACATCATCGACCCCACGCCGAAGACGGTCGACTCGCTCATGCGACTCGACCTGCCGGCGGGTGTCGACATCGAGATCAAGCTCTGAAGGACGCGCCAGCCATGGACAAGCAGATCAAGGGCGTCCTGGGCGAGAAGCTCGGTATGACGCAGGTGTGGGACGAGGCCAACCGCCTCGTGCCGGTCACCGTCGTCAAGGCCGGGCCCTGCGTCGTCACCCAGGTCCGTACCTCCGACACCGACGGCTACAGCGCCGTCCAGATCGCGTACGGCGCGATCGACCCGCGCAAGGTCACCAAGCCGCTCGCGGGCCACTTCGCGAAGGCCGGCACCACGCCGCGCCGCCACCTCGTCGAGCTGCGCACCGCCGACGCCGGCACCTACGAGCTCGGCCAGGAGGTCACGGCCGAGACGTTCGCGGCCGGCCAGCGCGTCGACGTCATCGGCACCAGCAAGGGCAAGGGCACCGCCGGTGTCATGAAGCGCCACGGCTTCCGCGGCCTCGGCGCCGGCCACGGCACGCAGCGCAAGCACCGCTCGCCGGGTTCCATCGGCGGCTGCGCCACCCCGGGCCGGGTGTTCAAGGGCCTGCGGATGGCCGGACGCCTCGGTGGCGTGCGCACCACGACCCAGGGCCTCACCGTCCACGCCGTCGACGCCGAGAACGGCCTGCTGCTCATCAAGGGCGCCGTCCCCGGTCCCAAGGGCGGCCTCGTGCTCGTCCGCACCGCCGCGAAGGGGGTCTGACGATGACCGCCGAGACTCTGTCCGCCCCGACCAGCTCGTCCGTGGTCGAGGTCAAGACGCCCGCCGGTGAGACCGCCGGCACCGTCGAGCTGCCCGCCGAGGTCTTCGACGTCCAGGTCAACGTGCCGCTGATCCACCAGGTGGTCGTGGCGCAGCTGGCCGCGGCCCGCCAGGGCACGCACGACACGAAGACCCGCGGTGAGGTCTCCGGTGGCGGCAAGAAGCCGTTCCGCCAGAAGGGCACCGGCCGCGCCCGCCAGGGCTCCACCCGCGCCCCGCAGTTCACCGGCGGTGGCATCGTCCACGGCCCGACGCCGCGTTCCTACGAGCAGCGCACGCCCAAGAAGATGAAGGCTGCCGCGCTGCGGGGTGCCCTCTCCGACCGGGCGCGCAACGGGCGCGTGCACGTGCTCACCGGCGTCGTCGAGGGCGAGCTGCCCTCCACCAAGACGGCGGTGGCCGCGCTGGCCAAGGTCTCGGACCGCCGGCACGTGCTGGTGGTGCTCGAGCGGAACGACGCCGTGTCGTGGAAGAGCCTGCGCAACGCCGACCGCGTGCACCTGCTCGCGGCCGACCAGCTCAACACCTACGACGTCCTCGTCTCCGACGACGTGGTCTTCACCCGGGGCGCCCTCGAGGCGTTCCTCGCCGGCCCGACCAAGGGCAAGGGCGCGAAGGCCGTCGCGTCGAGCACCGAGGCTGCCTCCACGAGCGAGGGGAGCGAGCAGTGAGCTCGATCCACAAGGACCACCGCGACGTGCTGCTCGCGCCGGTCATCTCCGAGAAGAGCTACGGCCTGCTCGACGAGGGCAAGTACACGTTCCTCGTCCACCCCGACGCCAACAAGACCGAGATCAAGATCGCGGTCGAGAAGGTGTTCGGCGTGAAGGTGACGGGCGTGAACACGATCAACCGCGACGGAAAGCGCAAGCGCACCCGGACCGGGTTCGGCAAGCGCAAGGACACCAAGCGCGCGATCGTCTCCCTCGCCGAGGGCGACCGCATCGACATCTTCGGAGGACCGGTCTCCTGACCGGCCGCGTGACGAGAACGATCGAGGGCTCCTGACATGGGTATCCGCAAGTACAAGCCGACGACGCCTGGCCGTCGTGGCGCGAGCGTCGCGGACTTCGTGGAGATCACGCGGTCCGAGCCGGAGAAGTCGCTGGTCCGGCCGCTGCACTCCAAGGGCGGGCGCAACGTCCACGGCCGTGTGACGGTCCGCCACCAGGGCGGCGGTCACAAGCGCGCCTACCGCGTCATCGACTTCCGCCGCCACGACAAGGACGGCGTGCCGGCCAAGGTCGCTCACATCGAGTACGACCCCAACCGCACCGCCCGCATCGCGCTGCTGCACTACGCCGACGGCGAGAAGCGCTACATCCTGGCTCCCACCCGCCTCAAGCAGGGCGACACGGTGGAGAACGGCCCCGCGGCCGACATCAAGCCGGGCAACGCGCTCCCGCTGCGCAACATCCCGGTCGGCACCGTGGTGCACGCCATCGAGCTGCGGCCCGGCGGCGGCGCCAAGATCGCCCGCTCGGCCGGCGCCAGCGTGCAGCTGGTCGCCAAGGAGGGCCCCTACGCCCAGCTGCGGATGCCCTCCGGCGAGATCCGCAACGTCGACGTGCGCTGCCGCGCCACCGTCGGCGAGGTCGGCAACGCCGAGCAGTCGAACATCAACTGGGGCAAGGCCGGCCGCATGCGCTGGAAGGGCAAGCGCCCGACCGTCCGTGGTGTCGCCATGAACCCGATCGACCACCCGCACGGCGGTGGCGAGGGCAAGACCTCCGGTGGTCGCCACCCGGTCTCGCCCTGGGGCCAGCCCGAGGGCCGCACCCGCAAGCCGGGTCGTCCCAGCGACAAGCTCATCGTCCGTCGTCGCAAGACCGGCAAGAAGCGCTAGGAGCAGTCTCGATGCCGCGCAGCCTGAAGAAGGGTCCCTTCGTGGACGGCCACCTCATCAAGAAGGTGGACGTCCAGAACGAGAAGGGCACGAAGAACGTCATCAAGACCTGGTCCCGGCGTTCCATGATCGTGCCGGCCATGCTCGGCCACACGATCGCGGTCCACGACGGTCGCAAGCACGTCCCGGTCTTCGTCACCGAGTCCATGGTCGGTCACAAGCTCGGCGAGTTCGCGCCGACGCGGACCTTCCGTGGCCACGTCAAGGAGGACCGGAGGTCGCGCCGTGGCTGAGAACAAGGCCGTCAAGCTCGGCTCCGACGCCGCGCTGGCCCAGGCCCGCTACGTCCGCATGACCCCGATGAAGGTCCGCCGCGTCGTGGACCCGATCCGTGGCATGAAGGCCGACGAGGCGCTGGCGCTGCTGCGCTTCGCCCCGCAGGCGGCCAGCGAGCCGGTGGCCAAGGTGCTCGCCAGCGCCGTGGCCAACGCCGAGCACAACAAGGGTCTGGTCGCCGACTCGCTGTGGGTCTCCGAGGCCTACGTCGACGAGGGCCCCACGCTCAAGCGGTTCCGGCCGCGGGCGCAGGGCCGCGCCTACCGCATCCGCAAGCGCACGAGCCACATCACGGTAGTCGTGCAGTCGCGCCCGCAGGGCGCCACCAAGAACGGGAGGGCCCGGTAGTGGGACAGAAGGTCAACCCGCACGGGTTCCGCCTCGGCATCACCACCGACTTCAAGAGCCGCTGGTATGCCGACAAGCTCTACAAGGACTACGTCGGCGAGGACGTCGCGATCCGCCGGATGATGACCAAGGGCATGGAGCGTGCGGGCATCTCCAAGGTGGAGATCGAGCGCACGCGCGACCGTGTCCGCGTCGACATTCACACCGCGCGTCCGGGCATCGTCATCGGCCGTCGCGGCGCCGAGGCCGAGCGCATCCGGGGCGACCTCGAGAAGCTCACCGGGAAGCAGGTGCAGCTGAACATCCTCGAGGTCAAGAACCCCGAGCTCGACGCCCAGCTGGTCGCGCAGGGCGTGGCCGAGCAGCTCTCGAGCCGTGTCTCGTTCCGTCGTGCCATGCGCAAGTCGATGCAGAGCACGATGAAGGCCGGCGCCAAGGGCATCCGGGTGCAGTGCTCGGGCCGCCTCGGCGGCGCGGAGATGTCGCGCTCGGAGTTCTACCGCGAGGGTCGCGTGCCGCTGCACACCCTGCGGGCGAACATCGACTACGGCTTCTACGAGGCCCGCACCACCTTCGGCCGCATCGGCGTGAAGGTCTGGATCTACAAGGGCGACGTCAACAGCGTGCGCGAGGGCCGCGAGGCCGCCGCCGCCGCGTCGGGCCGTCCGGGTGGTCGTGGCGGGGCCGGTGGCCCCGGTGGCCGTCCGACCCGCTCGCGCCGTCCGGGCACCGGTCGTGAGGGCGCCCGCGAGGGCGGCCAGAGCACCGAGGCCCCGGCAGGCGACGCCGCCCCCGCCACGGAGAGCGCTGCGCCGAGCACGGCGCCGACGACTGGGACGGAGGCCTGACCATGCTGATCCCCCGCAGGGTCAAGCACCGCAAGCAGCACCACCCCGACCGGTCCGGCGCTGCCAAGGGCGGCACCCGGGTCACGTTCGGCGAGTACGGCATCCAGGCCCTGGAGCCGGCCTACGTGACCAACCGGCAGATCGAGTCCGCGCGTATCGCCATCACCCGGCACATCCGCCGTGGCGGCAAGGTGTGGATCAACATCTACCCGGACCGTCCGCTGACCAAGAAGCCGGCCGAGACCCGCATGGGTTCCGGCAAGGGCTCGCCGGAGTGGTGGATCGCCAACGTCAAGCCCGGACGCGTCATGTTCGAGCTGAGCTACCCCAACGAGGCCGTGGCTCGGGCCGCGCTCACCCGCGCGATCCACAAGCTCCCGATGAAGTGCCGGATCGTCAAGCGCGAGGCAGGTGAGGCGTGATGGCCACCGGCACCCAGGCGGTCGAGCTGCGCGGCCTGGAGGACGACGAGCTCGTCACCAAGCTGCGCGAGGCCAAGGAGGAGCTGTTCAACCTCCGTTTCCAGGCGGCCACCGGCCAGCTGGAGAACCACGGCCGGCTCAAGGCCGTGAAGAAGGACATCGCGCGGATCTACACGATCATGCGTGAGCGCGAGCTCGGCATCACCTCGGTCGAGACCGGTGGTGCAGCATGAGCGAGTCGACCGTGAGCAACGTGAAGGGCGAGATGAGCGACGAGCACCGCGGCTTCCGCAAGACCCGTGAGGGTCTGGTGGTCAGCGACAAGATGGACAAGACCGTCGTCGTCGCCGTCGAGGACCGCGTCAAGCACCCGCTCTACGGCAAGGTGCTCCGCCGCACCAGCAAGCTCAAGGCGCACGACGAGCAGAACGCGTGCGGCGTGGGCGACCGGGTGCTGCTCATGGAGACCCGGCCTACGTCGGCCACCAAGCGGTGGCGCGTGGTCGAGATCCTCGAGAAGGCCAAGTAGTCCGGCTGCGGCACCTTGGGCGCTCGTCCTAGGGGCCGTGGTCCGCAGCAAGGCCAGCAAGCAAGCCGTCTTTGTTCCGCCAGGCTCGACGCCGGACCGGTGCCGGTGACCACGGGAGTGGTCCCGGTGCCGGGCCCGGCGGGAGAACCGGCGCGACGACAGGAGAACCCAAGTGATCCAGCAGGAGTCGCGGCTTCGCGTCGCCGACAACACGGGTGCCAAGGAGCTGCTCTGCATCCGCGTTCTCGGCGGGTCGGGGCGCCGCTACGCCGGCATCGGTGACGTCATCGTCGCCACCGTCAAGGACGCCATCCCCGGTGGCACCGTCAAGAAGGGCGACGTGGTCAAGGCCGTCGTCGTCCGCACCGTCAAGGAGCGGCGCCGCGCCGACGGCTCCTACATCCGCTTCGACGAGAACGCCGCGGTCATCATCAAGGACGGCGGCGACCCGCGCGGAACGCGCATCTTCGGCCCGGTCGGCCGCGAGCTGCGCGAGAAGCGCTTCATGCGCATCATCTCGCTCGCTCCGGAGGTGCTCTAACCATGGCGGCGATCCGCAAGGGCGACACCGTCCAGGTCATCACCGGCAAGGACCGTGGCGTCAAGGGCAAGGTCATCGCGGTCTACCCCGAGGTCGAGCGCGTGCTCGTCGAGGGTGTCAACCGCATCAAGAAGCACACGAAGGTCGGCCAGTCCGCGCGCGGTGCGCGCACCGGCGGCATCGTGACGCAGGAGGCGCCGATCCACGTCTCCAACGTCATGCTCGTCGACCCCGAGGACGGCCGTCCCACGCGGGTGGGCTTCCGGCGCGAGAAGGTCGAGAAGCGTCGCCCGGACGGCACCACGTACGAGGCCGAGCGCAGCGTGCGCATCTCCCGGCGCACCGGTAAGGACATCTGATGACGGTGACTGACTCGAGCACCACCGACACCCCTCGCACCCAGCCGCGGCTGAAGACGCGCTACCGCGAGGAGGTGCTCCCCGCGCTGCGCGAGCAGTTCGGCTACGACAACGTCATGCAGGTGCCCGGCCTGACCAAGATCGTGGTCAACATGGGCGTCGGCGAGGCGGCCCGTGACTCGAAGCTCATCGACGGTGCCACCAAGGACCTGGCCGCGATCACCGGCCAGAAGCCGGCCGTGACCAAGGCGCGCAAGTCGATCGCGCAGTTCAAGCTGCGCGAGGGCATGCCGATCGGGGCGCACGTCACCCTGCGGGGCGACCGCATGTGGGAGTTCCTCGACCGGCTGCTCACGCTGGCGCTGCCCCGCATCCGTGACTTCCGCGGGCTCTCGCCCAAGCAGTTCGACGGGCGGGGCAACTACACCTTCGGTCTCACCGAGCAGGTGATGTTCCACGAGATCGACCCGGACCGGGTCGACCGCGTCCGCGGCATGGACATCACGGTCGTCACGACCGCCCAGACCGACGACGAGGGGCGTGCCCTGCTGCGCCAGCTCGGCTTCCCGTTCAAGGAGTCCTGACCGTGGCGAAGAAGTCGCTGATCACCAAGGCAGCCCGCAAGCCGAAGTTCGCCGTCCGCGCCTACACCCGCTGCCAGCGCTGCGGGCGCCCGCACTCGGTGTACCGCAAGTTCGGCCTGTGCCGCGTCTGCCTGCGGGAGATGGCCCACCGCGGCGAGCTCCCCGGCGTCACCAAGAGCAGCTGGTAAACGACTACGCCGCAGGCCCCCGGCACCCCCGGCGGGAACCACGGTGAGAGAGGCCTAGAGGCCAACCATGACCATGACCGACCCCATCGCGGACATGCTCACGCGGCTGCGGAACGCCAACTCGGCGTACCACGACAGCGTGACCATGCCGTACAGCAAGCTCAAGAGCCACATCGCGGAGATCCTCCAGCAGGAGGGCTACATCGCCGGGTGGAAGGTCGAGGAGGCCGAGGTCGGCCAGAACCTCGTCATCACCCTCAAGTACGGCCCGAACCGCGAGCGCTCGATCGCCGGTGTCCGCCGCGTCTCCAAGCCGGGCCTGCGGGTCTACGCGAAGAGCACCGCGATCCCGCGTGTCCTCGGCGGCCTCGGTGTCGCCATCATCTCGACCTCGTCCGGTCTGCTGACCGACCGGCAGGCCTCCAAGCGTGGCGTGGGCGGGGAAGTCCTCGCCTACGTCTGGTAAGGGAAGGGAGGAAGCTCATGTCGCGCATCGGACGGCTCCCCATCCCGGTCCCTGCCGGGGTCGACGTCGCCATCGACGGCCGCGCCGTGACCGTCAAGGGTCCGAAGGGGACGCTCAGCCACACGCTGGCCGAGCCCATCGAGATCGCCAAGGCCGAGGACGGCACCTTGCAGGTGACCCGCCCCAACGACGAGAACAAGGTGCGGGCCCTCCACGGCCTCAGCCGCACGCTGGTGGCCAACATGGTCACCGGCGTCACCACCGGCTACACCAAGGTCCTGGAGATCCAGGGCGTCGGCTACCGCGTCGCCGCCAAGGGCACCGACCTCGAGTTCTCGCTCGGCTTCAGCCACCCCGTGGTCGTGCCCGCTCCGGAGGGCATCACCTTCGCCGTCGAGTCGCCCACGCGGTTCAGCGTGAGCGGGATCGACAAGCAGAAGGTCGGCGAGGTCGCCGCGAACATCCGCAAGATCCGTAAGCCGGACCCCTACAAGGGCAAGGGCGTGCGGTACCAGGGCGAGGTCATCCGCCGCAAGGTCGGGAAGGCTGGTAAGTAGTCATGGCCATCGGTGTGAAGATCGGCAAGGGCAAGGGCGTCGCCCGGGCCCGCCGCCACCTGCGGGTGCGCAAGAAGGTCACCGGCACGCCGGTGCGCCCGCGCCTCGTCGTGACGCGCTCCAGCCGGCACGTGTTCGTCCAGGTCGTCGACGACACCGCGAGCCGCACGCTCGCCTCGGCGTCGACCATGGAGGCGGACCTGCGCGCCCTCGACGGCGACAAGACCGCCAAGGCCAAGCGCGTCGGAGAGCTCGTCGCCGAGCGCGCCAAGGCCGCAGGTGTCGACTCGGTCGTGTTCGACCGGGGCGGCAACCGCTACCACGGCCGGATCGCGGCCGTGGCCGACGGCGCCCGCGAGGGCGGGCTGGCGTTCTGACGTCCGCGACTCGACCACACAGCAGGAAGAGGTAAATCCCATGCCTGGACCCCAGCGCCGCGGTAGCGGTGCCGGAGGCGGCGAGCGTCGCGACCGTCGGGACCGCGACAACCGTCGCGGCGACAGCGCGGCCGAGAAGACCGCGTACGTCGAGCGCGTCGTCGCCATCAACCGCGTGGCGAAGGTCGTCAAGGGCGGCCGTCGCTTCAGCTTCACCGCGCTCGTCGTCGTCGGCGACGGCGACGGCACCGTGGGTGTCGGCTACGGCAAGGCCAAGGAGGTGCCGGCCGCCATCGCCAAGGGCGTGGAGGAGGCCAAGAAGCACTTCTTCAAGGTCCCCCGCATCCAGGGCACCATCCCGCACCCCATCCAGGGCGAGGCGGCGGCCGGTGTCGTGCTGCTCAAGCCGGCGTCGCCCGGTACCGGTGTGATCGCCGGTGGCCCGGTGCGCGCGGTGCTCGAGTGCGCCGGCATCCACGACGTGCTGAGCAAGTCGCTCGGCTCGTCCAACCCGATCAACATCGTCCACGCGACGGTCGCGGCCCTCAAGGGCCTCGAGCGTCCCGAGGCGGTCGCGGCCCGTCGTGGCCTGCCGCTGGAGGACGTGGCCCCGGCCGCGCTGCTGCGCGCCCGCGCGGGGGTGGGTTCCTGATGGCTCGCCTGAAGGTCACCCAGACCCGCAGCGGCATCGGCGGGCAGCAGAACCAGCGGGACACCCTGCGCACCCTGGGTCTCAAGCGGATCGGCGACATCGTCGTCAAGGAGGACCGCCCCGAGATCCGCGGCATGGTGCGCACCGTGGCCCACCTCGTCTCGGTCGAGGAGGTCGACTGACATGACCCTCAAGGTCCACCACCTGCGCCCGGCCCCGGGCGCGAAGACCGCCAAGACCCGCGTGGGTCGCGGTGAGGGCTCCAAGGGCAAGACCGCCGGCCGTGGCACCAAGGGCACCAGCGCCCGCTACCAGGTGTCCGCGGCGTTCGAGGGCGGCCAGACCCCGCTGCACATGCGCCTGCCCAAGATGCGCGGCTTCAAGAACCCGTTCCGGGTGGAGTACCAGGTCGTCAACCTGGACCGGCTCGGCGCCCTCTACCCCGAGGGTGGCTCGGTCAGCGTCGAGGACCTGGTGGCCAAGGGCGCGGTCCGCAAGGGCCAGCCGGTCAAGGTGCTCGGCACCGGCGAGCTGTCGGTCAAGGTCGACGTCACCGTGCACGCCTTCTCCGGCAGCGCCAAGGAGAAGATCGCCGCCGCTGGTGGGTCCACCACCGAGCTGTAGGGACGTCGTTCGCACGACGTCGAGAGGGGTGCCGCGCTGCTCGCGCGGCACCCCTTTCGCGTGCCGGGGGGTGTTATCGTCGCCGGGGCGGGGTCTCGTGCCGTGCCCGACGACGGCGGTCGCGCCCCAGCAGGAGCCGGCCCTCGGATCAGCACAGCTCCAGGACGAACCGCTCCCAGCTCGACCCCGTTACAGCCAGCAGTCACATCCAGCCGGCGGCCCGCCAGGGCCGGTGGCTGAGCATCGCGCAGGAGGAAGCGTGCTCACCGCGTTCGCCCGGGTCTTCCGGACGCCAGACCTGCGCACCAAGGTGCTGTTCACCATCGGCATCGTGGGGCTGTTCCGCCTCGGGTCGGTGCTGCCGACCCCCGGGGTGGACTACACCGCGGTGCGCACGTGCCTCAAGACCGCGCAGAACGCCGACAGCGGCGCGTTCGCGCTGATCAACCTCTTCAGCGGCGGTGCGCTGCTGCAGCTGTCGGTGTTCGCGCTGGGGATCATGCCCTACATCACCGCGAGCATCATCGTGCAGCTGCTCACCGTGGTGATCCCGCGCTTCGAGGCGCTCAAGGACGAGGGGCAGTCGGGCACCGCCCGGCTCACCCAGTACACGCGCTACCTCACCATCGGCCTGGCGGTGCTGCAGAGCACCGGCATCATCGCGCTCGCCCGCCAGCCAGGTGGCCTGCTGCCGTGCAACCAGTCCCTGCTGGTGAACGAGAGCTGGTACACCATCATCCTGATGGTGTTCGTGATGACCGCCGGTACCGGAATCATCATGTGGCTGGGCGAGCTCATCACCGACCGCGGCGTCGGCAACGGCATGTCCCTGCTGATCTTCACCTCCATCGCCGCCGGCTTCCCGAGCTCCCTGTGGCAGATCCGGGCGCAGAAGGGCTGGGACGTCTTCCTGCTGGTCATCGCCGTGGGCCTGGTCATCGTGGCTCTGGTGGTCTTCATCGAGCAGGGCCAGCGGCGGGTGCCGGTGCAATACGCCAAGCGGATGGTCGGCCGGCGCATGTACGGCGGCACGTCCACCTACATCCCGATCAAGGTGAACCAGGCCGGCGTCATCCCGGTCATCTTCGCCTCGTCGCTGCTCTACCTGCCGAGCCTGGCCACCCAGCTGGCCAACAAGAACAATCCGCCCGAGTGGTCGCAGCTCGTCCAGCGGTACTTCGTGCGCGGCGACCACCCGATCTACATGATCACGTTCTTCCTGCTGATCGTCTTCTTCTCGTACTTCTACGTCGCGATCACGTTCAACCCCACCGAGATCGCCGACAACATGAAGAAGTACGGCGGGTTCATCCCGGGCATCCGCGCCGGCCGGCCCACCGCCGAGTACCTCGACTACGTCCTGTCGCGCCTGACCATGCCCGGCTCGCTCTACCTCGGCGTCATCTCCCTGCTCCCGATCGTGGCGTTCGCGCTGCTCGGGGCGAACCAGCAGCGCTTCCCCTTCGGCGGCACCTCGATCCTGATCATGGTCGGTGTCGGCCTGGAGACGGTGAAGCAGCTCGAGAGCCAGCTGCAGCAGCGCAACTACGAGGGCTTCCTCCGCTAGCACTCGGCCCCGTCGGCGCCTCTCGAGCGCCGGCGGGCCGGACCCCGGTCGCCTGCCGGGCCGTGGGTGCCGATAGCCTTCCCACTCCCGACCCTGACCGAGGAGACACTCGTCGTGCGTCTCGTCCTCGTGGGGCCGCCCGGTGCCGGCAAGGGCACCCAGGCCGCCTTCATCGCGACCCGCTCGGACATCCCCAAGATCTCGACCGGCGACATCTTCCGCGCCAACGTCGGCCAGGGCACCCCGCTGGGGGTGGAGGCCAAGCGCTACATGGATGCCGGCGACCTCGTGCCGGATGAGGTGACCATCGCGATGGTCCGCGACCGGCTGGGGGAGGACGACGCCAAGCGCGGTTTCCTGCTCGACGGGTTCCCCCGCACCGTCGGTCAGGCCGAGGCGCTCGACGGGATCCTCGCCGACCTCGGGACCGCTCTCGACGTCGTGCTCGAGCTCGACGTCGACGAGGAGGAGCTGGTGCGCCGGCTGTCCGGGCGGCGCACCTGCCGCTCCTGCGGGACGGCCTTCCACGTCGAGGCCGCTCCGGCCGCCGCCGAGGGCGTCTGCGACGCCTGCGGCGGCGAGCTGTACCAGCGCGACGACGACAAGCCCGAGACCATCCGCCGCCGGCTCGAGGTCTACACCGAGCAGACCGCCCCGCTCGTCGGCTTCTACGCCGACCGCGGGCTGCTGGTCCGGATCGAGGCGACCGGGTCCGTGGAGGAGGTCACCGAGCGGGCCATGGCCGCGCTCGCCTCCCGATCCGGCGACGGGGCCTAGGGCGACCCGGGGGCGGCGGCCGGTGTTCCGGAAGAAGGACCGCATGATCCAGTACAAGACGGCCGAGCAGGTCGCCACGATGCGGGCGGCCGGCCTGGTCGTCGGACAGACGCTGCAGGCGCTGCGCGAGGCGGTCCGACCTGGCATCACCACCCGCGACCTCGACGCGCTGGCGGAGGAGCGGATCCGCGCCGCCGGCGCCGTGCCGTCGTTCAAGGGCTACCACGGCTTCCCGGCCACCATCTGCGCCTCGGTGAACGACGAGATCGTGCACGGCATCCCCGGTGACCGCGTGCTGCGCGACGGCGACGTGCTGAGCATCGACTGCGGGGCGATCCTCGACGGCTGGCACGGCGACTCCGCGGTCACCGTGCCGGTGGGAGAGGTGTCCGAGCAGGAGCGCGAGCTCATCCGGGTCACCGAGCAGGCGATGTGGCGCGGCATGGCCGCGGCGCACCTCGGCGGCGTGGTGGCCGACATCGGCGCCGCGATCGAGGCGTACGTCGTCGACCAGGGCGACTACGGCATCGTGGAGGAGTACGTCGGGCACGGCATCGGCACCGAGATGCACCAGGAGCCGCAGGTGCCCAACTACGCGCACTCCCCGCGCCGCAGCCCCCAGCTGCGCGAGGGCCTTGTCCTGGCCGTCGAGCCGATGCTGACCCTGGGCAAGCGACACACCCGCCTGCTCGACGACGACTGGACCGTGGTCACCGCCGACGGCTCCCGAGCCGCCCACTTCGAGCACACCTTCACCCTCACCCCGCAGGGCCCCTGGGTGCTCACGGCGCTGGACGGGGGAGCGGCGGCGTTCGCCGCGCTGGGGGTGGCGACGCCGGGGGCCGCGCCGGAGGGGTTCGCGGAGCCTCCCGCCGGCGGCTGACCGTCCGCATCAGGACAAAGGCCGCTGATGATGGCGCCCGCCCAGCGCGGGTCCGGTCCGGCGGCCGGCCGGCGGGTCCGCTCGACAACGGTCGCAGAGATCATCTTGATGGGGTGGTGGGCACCCAGCGCCAAACCTATTGGCTCTGGGGCACCCTCACCCAGACGACTCGATCATGAACAGGGCCAGAAGCCGGCCCACCCCCGCGGTCGGGCGCGTTTGGTGGCCGCGACGGCGTCGGGTAGGCTTGCCCCTCGGCTCACGAGCGCCATGGTCGGCGCCTCGCGTCCGCACGCCCCGCGGCTGGTTCGGCGTGCACGTGGATGCGAGGTGAAGGCTCCGTCACCTTCGTGCAGCCGCTCGACCGATGGTCGCAGCCCCAGCCTTCCGCACGTCCCAGCGACGCGCCGGAGGGGGGCGGGAAGCCCAGCGGACGAGGTGTCGAGGCAAGCGACTCGGAAGAACGGACCGGAGAAGCCATGAAGGTCAAGCCGAGCGTCAAGCCGATCTGCGACAAGTGCAAGGTGATCCGCCGTCACGGTCGGGTCATGGTGATCTGCGAGAACCTGCGCCACAAGCAGCGCCAGGGCTGAGCAGCGCCAGGGTCGAGAGGCCCTGCTGCACCTGCCGCGGTCGTCGTCGACGCCCGCACGAGCACCACCGCACGACGCAGCACCCGACCCCCGAGGCGGACCGGTGAGAGCCGGACCACCGCGGGACGCCACCCCCGGCACGGAGGCCGGGGACCCGGTCCGGCCCCTGTCAGCAGGAGCCCGGGCGGCCGGGACCGGTGCTGCGGCAGACCTCCGCGAACTGGAAGCAGGAAGACCATGGCACGCCTCGTCGGCGTCGACCTTCCCCGCGAGAAGCGGCTCGAGGTGGCGCTCACCTACATCTACGGCATCGGCCGCCCCCGTGCCCTGGAGATCCTCCAGGCCACCGGTGTGAGCCCTGATGTGCGCGTCCGTGACCTCTCGGACGACCAGCTGATCCCGCTGCGCGACTACATCGAGGGCAACTTCAAGGTCGAGGGTGACCTCCGCCGCGAGGTGGCCGCCGACATCCGTCGCAAGGTGGAGATCGGCTGCTACCAGGGGCTGCGGCACCGCCGCGGCCTGCCCGTGCACGGACAGCGCACGCACACCAACGCGCGCACCCGCAAGGGCCCGAAGAAGACGGTCGCCGGCAAGAAGAAGCCCGGCAAGAAGTAAGTAGTCCGCAGTCAGGTCGCGTCAGCTCGCGCGCTGCGGACCGACGACCTCTCCTCGAGGAGAAACCAGCCACATGCCTCCCAAGAGCCGCCAGGCGGGCGCCAAGAAGGTGCGCCGCAAGGAGACGAAGAACGTGGCCCACGGCCACGCGCACATCAAGAGCACGTTCAACAACACCATCGTCTCGATCACCGACCCGCAGGGGAACGTGATCTCGTGGGCCTCGGCCGGCCACGTCGGCTTCAAGGGCTCGCGCAAGAGCACGCCGTTCGCTGCGCAGCTGGCGGCCGAGAACGCCGCCCGCCGCGCCCAGGAGCACGGCATGCGCAAGGTCGACGTGTTCGTCAAGGGCCCGGGCTCGGGCCGCGAGACCGCCATCCGGTCGCTGCAGGCCACCGGCCTGGAGGTGGGGTCCATCCAGGACGTCACCCCCGTGCCGCACAACGGCTGCCGTCCGCCGAAGCGCCGTCGCGTCTGACGCCCATCGAGACTTTGGAGATCTGAGACACCATGGCTCGTTACACGGGCCCCGACTGCAAGCGTTGCCGTCGGGAGAAGACCAAGCTGTTCCTCAAGGGCAGCAAGTGCGACTCGCCGAAGTGCCCCATCGAGATCCGGCCCTACCCGCCGGGTGAGCACGGGCGCGGACGCACCAAGGACAGCGAGTACCTGCTGCAGATGCGCGAGAAGCAGAAGTGCGCGCGCATCTACGGCGTCCTCGAGAAGCAGTTCCGCGGCTACTACGAGGAGGCGAACCGCAAGCAGGGCAAGACCGGCGAGAACCTGCTGCGCATCCTCGAGAGCCGGCTGGACAACGTCATCTACCGGGCCGGCTTCGCCGCCTCCCGGGACATGGCCCGCCAGCTGGTCCGCCACGGCCACATCACGGTGAACGGCCACAAGGTCGACATCCCGTCGTTCCGGGTGAGCGAGGCCGACATCGTCGAGGTGCGCCAGTCCTCGCTCGAGCTCACCCCGTTCGTGGTGGCCCGCGCCACCGCCGGTGAGCGCACCGTCCCGGCGTGGCTCGAGGTCATCC
Source organism: Motilibacteraceae bacterium (assembly GCA_051954955.1). Classification (GTDB taxonomy): domain Bacteria; phylum Actinomycetota; class Actinomycetes; order Motilibacterales; family Motilibacteraceae; genus JBQCHF01. The sequence continues at coordinate 29,536 of JBQCHF010000117.1, forward strand.
CCAACCGGATGCGCGTCCTCGTGCACTCCCTCCCGGCCCGGCAGGTCATCGACACGCCGGTCCAGGAGCAGCTGATCGTCGAGCTCTACTCGAAGTGAGGCTGCGCTAGAAGTCGTCGCGTGGCGGTGGTGCCGGGTTCCCGGTGCCACCGCCCGTGGCACGTCGGGCGCCGGACCCCCGGTGCCCGTGCTCGTCCCCCTGGTTCGCGGCGTCATATAGAGGTCGCCGCGGGAAGGACTGACCCGTGCTCATCGCACAGCGCCCCACGCTGACCGAGGACGTCGTCTCCGAGACCCGCTCCCGGTTCGTCATCGAGCCGCTCGAGCCCGGCTTCGGCTACACGCTCGGCAACTCTCTCCGTCGCACGCTCCTCTCCTCGATCCCCGGTGCCTCGGTCACGAGCATCCGGATCGACGGCGTCCTGCACGAGTTCTCCACGGTGCCGGGTGTCAAGGAGGACGTCACCGACGTCATCCTCAACATCAAGGGGCTCGTCGTGAGCTCCGAGCACGACGAGCCGGTGGTCATGTACCTGCGCAAGCAGGGGCCGGGCGTCGTCACCGCCGCGGACATCGCGCCGCCGGCCGGCGTCGAGGTGCACAACCCCGACCTGCACATCGCCACGCTCAACGGCAAGGGCAAGCTCGAGATGGAGCTCACCGTCGAGCGCGGCCGCGGCTACGTCTCCGCGGTGCAGAACAAGCAGGCCGGGCAGGAGATCGGCCGCATCCCGGTCGACTCGATCTACTCCCCGGTCATGAAGGTGACCTACAAGGTCGAGGCCACCCGCGTCGAGCAGCGCACCGACTTCGACCGGCTCATCGTCGACGTCGAGACCAAGCCGTCGATGCTGCCGCGCGACGCCATGGCCAGCGCCGGCAAGACCCTGGTCGAGCTGTTCGGCCTGGCCCGTGAGCTCAACGTCGATGCCGAGGGCATCGACATGGGTCCCTCGCCCACCGACGCCGCCCTGGCGGCCGACCTCGCGCTGCCGGTCGAGGAGCTCGAGCTCACCGTCCGGTCCTACAACTGCCTCAAGCGCGAGGGCATCCACACCGTCGGCGAGCTGGTCTCGCGCAGCGAGGCCGACCTGCTCGACATCCGCAACTTCGGCGCCAAGTCGATCGACGAGGTCAAGGCCAAGCTGGCCACCATGGGCCTCGCGCTCAAGGACAGCCCGCCCGGGTTCGACCCGAGCAGCGTCGTCGCCGACTTCACCGACGGCGGCGCCGACGACGACCAGTCCTACGTCGAGGACGAGCAGTACTGACCGCCCCCTGACCGACCCGCTCCCGGTGGCTCGCCCGAGTCACCGGGGCGGGACAGCCGGTCAGACTGACAAGGAGATCGACCCATGCCCACGCCCACGAAGGGTCCGCGCCTCGGTGGCGGCCCGGCGCACGAGCGGCTGATCCTCTCGAACCTCGCCACCCAGCTGTTCGAGCACGGCCGGATCACCACGACCGAGGCCAAGGCCAAGCGCCTGCGTCCCCTCGCGGAGCGGCTGATCACCAAGGCCAAGCGCGGCGACCTGCACGCCCGCCGCCAGGTGATGAGCGTCATCCGGGACAAGGGCGTCGCGCACGTCCTGTTCGCCGAGATCGGCCCGCGCTACGAGAACCGCCCCGGCGGCTACCTGCGGATCACCAAGATCGGGCCGCGCAAGGGCGACAACGCCCCGATGGCGGTCATCGAGCTGGTGGAGCCGCTGACCGTGGCCCAGCAGGCCGTCGGCGAGGCCTCCGCGGCCACCCGCCGTGCGGCCTCGGACCGGGCTGCTGCGCCGGCGGCTGCTGCAGCGTCGACCTCCGCTCCCGCGGAGGAGCCCGTCGTCACCCCGGCCGAGGCCGAGGTCGACGAGCAGGTCGGCGAGTCCACCGACAGCGCGGTCGAGACCGAGAGCGCCGAGGCGCCCGAGGCCGGCGACCAGGCCGCCGAGGGCACGACGTCGGAGCAGACCGCCGAGGCCGGCGAGGTCGAGCAGGCCGAGGGCAGCGAGTCCGACAGCGAGTCCGACAGCAAGGCGTGACCCGCACGCACGACACCGACGAGCCCGCCGCTCCCTCGCTCGAGGGGGACGGCGGGCTCGTCCGTCTGCGCCTGGATCTCTCCTACGACGGCTCGGAGTTCTCCGGCTGGGCGCGCCAGCCGGGGCTGCGCACCGCCCAGGGTGTGCTCGAGGACGCCCTGGGCACGGTGCTGCGCCTGCAGCCGGCGCCGGCCAGCACGGTGGCCGGGCGGACCGACGCCGGCGTGCACGCCCGTGGCCAGGTGTGCCACGTCGACGTCCCCGCTGCCACGCTCGAGGCCGCGCGCGGCCGCTCGTCCGAGCCGGGACCGCAGGTCCTGTCCCGCCGCCTCGCCGGGGTACTGCCCGCCGACCTGCGGGTCCGCGGCGTCGTGCTCGCCGCAGCCGGCTTCGACGCCCGCTTCTCCGCGCTCTCCCGCCGCTACGCCTACCGCGTGTCGGACACCGGCTGGGGCGTCGACCCGCTGCGCCGGCACGACGCCCTCTGGCACAACCGGGCCCTCGACGTCGAGGCCTTGAGCGTGGCCTCCCGCCACCTGCTGGGAGAGCACGACTTCGCCGCGTTCTGCCGTCGCCGCGAGGGTGCCACCACCATCCGCACCCTGCAGCGGCTGGACTGGGAACGACAGCCGGACGGGCTGGTCGTCGCCACCGTGGTCGCGGACGCCTTCTGCCACAGCATGGTGCGCGCCCTGGTCGGCGCCCTGCTCGCCGTCGGCGACGGCCGGAGGCCCCCGCAGTGGCCGGCGCAGGTGCTGGCAGCGCAGGTGCGCGACCCCGCCGTCACCGTGGCCCCGGCCCACGGCCTGACGCTGGAGGAGGTCCGCTACCCGCCGGACGAGCAGCTGGCGGTCCGGGCGCGCGAGGCACGGGCGGTCCGCACGCTGCCCGGTCGTCCGGCCGGCGTCTGAGGCAACTCCCAGCGCTCTCTCAGGAACCTGCGCCACGATCTGCCCGTGGGTGAGGGGAGCGGGCCGGGCGCGCGGGTGCTGGTCGTCGACGACGAGCAGGGCATCGCCGAGCTGGTGGCGATGGCGCTGCGCTACGAGGGCTTCGACGTCGCGGTGGCCGCCACCGGAGCGGCCGCGCTGGCCAGCGCCGGGCAGCGCCAGCCGGACCTGGTGCTGCTCGACGTGATGCTGCCGGACCTGGACGGGTTCGAGGTGGCCCGCAAGCTGCACGCGATGTCCCCGCGGCTGCCGATCGTGTTCCTCACTGCTCGGGACACCACCGAGGACAAGGTGCGTGGCCTGACCCTCGGCGGCGACGACTACGTCACCAAGCCGTTCAGCCTGGAGGAGCTGGTGGCGCGGGCGCGCGCGGTGCTGCGCCGGGTGGCCGGGGCTGGGCAGGAGGGCACCGAGCGGCTCGAGGTGGCCGACCTGGTCATGGACCTGGACAGTCGTGAGGTCTGGCGGGCGGGGGAGCCGGTGACGCTCACCGACACCGAGTTCCGGCTGCTGCGCTACCTGATGGCCAACAAGCGCCGGGTGCTGACCAGGGCCCAGATCCTCGACCACGTGTGGGACTACGACTTCGGCGGCGACGCCGGGGTGCTCGAGACCTACGTCAGCTACCTGCGCAAGAAGGTCGACGCCGTGGAGCCGCGGCTCATCCACACCGTGCGCGGCGTCGGCTACGTCATCCGGCCGCCGGCGCCGGCCCGGTCGACCGGATGACCCTCCGGGCCCGGCTCACCCTGTGGTCGGTGGCCCTGGTGGCCCTGGGCCTGGTGGCCTTCGGAGCGCTGACCTACACCGCGCTGCGGCACCAGCTGCTCGTCGGCCTGGACCGGCAGCTGCAGGCGACCGCCGCCCCGGCCGCCCGGCAGCTGGCCGGGGAGGCCGTCACCGGCGCCGCACCGGCCAGGCCGCCGGCCGCGATCCCGCTGGGCACCTACGCCGCGCTGATCGGGCCGAGCGGACGGGTGCTGGTGGAGCAGACCTACGGCGCCGAGGACGCCCCCGCGCCGGCGCTGCCGCGCAGGGTGCCGGTGGACCGACCCTTCGACGTCCGCAGCGCCGACGGCGGCACCGCCTTCCGGGTGCTGGTGAGCCCGGTGGCGCGCGGCTCGGTGGTGGTGGCGATCCCGGCCACCGACGTGCAGCGCGTGCTCGGGCGGCTGGTGCGGGTGGAGCTGCTCGGCGCCGTCGTCCTGCTGGCCGCGCTGTCGGCCGGTGCGCTGGCCACGGTCCGCCGCGGCCTGGCCCCGCTGGCCGACATGGAGGTGACTGCCGAGGCCATCGCCGGCGGCGAGCTGGAACGGCGGGTCGCGCCGGCGGACGGGCGCACCGAGGTCGGCCGGCTCGGCCGCTCGCTCAACGTCATGCTCGACCGGCTGGCGCAGGCGATCACGGCCCGCGCGGCCAGCGAGGCACGCATGCGGGCTTTCCTCGCCGACGCAGCGCACGAGCTGCGCACCCCGCTGACCTCGATCCGCGGCTACGCCGAGCTGTTCCGCCGCGGCGCCGACCGTCGCCCGGAGGACCTGGCCACCGCGATGCGCCGGATCGAGCAGGAGTCCGCGCGGATGGGGGTGCTCGTCGACGACCTGCTGCTGCTGGCCCGCAGCGACGAGGGTCGGCCGCTGGCCCGGGAGGTCGTCGACCTCGTCGCCCTGGCCACCGACGCCTGCGCTGACGCCGCGGCCACCGCCCCGGACCGCTCGGTCTCCCTGGACGCGCCCGCCCCGGTGGTCGTCACCGGCGACCGGGACCGGCTGCGCCAGGTCGTCGCCAACCTGGTCGGCAACGCGCTGGTGCACACCCCGGCCGGCACGCCGGTCGACGTCGGCGTGCGGCGCGTGGACGGGCCGGGTGGGTCGCGTGTCGAGCTGGCCGTGGCCGACCGCGGGCCGGGGCTCGCGCCGGAGGAGGCGGCACGGGCCTTCGACCGGTTCTGGCGTGCCGACGCCTCCCGGACCCGGGCCAGCGGCGGCTCCGGGCTGGGGCTGGCCGTCGTCGACGCGGTCGTCCGCGCGCACGGCGGGTCGGTGGCGGTGCACCAGCGACCGGCCGGCGGCGCGGTGTTCGTCGTCACCCTTCCGGCGGCCGCAGTCCCAGCCTCCTCTGAGGATGGGCTGACAGCCGTCTGAGGATCGCCGCCGAGAGTGAGGGGCAGAGGGCAGGGAGTCCTCAGCAGGACAGACCTCGGAGGTCGATGTGATGGGCGTGTCGTTGGGCCGGCGGGGCCGGATCGTCGGGGTGGGAGCGGGTCTCGCGGTGGCGGTGGCGGGAGTCGGCGTGGGAGCGGCCTACGCCACGTCGGGAGCGGCGAGCGGGGCCGGAGCGGGCGGCGCGGCGGGCGGCTCAGCGGCCGTGCAGCAGGTGGCGGACAGCACCACCCCGCCGAGCGGGGCTCCGCAGGGGGACCACCACCGACCGCCGATGCGGGACCGTGCGCTCCGGCTCGGCGCCGCGGTCGAGCACGGCGAGCTGGTGGTGAGGGCCAAGGACGGAGTCCGGACCGTCACTGTGCAGCACGGCAAGGTGATCAAGAAAGCCGACGGCAGCCTGACCGTCGAGAGCGAGGACGGCACCCGCTGGTCCTACGTCCTCGACGACAAGACCCACGTCCGCAAGGACGGCGAGAAGGCGGCGGTCGGCGACCTCGCGAAGGACGACGAGGTGCGCGTGTTCGCCGTGAAGGAGGGCGACACGCTGCTCGCCCGCCTCGTGCTGGACGGCCGGCCGCCGCGGCCGATGCACCCCGGTGCCCCGGGTGGGCAGGGGGCTCCGGGTGGGCCGGCCCAGGGCGAGGCCCCGTCCACCGCCCCCGGCGCCACCCCCAGCGGCCTGGAGGACCTGCCCGGCATGGAGCTCCTCGGCGCGTGAACACCGCCCTCCCCGTGCGGCTGATCATGCAGAACATGTAGATCCACTACCCGATCTACATGTTCTGCATGATCACCAGGGGAGAAGGGGGGAAAGGGTTGGCGGGGGCGGGGGTCGGCCCCGCAGACTGGCCGGTCGTGGGTCACGTCGAGGTCAACGGGATCGGGCACGTGCTGCCCGACGGTCGCACCCTGCTGCACCAGGTCGGCTTCCGGGTCGGCGAGGGCGCCAAGGTCGCGCTGGTGGGGCCGAACGGGGCCGGCAAGACCACCCTGCTGCGGATCATCGCCGGTGACCTCGACGCCCAGGAGGGGGCGGTGGTCCGCAGCGGCGGGCTCGGGGTGATGCGCCAGTTCGTGGGGTCGGTGCGGGACGAGTCCACCGTGCGCGACCTGCTGGTCTCGGTGGCGTCGCCGCCGGTCCGGGCCGCCGCCCAGGCTCTCGACGTGGCCGAGCTGGCCATGATGGAGCGCGACGACGAGCCC
>JBQCHF010000118.1:0-17287 GCA_051954955.1 Motilibacteraceae bacterium
GAGCGGATCTTCTGGGACGACCCCCGGGTGCTCACGATCAGCCTGCACGAGTCCGGACGGGTCCTCTTCCCGGGCACCGGCTGGCCGGAGGAGACCGGCGGCACCGGCGCCGAAGGCTACGCCGTGAACGTCGCCCTGCCCCCGGGCACCGGCGACGCCGGCTGGCTGCGCGCCTTCCACGCGGTCGTGCCGCACCTGGTGGCCTCCTTCGAGCCGCAGGTGCTGGTCACCCAGCAGGGCTGCGACAGCCACTTCCTGGACCCGCTGGCCCACCTCACGCTCTCGGTGGACGCTCAGCGGGCCTCCTACGCCGCGCTGCACGACCTCGCGCACCGCTACGCCCAGGACGGCCGCTGGCTGGCGCTGGGCGGGGGCGGGTACGAGGTCGTCGACGTCGTCCCGCGGGCGTGGACGCACCTGATCGCCGAGGCCGTGCACCACCCGGTGCCGCCGCAGACCCCCACCCCGCAGGGCTGGCGCGAGCACATCAGCGAGCAGCTCGGTCGGCAGGCGCCGGCCCGGATGACCGACGGCCGGGACGGCTCCTACACCCCGTGGAGCCGCGGCTTCGACCCCGCCGACCACGTGGACCGCGCGGTGCTCGCCACCCGCCGGGCCGTGTTCCCGCTGCACGGGCTCGACCCGCTGCTGGACCTGTGACGCCTCCGCTCCGATCGGGTGCTCCGTCCGGCTGACCTCCGCTTCCCCAGCAGCCCCACCCGCCCCTACGCTTCGACCGACGCACGGGCGCGCAGGGTGTGCCGGAGGGGAAGCCGGCACCCGTCACGTGCGGGATGGTTCGGTGCGTCATGGGTGCAGTGGTGAACGGGCCGGGTTCGGCTCAGCCCGGCAAGCGTCCGCTCGGCGAGGTCGCGTTCCTGACCGTGGCCGAGGTGGCCGCGGCCATGCGGGTCTCGAAGATGACCGTCTACCGGCTCGTGCACGGCGGCGAGCTGCCCGCGGTGCGCGTCGGCCGGTCCTACCGGGTGCCCGAGCAGGCGGTGCAGGACTACCTCGCCGCGGCCTACGTCGACGTCGACACCGCCTGAGTCGACGCTGAACCGTCGCTGAACCGTCGCTGAGCCAGTCTGGGCCGGTTGGGCCGGTTCTGGGCCGGTTCTGGGCCGGGCCCGACGGTTCCGAACGAGTCCGACCGGGTCCGATCGCGTCCCGCCGCGGGCGGGATCGGGCTGCTGCCACCGACAGCGGTAGGCTGACCCCCTGACTCCGTGCGCCGACGGTGCGCGGGGCCCTCGTGCAGCGCTGCCGCGCCGCACACCGTCGGCAGCAGCAGCCGTTGCACCACCGTCGACTGCATGAGAGGCGTCGCGCCACGCGCGACCTACGTCCAGCAAGGGGTACCTCGTGGGTTCGGTCATCAAGAAGCGCCGCAAGCGCATGGCCAAGAAGAAGCACCGCAAGCTGCTCAAGCGCACCCGCGTGCAGCGGCGCAACAAGAAGTAGGTCGAGCAGCAGGGCGAGGCCCCCCGACGTGGCGTTCGGCGGGGCCTCGCGCGTTCGCCGCACCCGCTGCTACCGGCGGGTAACATCGCCGTCGGAGGACTCGAGCCGAGGGAGGTGCCCGAGGTGGTCGCACCAGCGAGCCGCGTCGTCATGGTCACCGGTGTCTCGCGCTACCTCGGCGGCCGCTTCGCCCGGCTCCTGCAGGCCGACCCGGGCATCGACCGGGTCATCGGCGTCGACGTCGTCCCGCCGGCGGAGGACCTCGGGCGCACCGAGTTCGTCCGCGCCGACATCCGCAACCCGATCATCGCCAAGGTCATCGCCCAGGCCGAGGTCGACACCGTCGTGCACATGAGCGTCATCGCGACGCCACTGGTGGCCGGCGGGAGGACGTCGATGAAGGAGATCAACGTCATCGGCACGATGCAGCTGCTCGCTGCGTGCCAGAAGGCGCCCAGCGTGCGCAAGCTGGTGGTGAAGTCCTCCTCCACCGTCTACGGCTCCTCGGCCAAGGACCCGGCCATGTTCACCGAGGGGATGGAGCCGCGGGCGCTGCCCCGGGCCGGCTTCGCCAAGGACTCGGTCGAGGTCGAGGGCTACGTCCGCGGATTCGCCCGGCGCCGGCCGGACGTCGACGTCACCATGCTCCGGTTCGCCAACTTCATCGGCCCGCGGGTCGAGACCGCGATGACGGCCTACTTCTCCCTGCCGGTGGTGCCGACCCCGCTCGGCTTCGACGCCCGCCTGCAGTTCGTCCACGAGGACGACGGCATGGAGGTCCTGCGCCGAGCCACCGTGGAGGACCACCCGGGCACCTACAACGTGGCCGGCCCGGGCGTCCTCCTGCTCTCCCAGGCGGTGCGCCGGGCCGGGAGGGTGGCCCTGCCGGTGCCCGCCGAGCTCGGCGGCCCCGTGGGACAGCTGTTCCGCCGGGCCGGCCTGGCCGACTTCTCCCCGGAGCAGATGCGCTTCCTCAGCCACGGGCGCGGGCTGGACTGCACCCGCCTGCGCGAGCGGATCGGGTACCAGCCGCGCTACTCCACCCCGGCGGCCTTCGACGACTTCGTGGCTGCCCGCGGCCTCGGCGGCCCGCTCTCGCCCCAGCCGGTGGCGGCCGCGGAGGCCGCGGTCCGCCGCGCCCTGCGCCTGCCGCTGGAGGTGGTCGGACGTGCCTGACGCCCGGGTGATCCCGCTCGACGACGGGCGCGCGCGCCGCGGCCGATCCGCCCGCACGTCGCCGGCGCAGGGCCCGGACGCGACCGAGCCCCCCGAGCCGGAGCAGGGGCCGCAGGGTCCCGGTGGCAAGCCCGGTCCGGCCGCGGACGCCGTGGCCCGAGGCGCCGCCCGCGCCGGCGGCGAGCGCGAGCGTCGTCGACGCCGCACCACCCCGCTGCTCGAGGCCGCCGAGCAGGACGCCCCCCGGAGCGGTTCCGCCCGCAAGCACGCCGAACAGCCGGAGCAGCCGGAGCAGCCGGAGCAGCCGGCACCGCGGCGGCGAGCCCCCGGGTCGACCGCCCGCGACCGGCGCGCCCCCGTGGACGCCGAGGAGCGCGCCGAGCTGCTCGAGCAGGCGCGGGCGGCGGGGGAGGCGCTCGCCGCGCAGGCGCCGCCGGCAGGCACCGCCGACGCCCGCGAGGTGGCCGACTGGGAGCGCAAGGCCGCCCAGGCTCTCGCCTTCCTGCGCCGCCGGCTCACCGGCGACTATGCGGTGGACGAGTTCGGCTTCGACCGCGAGCTCACCGACACCGTGCTCCTCGCGCTGGCCCGGCCGCTCTACTCCTCCTGGTTCCGGGTGGAGACCGCTGGCATGGCCAACGTGCCGGCCGAGGGCGCCGGGCTGGTGGTGGCCAACCACGCCGGCACGGTGGCGGTCGACTCGGTGATGACCCAGCTGGCGCTGCTGGACCACCACCCGGCCCGTCGCGCGCTGCGGATGCTGGGCGCCGACCTGGTCTTCACCCTCCCCTTCGTCGGCGAGATCGCCCGCAAGGGCGGCGCCACCCTCGCCTGCACCGAGGACGCCGAGCGGCTGCTGAGCGGCGGCGAGCTGGTCGGGGTCTGGCCGGAGGGCTTCAAGGGCATCGGCAAGCCGTTCCGCGAGCGGTACAAGCTGCAGCGCTTCGGCCGCGGCGGCTTCGTGGCGGCGGCCCTGCGCACCGGCGCGCCGATCATCCCCTGCTCGATCGTCGGGTCCGAGGAGATCTACCCGATCATCGGCAACCTCGGCACCCTGGCCCGGCTGCTCGGCCTGCCCTACGTGCCGGTCACCCCCACCTTCCCGCTGCTGGGCCCGCTCGGCCTGGTCCCGCTCCCGAGCAAGTGGATGATCGAGTTCGGCGAGCCGATCGAGACCGCCCAGCACGGCCCGGCCGCCGCCGACGACCCGATGCTCGTCTTCAACCTCACCGACCAGGTGCGCGAGACCATCCAGCACACCCTCTACAAGCTGCTCATGCAGCGCCGCTCGGTCTTCTTCTGAGCTCCCCTCCGGTGATCGTGAAGGGTTGATGGCGAGATAGCGCCATCAACCCCTCACGATCATGGGGAGGGTGCGGGCGGGGCAGGTGATCAGGAGCAGATCTGGACCCCGAGCACGACCAGGCAGGTCGGCGAGGGGGAGGGTGCCGGGCTCGCCGAGGCGCTCGCGGTTGCGGACGAGGACGTCGGGGTCGGGCTCGGAGCAGTGCTCGTGATGCTGCTCGTGGTGCTGCTGGCGGTGGGGCTGGGGGACGGCGACGACGTCGAGCCGAGCAGGCCCCCGACCGTGCTGGTCACCCCACCCACGGTGCTGTCCACCGTGCCGCCGACCGTGCCGCCGACCGTGCTGCCGACCGTGCTGCCGGCGCCGCTCAGCGTGCCGCCGACCGTGCTGCCGAGGGTGCCGCCGACCGTGCGGTCCAGGGCGCCGCCCACGGCGCCGGTGACGCCGGAGACGGTGCCGCCCACGGTGCCCCCGATCGCGCCGACGCCACCGCCTCCGCTACCGGAGCCGCTGCTCGTGGGCGACGGGAGGGGTGCTGCGCCGCCGCTGCCCAGCGTGGGCAGCGCGGTGGGGACCGGGAGCGCTGCCGGACCGGCCAGCGGAGCCCCGGCAGCGGCCGAGGTGCCCGACGTCGTGCCGGCCGGACCTGCCGCCCCCGCCGGCCGGAGGGTGCCGTCGGGACCGACGGTCAGCAGGCCGCTGGCGGCCAGCCCCTTGGACAGGGTCTGGGAGAGGTCGGCGGCCTGACCCTGGCAGGCCGCGGCGCAGCGGTCGAGCCGCTGCAGCAGGCCGCTGGTGGTGTCGCCGAGCTGGCGCAGCAGCGCGTCGTAGGCGGGGCCGGACGTGGCGGGGAGCCGGGGCTCGAGGTCGCGCAGCCGCTCGCGCTGGTCCACCAGCGCCTGCTGCAGCACCCGCAGGTCATCCGGGTCCCCGGTGCGGTCGAAGTCGGCCAGCAGCAGCCGGCCCCCGGCCGCGTCGGCCGCGCGCAGCTCGGTGAGGCCGTCGACGACCTGCCCGGCGGTGGCCGGGTCGTCGGCCCGCTCGCCGGCCAGCAGTGCCTCGATCTCGGCCAGCCGGTGGTCGGCCTGAGCGAGGTGGCGCTGGCCGCGCCCGGCGTCGCTGGTGGCCAGGTCCAGCTGCACCTGCTCCAAGCCGCGCTTGACCGGGTAGAGCGGGTCGCCCGGCAGCGCGCCGGTGCTGGCCCAGGCCCCGCCGACGCCCACCGCGAGCAGGCCGGCGGCGGTGCCGGCGACCAGGCGGCGTCGGCCGCGCCGCACCGGTCGCCGGCGGACGTCCGCGGTGCCGGCCCGGCCGCGGCTCTCGACGGTGGGAGCGGGCACCGTCTCGGCGAGCAGCCGCTCGCGCAGCGCGGCGCGGAACTGCGGCGAGGGGGCGACCTGGGTGGGCACCAGCGCGATGGCGAGCGTGCTCAGCTCGCGCAGCTCGGGGCCGCCAGCGCGGCCAGCCGACCCGCGCGGCCCCTCCTCCAGCAGCGCGGCGAAGGCGTCGGCCTCTCGCCGGCGCCCGGGCAGGGCGGACAGGCGGTCACGCAGCACGCGGCGCCACCCCCCGCTCGCTCGCCGGTCCGCTCACGCCTTGGGAACGAGCCGACGCCGGATAGGTCACGGGGCTGCCGGGGTCGATGCTCACGGCGCGTCCACCAGCTTGGCCAGGGCCCGCACGGCCCGCAGCTGCAGCTGCTTGATCGCGCCCTCGCTGCGGCCCATGGCCAGCGCCGTCTCGGCCACCGACAGGCCTTGCAGGAAGCGCAGCACGATGCACTCCTGCTGCTCAGGCTTGAGCCGGCGCACGGCGTCGACCAGTGCCGCGTTCTGCAACCGGGTGACGACGGCCTCCTCGATGCCTTCGTCGGCGCGGTCGGCGTCGAGCATGTCGGCGGTGCTGACCTCGAGCCGGAACCGGGAGGACTTCACGTGGTCGGCCACCAGGTTGCGCGCGATGGTGACCAGCCAGGCGCCGATGTCCTTGCCCTGCCAGGTGAAGCTGTCGATCCGGCGCAGGGCGCGCAGGAAGGTCTCGCTGGTGAGGTCCTCGGCCAGCGCGTGCGAGGAGCAGCGGTAGTAGAGGTAGCGGTAGACCTGGTCGACGTAGGCGTCGTAGATGGCGGCGAAGGCCTCGGTGTCCCCGCCCCGGGCCAGGTCGACCAGCGCGGCGATGCGGTCGCGCTCGGCGTCCCCGCTGGGCGTCCAGCCGCCGGCGGCCACCCCGCCACCGGCCACCCCACCGCCCTCGCCGGCGGTGGTCGCCGAGGCGGTGCTGGCCAGCCGGCCGGTGTGCCCGACGACGGTGAGGGGGGCGGTGACGGTGAGGGTGACGGGGGCCAGTGCGGGCGCCAGCCCGCGGCGGGCGTCCTGGACGAGGGCGGCCAGCAGCGCGAGCCCGGCCCGCGAGGGGCGGACGGGTGGCACCACGCGCACCTCCTCGTGCCCGCGCCGGCACCAGCCGGCTGGATCGCTCGTCCTCGGTGGCCCCGAGGGCAGTCCTGCGTCCCCTGCGTCCTGCGCCGGTGCGCCCGTTCGGTGCTGGCGTTCCCCTGCGAGGTTCGGGGCATGCGAGCGGGCCGATGGGTTACCGATGGGTAACGCGGAGGGAACAGGACAACCCATCAGAGGCCGGGCGGTCAAGGGTTTCCGGAGAACGCCTTCGGGCTCATCCTCGGCGCCGGTCCGGGCGCTCGGAGTCGCGGCGAGGGCTCAGCCGCGACGTCGGCGGGCGGCGACGACCGCCAGCGCGGCGCCGGTGGCGGCCCCCACCCCCGCCGCCGCCGGCACGCCCACCCGGGCCGCCTTGCGCCCGGTGCGGTAGTCGCGGATCCGCCAGCCGTTGGCCCGCGCGTAGGTGGCCAGGGTGCCGTCGGGGTTGATCGCGCACGGATGGCCCACCAGCGCCAGCATCGGGATGTCGTTGGCCGAGTCGCTGTAGGCCGAGCAGCGCTCCAGCTCCAGGCCCTCGCGCCGGGCCAGCGCCCGCACCGCCTGCGCCTTGGCCTCGCCGTGCAACGGCTGCCCGACCAGCCGGCCGGTGTAGACGCCGTCCACCGACTCGGCGACAGTGCCCAGCGCACCGGTGAGCCCCAGCCGGCGGGCGATGACGGTGGCGACCTCCACCGGGGTGGCGGTGACCAGCCACACCCGCTGCCCGGCGTCGAGGTGCATCTGGGCCAGCGCCCGGGTGCCGGGCCAGATCTTGTCCGCGATGACCTCGTCGAAGACCTCCTCACCGATCCGGCTGAGCTCCTCGACCCGGCGGCCCTTGATGAAGGCCAGCGCGGTCTCCTGCGCCTCTGCCATGTGCTCGAGATCCTCGGCCCCCACCAGCCGGAACTTGGCCTGCTGCCAGGCGAAGCGCGCGATGTCGCCGGCGGTGAAGAAGTCGCGGGCGTAGAGGCCGCGGGCCAGGTGGAAGATCGACGCGCCCTGGACCACGGTGTTGTCGACGTCGAAGAACGCGCCGGCGCGCGGGTCGGGGCTGACCGCGAGGGAGGCCTCCACCTCGGCGGCGGCGGCCGAGGCGCTGCCGGCCAGGACGTGGCGGCTCGTCGGGCGGCTGCTGCGTCGGTAGCGCGGCATGGGACCGACTCTAGGGCGTCCCCGTGGGCGCTCGCGGAGCCGCGCGCGGCCGGGTGCGGGGCGGGCGCTCTCGACGGCGTCAGCCGGCCAGGGCGTCCATGGCCGCGGCCCAACCCAGCGCGGCGTCGATCGGGTCCGCCGCGGCGTCGGGGCGGGCCGCGGCCGCGGCGGCCAGGCGCTGGGCGAGCACCTGTCCGGGGTCGGTGGTGCTGCTCGGGGCGGGCGAGGGCGCCGCGGCCGGTGTCGAGCTGCTGGCCGACGGCGAGGCGGCGGCCGGCGCCGGGGTGCCCGGGCGCCGGGTCGTTGTGGCCGGTGCCTTGGCCGAGGCCTTGCTGGTCGCGCCGGCCGTCGGGCTGGTCGTCCTCTGCGTCGTCCTCGCCGGCTGCTGCGTCGTCTGGCGGGTCGCCTGCTCCGTCGACGTCGTGGCCGCGGCGGTCGCGGTGGACATCGGCGTGCGGAAGACCTGGGTGATCCAGCTGGTGCCCCCGGCGTCCACCACCACGCCCAGGCCGATCTGCGTGTAGCGCGGCTCGAGGATGTTGGCTCGGTGCCGGGGGCTGTTCATGAAGGCGCTCTCGACGTCGGTGACCGTCGGGCCGTAGCCGACGTTCTCGCCCACCACCTGCCAGTCGTCCACCTGCCTGGTCAGGTTCGGGTTGTGCCCCAGGACGCTGGTCGAGGCCAGGTGCCGCGACCACGCGTAGGCCACCGAGGACAGGTCGGAGGCGAGCGCGAGCGGCCGCAGGCCGGCCGCGGCCCGGCTGGCGTTCACCTGCGCCAGGATCGTGGCCGTCCCCGGTCCCTGGGCGGCCGCCGGGCGGACCGGGCCGGCCACGGCCAGCGCCGTGAGCACGGCGGTCACCAGGGCGACCAGCGTGGCCCGGCGGCGCGAGGCCAGGGTGCGATGCGGCGCGTGCGCCGGCCGGTGGGTGTCGACGGCCTGGTCGAGCACGGCGGCGAGCACGGCGGGCCTCCTGCGGGAGCGGCGTCGGTCGGCGGTGGCCGGACCTGAGGAGAACGTCGGGGCTCCCCGCCGGGCCCTTGAGGCCGTGTCCCTCGATCGGGTGCAGCGGCGCCGACGGCTCGGCCTGCGTGTGGGACCATCGCGAGAGCGCGCCGCAGCGACGCGGAGCCGGCCGGGCGGAGGTGGCGATGGGGTTCCTGCGACGCGGCTCCGAGCCGCGCGCGACAGCCGCCGACGTCGGGACCGGCCACGTCGTGACGCTGGTCGGCAAGCCCGGCTGCCACCTGTGCGAGCAGGCCCGCGAGGTCGTGCTGCGGGTGGCCGACGAGCTCGGCGCGAGCGTCCAGGAGCGTTCGATCCTGGACGACCCCGAGCTCTACGACGCCTATTGGGAGAAGATTCCGGTCACCCTCGTCGACGGCGTCCCGCACGACTACTGGCGGGTGGACGAGCGTCGCCTGCGCGCCGCGCTCGGCGGCTGACGGGCCCGTCGGAGACCGTTCGACCTCCGGACGGGGACCGGACCTGAGCAGCGTCGGATGAGGCCTGCGTCACAGTGCCGGGGCTCGACTTTGTGCAGTCGTTCACAAGGTCGTAACCTCGCCCCTGCCGGTCGGTGGGAGGCGCGGGGACCCCCACACGGTTGCACCGGCAAGAGTTGCAGCACTCAACGCTCAAGCCTGAGTCAGTTCCGCACGCAAGCACCGGGCAGCTGCCCGGCGCGTGACACAGGAGCACCGTGACCGGACGTCGTGAGGACCCCGGGGTCGAGACCGGCATCGAAGCCGCGACCGGCGCCGGTGCCGACGCGGGCGCGGCCGGATCGAGGCGGCCGACGTCCCTCCGGTCGGCCGACCGGGGCGGCCGGAACGGTCGGGCCCGCGAGATCCCCGAGGCCACCGTGGCCCGCCTCCCGCTCTACCTGCGCGCGCTGCGCTCCCTGGCCGACAGCGGTGTGGACACGGTCTCCTCCGACGAGCTCGCCACCGCCGCCGGGGTCGGCTCGGCCAAGCTGCGCAAGGACCTGTCCTACCTCGGCTCCTACGGCACGCGCGGCGTCGGCTACGACGTCGACTACCTCGTCTACCAGGTCTCTCGCGAGCTCGGCCTCACCCAGGACTGGCCGGTCGTCATCGTCGGCGTCGGCAACCTCGGCCACGCGCTCGCGAACTACGGCGGGTTCGCCAGCCGCGGCTTCCAGGTGCACGCGCTGCTGGACAGCGACGCCCGGGTCACCGGCCAGGACGTCGCGGGCGTGCGGGTGCGGCACGTCGACGAGCTGGAGAGCGTGCTGGCCGACGCCCTGCCGTGCATCGGTGTCATCGCCACCCCGGCCTCGGCCGCGCAGGAGGTGTGCGACCGGATGGTGGAGGCGGGGGTGCGCAGCATCCTCAACTCCGCCCCGGTCGTGCTCGCGGTGCCCGCCGACGTCGACGTCCGCAAGGTCGACCTCTCCATCGAGCTGCAGATCCTCGCCTTCCACGAGCAGCGCAAGTCCACCGAGCAGCCGGGTCAGCAGGCCGGCCAGCACCGGCCGGACGAGCTGGCCCCGCGCCGGATGTCGCGGCAGGCGCAGGGATGAGCGTCCGATGAGCGTCCTCGTCGTGGGCCTGTCCCACCGGACCGCGCCGGTCGCCGTGCTCGAGCGCGCCGCCCTCGCCCCCGAGGTCGCCGCCAAGCTCGCCGCCGACGTGGCCAACGCGGCGCACGTGGCCGAGGCGGTCGTGCTCTCCACCTGCAACCGGGTCGAGGTCTACGCCGAGGTGGACAAGTTCCACGGCGGGGTGGCCGGGGTGGCCGAGCGGCTGGCCCGCGCCACGGGTGTGGACATCGACGTGCTCACCCCGCACCTCTACGTCCACTACGACGACCGCGCGGTGCACCACCTGTTCTCGGTGGCCTGCGGGCTGGACTCGATGGTGGTCGGGGAGGGGCAGATCCTCGGCCAGGTCAAGCTCGCCCTGCGCAGCGCGCAGGAGGTGGGCGCGGCCGGCCGGGTGCTCAACGAGCTGCTGCAGCACGCGCTGCGGGTGGGCAAGCGGGCCCACAGCGAGACCGCGATCGACCGCGCCGGCCAGTCGCTGGTCACCGTGGGGCTGGACCAGGCCGAGCAGGTGATCGGCCCGCTGGCCGGGCGCAGCGCCCTGGTGATCGGGGCCGGCTCGATGGCCGCGCTGGCCGCGGCCACCCTGCGCCGCCGCGGCGCCGGCGAGATCGTGGTCGTCAACCGCACCCTGGAGCGCGCCCTGCGGCTGGCCGACAGCGTGCAGGGCCGGGGCGAGCCGCTGGACCGCCTCGAGCCCGAGCTCGCGGTCGCCGACGTCGTGGTCACCGCCACCGGCGCCATCGGCACCGTGCTGGGCCTGGACGCCCTCACCGTCTCCCGCGACGCCCGCCGGGCCGCCGGCCGCGGCCCGCAGGCCGTGCTCGACCTCGCGCTGCCCCGCGACGTCGACCACGCCGCCCACACCCTGGACGACGTCTCCGTCGTCGACCTCGAGTCGCTGGCCGCGGTGCTGGCCGGCTCCGGCGCCGAGGACGTGGACCGGGTGCGCGGCATCGTGGCCGACGAGGTGGCCGCGTTCCTGGGCTGGCTGCGCGCCTCCAGCGTGGCGCCCACCGTGGTCGCCCTGCGCTCCATGGCCGCCGAGGTCGTCGACGCCGAGCTGGTGCGCCTGGCCGGTCGGGTGGAGCTGGACGAGCGCAGCCGCGCCGAGGTGGCCCAGACCGTGCGCCGGGTGGTGGACAAGCTGCTGCACTCGCCCACCGTGCGGGTCAAGGAGCTGGCCGGCGAGCCCGGCGGCCAGGCCTACGCCGAGGCGCTGCGCGAACTCTTCGACCTGGACCCGCGCACCGTCGAGGCGGTGACCGGCAGTACCGATGACCAGGTGTCCGACGGTTCGTCGGAGGTTGCGCGGGGAACGACCCGGCCGGATGATCCGGCGAAGGGGCCGGCAGCAGGCGGGGGCGGGGAGGTGTCCGGAGCGTGAGCCGCGCCCTGCGCCTGGGCACCCGCCGCAGCGCTCTCGCCACCACCCAGTCCGGCTGGGTGGCGCAGGCGCTCACCGCGGCCACCGGGCGCGCCGTGGAGCTGGTCGAGGTCGTCACCCACGGCGACGTCAGCACCGCCCCGCTGGCGCAGATCGGCGGCACCGGCGTGTTCGTCAGCGCGCTGCGCGACGCCCTGGTCGCCGGCGAGGTGGACCTCGCCGTGCACTCGCTCAAGGACCTGCCCACCGCCGCGCCGGACGCGATCTCGCTGGCCGCGGTGCCCCGGCGCGAGGACCCGCGCGACGTCCTGGTGGCCCGCGACGGGCTCACCCTCTCCGAGCTCCCGCCCGGTGCGCGGATCGGCACCGGGGCGCCGCGCCGGGTGGCGCAGCTGCGCGCCCTGGCCGCAGAGCTCTCCCTCGACCTCGACGTCGTCCCGGTGCGGGGCAACGTCGACACCCGGCTGCGCAAGGTCTCCGACGGCGAGCTCGACGCCGTCGTCCTCGCGCGGGCCGGGCTCGCCCGGCTCGGCCGCCTCTCCGAGGTGACCGAGGTGCTCGACCCCCGCCAGGTGCTGCCCGCACCCGGCCAGGGGGCGCTCGCCGTCGAGTGCCGCGCCACCGACGCGGACCTGCTCGACCTGCTCGCGGTGCTCGACGACCCGACGACCCGGGCCGCCGTCACCGCCGAGCGCACCCTGCTCGCCGTCCTCGAGGCCGGCTGCTCCGCCCCGGTGGGCGCGTACGCCGACGTCGTCGAGGGCGAGCAGGGGTCCGACCAGCACCAGCACCACCAGCACCACCAGCACCACCAGCACCACCAGCTCCATCTGCGCGCCGTCGTCGCCGGAATCGACGGCGAGCGCAGCGTCCGGCTGTCCACCACTGGACCACTCGACGACCCCGAGGGCATCGGCCGGCGGCTCGCCGCCGACCTGCTCAGCGCGGGCGTCTCCGACCTCATGGGGGTGCGCGTCCCGTGACCCGTGCTGCTTCCCGCTCCACCACGCCGACCTCCCCGAGCTCGATGGGTGGCGGGCACGTGGCCTTCGTCGGCACCGGGCCCGGCGACCCCGGCCTGCTCACCGTCCGTGCGGTGGAGCTGCTGGCCGCCGCCGACGTGGTCATCCTCGACCGCGTCATGGGCGACCGGGTGCTCACCCGCTGCCGCCCCGACGTCGAGGTGCTCCAGGGCACCGTCTGCGACGAGGACGGCCGCCCGCTGGCGCACGCCGCCCGCGCCAAGCTCGTCCAGCAGGCCGCCCGCTCCGGCGGGCTCGTGGTCCGGCTGATGGACGGCGACCCCGGCACCTTCAACGGCCTCACCGAGGAGGCGCTGGCGCTGTCCAAGGCCGGCGTGCCGTTCGAGATCGTGCCCGGCGTCTCCTCGGTCACCGCGGTGCCGGCCTACGCTGGCATCCCGTTGACCGACTCGACCGCCCGCTCCGTCCACGTGCTCACCGCGCACGAGACCGACGTGGACTGGGCCCGGCATGCCGGCGACGACACCACCCTCGTGGTGCTCGGCGGCGCCGAGCGGATCCTCGAGGTGGCCGCCTCGCTGGTGGCCGCCGGTCGCCCCGAGGGCACGCCGGTGGCGATCACCCGCTCGGGCACGACGACGGCCCAGCACACGGTGGACACCACGCTCGGCGAGCTGCCCAAGGCGCTGAAGTCGACCGGCATCGAGCCGCCGTTCCTCACCGTGGTCGGCCACACCGTGGCCCACCGGGACAAGCTGTCCTGGTTCGAGACCAAGCCGCTGTTCGGCTGGCGGGTGCTGGTGCCGCGCACCAAGGAGCAGGCCGGCGCGCTGTCCGCGCAGCTGGTCGCTCACGGCGCGGTGGCCGAGGAGGTGCCGACCATCGCGGTGGAGCCGCCGCGCACCCCGCAGCAGATGGAGCGCGCGGTCAAGGGGCTGGTCACCGGCCGCTACGAGTGGATCGCCTTCACCTCGCGCAACGCGGTCAAGGCGGTCAAGGAGAAGTTCGAGGAGTTCGGCCTCGACGCCCGGGCCTTCGCCGGCATCAAGGTGGCCGCCGTCGGCGAGCAGACCGCGGCCGACCTGCGGGCCTGGGGCATCAACCCGGACCTGGTGCCCTCCGGCGAGCAGTCCGCCCGCGGGCTGCTGGAGGACTGGCCGGCCTACGACGCCAGCTACGACCCGATCGACCGCGTCTTCCTGCCGCGCGCCGACATCGCCACCGAGACCCTGGTGGCGGGCCTGGTCGAGCTCGGCTGGGAGGTCGACGACGTCACCGCCTACCGCACCGTGCGGGCGGCCCCGCCGCCGGCGCCGGTGCGCGAGGCGATCAAGGGCGGCGGCTTCGACGCGGTGCTGTTCACCTCCAGCTCCACCGTGCGCAACCTGGTCGGCATCGCCGGCAAGCCGCACGCCTCCACCGTCATCGCCTGCATCGGGCCGCAGACGGCCAAGACGGCGGAGGAGCACGGGCTGCGGGTGGACGTGCTGGCCCGCACGCCGTCGGTGGCCGAGCTGGTCTCGGCCCTGGCCGAGTACGGCAACGCGCTGCGCCTGGCCGCGGTGGAGGCGGGCACCCCGGTGCTGCGGCCGTCGCAGCGGCGCGGGGCGGCCCGGCGCAAGGCCACCTGATCTCTTAGATCCGACCGTCTGTAGGAGTTGGCTGTGCCGCTGCCGGAGCACCTGCGTCCGATCGACCGACCGCGGCGGCTGCGGCGCACCGCCGCAGTGCGCCGGCTGGTGGCCGAGACCCGGCTGTCGCCGGCCGACCTGGTGCTGCCGGTGTTCGTCCGCGAAGGCGCGACCTCGCCGGTGCCGGTGACGTCGATGCCGGGCGTCGTGCAGCACACGCTCGACTCGCTGCGCAAGGCGTCGGTGGAGGCGGTGGAGGCCGGCGTCGGCGGGCTCATGCTGTTCGCGATCCCGCAGACCAAGGACGCGGTCGGGTCGTGCGGCACCGACCCCGACGGGATCCTGCAGCAGGCGATCCGCGCGGTGGTGCAGGAGGTCGGCGACTCAACGGTCGTCATGAGCGACCTGTGCCTGGACGAGTTCACCGACCACGGCCACTGCGGGGTGCTCGCGGCCGACGGCTCGGTGGACAACGACGCCAGCCTCGAGCGCTACGCCGAGATGGCCCGGGTGCAGGCCGACGCCGGCGTCCACATGGTCGGCCCCAGCGGCATGATGGACGGCCAGGTGGCCGTCATCCGCGAGGCGCTGGACGGCGCCGGCCACCAGGACGTGTCGATCCTCGCCTACTCCGCCAAGTACGCCTCGGCCTTCTTCGGGCCGTTCCGCGACGCCGTCGAGTCCTCGCTGCAGGGCGATCGCCGGGCCTACCAGCAGGACCCGGCCAACCTGTCCGAGGCGATGCGCGAGGTCGAGCTGGACATCGCCGAGGGCGCCGACATGGTGATGGTGAAGCCGGCCATGGCCTACCTCGACGTCGTCCGCCGGGTGGCCGACGCCGTCGACGTGCCGGTGGCGGCCTACCAGGTGTCCGGCGAGTACTCGATGGTCGAGGCCGCGGCCGCCAACGGCTGGATCGACCGCGAGCGCATGATCCTCGAGACGCTGACGGGCATCCGCCGGGCCGGTGCGACCACGGTGCTGACGTACTGGGCGGTGGAGGCCGCGGGCCTCTTGCAGAGGTGACCTCCGGGCGGGAAGGTGCCCCGGTGGACGTGATCACCTTCACCGCGGAGGTCTGGCAGTGGCGCGGTCCGGCGCCCTACTACTTCCTCACCGTGCCCGAGCCTGAGTGCGTCCTGCTCCGCGACGTCGCCGAGGAGATCAGCTACGGCTGGGGCATGGTCCCGGTGCGCGTCCGGCTGGGCGACAGCGAGTGGGAGACGTCGCTGTGGCCCAAGGACGGTGGCTACGTCCTGCCCCTGCGCGCCGTCGTGCGCCGCGCGGAGGGCCTGGAGGAGGGCGAGCCGGCGACGGTGCGGCTGACCCCGGCTCCGCGTGACGGTGCCCGGGCCGCGCTTCCGACTCGTGTGGAGGGGTCGTGATGTTCCACGAGCCGCAGGTCGTGCTGTTCTGTGCCGACGTCGAGGGGACAGCAGCGTTCTACCGCCGGTTGGGGTTCTCGGAGGCGTTCCGCACGCCGGCCGAGGGCGCACCGAAGCACGTCGACGTCGTGCTCGATGGGTTCCGGCTCGGCCTGGCGGGCCACGACGCCACGCGCGAGGACCACGGGCTGCCGACGAACCGCGACCCGTCTCGCGCCGCGGTCATCCTCTGGTGCGACGACACTCGCGCTGCCTACAGAACCCTGCTCGAGGCCGGCGCCGCCCCGCTGGTCGAGCCCTACCTGTTCCTGGACAGCCTGCTCGTCGGCTGGGCGGCCGATCCGGAGGGGCACCCGATCCAGGTGGTGCAGCGGGTGTGAGCGGGTTCTTGTTCTGGCAGCTGACGATCGATGCCAACGACCCGGCCCTGCTCGCCTGGTTCTGGGGGAGGGTGCTCGGCTGGCCATCGGTGCCGCCCGCCCCAGCGGACGCACCCTGGTACGAGCACTACCGCCGCCGACTCGGCGAGCGAGCGGCGTTCGAGGACCGGCTGTTCGATCCCGAGGGGCTGCGCCCACCGATCTGGTTCCAGCAGGTGCCGGAGGGCAAGGCGGGCAAGAACCGGCTGCACCTGGACGTCTATCCGACCCGCAGGGACCCGTCGCTCTCCCTGGAGGAGCGGGTGGCGCTGGTGGACGCGAAGGTCGAGGAGGTCGTGGCGCTGGGGGCGAGGGTGCTGCGGCGGGAACGGGACGACGACCCGGAGGACCCGGACTACTACGTCGTCCTGCAGGACCCGGAGGGGAACGAGTTCTGCGTGGGGTGAGACGCCTGATTCCCCAGGGGGCAACGGCGCTGTTGACGGAAAGCGCTGCGCGCGAGGCGGGTCTGGCACCCGGTCGTCGGTGGTGGTCGGGGTGAGGGTGACCCTGGGTCCTTCTATGTGAACCAGGGTCACCCTCACTCCAACCTGGGTCTTCGAGAAGTCGTTGCTACGCCGCGCTTTTCCTGTGGACAGTGCTGTTCTTCGAACTGGTGTGCGAGTAGACTTTCGTGCATGGAGAGCAGGTTCGACCGCGAGGGCGTGGGGTCTACCCCGCTGGCGGTCGAGCTGCTGCACATCGCCGACTCTGTCGAGGCCGTGGTGGCTCCTGGCGCGGGGCGAGTGGATTTCTCGGAGGCGAAGCCGAACGAGCTGGTCGCGATGCTGCACCTGGTCGGGACGGTGCTCAACCAGCTGATGCTGGTGCTGCTGTGCCTGCTGCACGAGTGCGAACGGCGGGGTGTGGCCCAGGGGATCTCCGGGGTGCGCAAGACCGAGGACTGGCTGGCGCAGGCGCTGCGGATGGACATGCCCCGGGCGAAGGTGCTGCTGCACCAGGCCCGGGCGCTGCACGCGGCCTCCGCCGCGCGCTCGTTGAGCGACCCCGAGCCGGCTGCGTGCCCGCGGGCGGCAGGGATGGCGGCCGGGTTCGTGTCGGTCGAGCAGGCGCACCGGATCGGGATCATCCTGAAGTCCCTGTCCACCTACGACGGGGCCAGCCGTGAGGCGCTGGAGGTGTCCGAGCAGGTGCTGGTCGGGCTGTGCCACCAGGAGTCCCCGCAGGGCCTGGTGGGCTTCGCCGGGCGGCTGCGTGAGGACCTCGGCCCGGCACCGGCCGAGCGGCCCACGGCGAACCCGTCGCGACTGCGGGACCTGTGCGGGCTCTCGTTCCGCCGGCACGCCCGCACCGACGGCGCGCTGATCGAGATCCGCGGGCTGGCCACCCTCGACATGGCCGCGCGCCTGAAGTCCGTC
>JBQCHF010000119.1:0-9730 GCA_051954955.1 Motilibacteraceae bacterium
CCCCCCCGCGGGTCCGCCCCCCCCCCCAGGGCACCCCCCCCCCCCCCCCCCCCGGGGCCTGGTGTGGCCCCAGGCTTCGCCCCTCTTCGGCCACGACCCTCCGCCCACAACGGGGATTCTGTTAACGCACGACCCGGCGGAGGCCGCTTGCCAGCAGGGCGCCGGCGGCGAGCACGGCCAGCGCGATGCCGCCGCGGGCGGCGTTGTTGGTCGCCCCCACGTGACCGACCGGCTCGATGGACAGGTCGTAGGCGGCGCGGGCATCGGTCACACCCACCGGCTGGCCGTAGGGCATGGCGTTCTTGCCCTTCTCGTTCAGCGCCTGCATGACCGCGAACTCCCGGCCGTAGCTCTTGGCCGCGTCCTGGCCGGCCGCGACCAGCGCCTTGGTGCCCTGCGCGCTGAGCTGCCCGGCACCGTCGACGATCTGCTGGTCGCCGGCCTTGGCCTGCGCCAGCCCGTCAGCCAGCTGGGTGGAGCCGTCGGCCGCGTCGGACAGGCCCGAGGCCAGTTGCTTGCCGCCGTCGTCGAGCTTCACCAGCCCGTCGGCCAGGTCGCTCGCGCCCTGCTGGGCTGCGGTCAGCTTCTGCACCCCGGGAAGGAACTGCCCGGTGAGACCATCGGCCAGCTGCCCCGCGCCGTCGGCCAGCTGGTGCGCCCCGACCTTGAGCTGCTCGACGCCGTCACCGGCCTGGGCGATGCCCTCGGCGAGGTCGCCGGCGCCGGCCGAGGCGGAGGCGGCACCGGGTGCGAGCTGGGCAACACCGGACACAGCATCACTGAGGCCTGCCACCAGCTGTGCCAGACCCTCGCTCAACCCGCAATAACCGGGCCTGCCCGTAGCGACAGCCGGATTGCATGTCGGGTCGCTCTTGCCGCCGTTCGAGTCAGCATTCGTCAGGCCGCCGCGTAGCTGCAAGAGCCCCGACTGGACACCGGCGAGCCCGGGCACGACCTGCGTCTTGAGGACACCGATGAATCCGTCCAGTCCAACGCCGAGGGCATTGAGGGCGCCGTTCAGCGTCTGCAAGTCACTGCTGGCCTTCGGGCCAATGGCTGCGAGCACACCCGACAACCCAGAGGCACCCGCCGCCGTCTGCGCCTTCAGCGAGGACGACGGAGGCTCTGTGGGCGCGCCGAGCAGAAGGTAATCCACCGTTGCCTGGCAGACGACTCCGCAGTCTCCGCTGCCCTTGATGGCCGCGGCCAACTGGTCGATGCTTCCGCCGCTCTTGCTGGCTGCGTCCAGCTGGCTCTGCACTGCCGACACGGCGCCGGCCACCCCAAGCTTCAGCGGGACCTCCGCGGCATCCGGATTGCCGTTGAGGCCGAGAGACAGGGCTGTCACGCCATTCCTGACAGTCGGGAGGCCGGCCTTCGCGGGGTCCGTGCTCGCACTCGTCGCGATCTGGCTCACGCCCCCGAGGATGGTGCCGACGCATGGGAGCAGCGTGGGGTGGAGGGGATCGCAGATGGCTCCGGGTAGGCCGACGCCGGGGATGACGAGCTGGTCCACTGCGCTTTTGAGCGCGGAGGCTCCCGACGCTGCGGCGGGCAGCCCGGAGACGCCCCCCAACTCCCCCAGCCCGCCGGAGATCAGTGCCAGACCTGCCGCCAGATCTTGGCTGCCGCTGGTCAGATCCTTCTCGCCCGGGTTGTAGAACGCGGTCGAGAGCTGGTCCAGGCCGCCGGACAGCTGCTGCGCGCCGTCCGAGACCTGGTGGCCGCCGGCAGCCAGCTGCTTGGCGCCGGCCACCAGCTGCGGGATGCCGTCCGACAGGCCGTCGGAGAGCTGCTGGGCACCGGCGCGGGCCTGGCCGAGGCCGACGGAGAGCTGCTGCGCGCCGGGCAGCGCCTGGGCGGCGAGACCGTCGTGCAGCTGGTTCGCGCCGTCCTGCAGCTGGGAGAGGCCGGCGAGGAGCTTGCTCGCGCCGGCCTGGAGCTTGAGCAGGTTGGCGTCGATCTGGGTGGCGCCGGCGGTGAGGTCGCGGCCGGTCTTGGCGCCGGACTCGAAGCCGTCCTGGCCGAACTTCAGTTCCGGATGACGCGAGGGCACCACCGGCAGCAGCTGGATGTGGGCCGCGGGCAGGGCGGCGTCCTTCACCTGGGCGGTGAAGCCGAAGGTCTGCTCGACCTGCCCGATGGGCTCGAACAGCACCATGGTCCAGGCCAGCAGGTTGCCGCCGCGACCGTTGCCGGCCTGGTCGGCCCGGTCGTCGGTGGTGCGCACGTCGTCGAAGGACGCCGGCAGGTCCAGCTGCAGCTGGCCGACGTAGGGGGTGACGACGTCGACGGTCTCGGTGACGGTCTGGCCCGAGCCGTCCTGGTAGGTGATCTCGGTCGGCGTCGCACTGACGTTCTTGACGTGGTAGGTCACGCCGAGCAGGCCGCTGTGGCCGGCGAGGTCCTTGGCCGCGACCGGCTTGCCGTCCAGCGTGTAGTCGACCTGCACCGACACCGGCAGGCTCTTGGTGTAGGTCGCGACGCTGCGCTGCTGGGTGGTGCCGTCGACGTTGAAGGAGTAGGACGCCTTGCCGTCCTTGACGTTCGCGCCGCCGAAGCCGTCGAGGTTGCGCAGCCCGCTGGTCGAGGTCGGCACCTGCACCTCGGCCCTGCCGCTGCCGTGCGCCTCGACCTGGGTGAACAGGTAGCCCTTGCCGGGCTTGCCCTGCGCGTCGAGCTGCACCTTCACAGTCTGGCTGGTGGTGACGACGGGGCTGCCGCCGTTCTGGGCCACCGCCGCGGACAGCGGGCCGGCCAGGGCGAGCAGTCCGGCGACGCCGCCGGCGCCGGTGGCGAGGACGACCTTGCGCCGGCGAGAGGGGTTCGGGCGCATGGCTCAGGCCTCCGTGCTTGCGATCTGGGCGGTGCTGGTGGGAGCGCTGGTGGGGGTGACGATGTCGAGGCCCTCGTTGCGGGGCTCGGTCCGCGGACCGGGCAGCGCGGGGACGACCTCGTCGGCGTCGCCGGCGAAGGCCGCGCCCACCGCGCCGACGAGGAAGCCGACAGCGGCGGCGAGCAGCACGGTGGTGGCGGCGGTGACGGACTGGGTGGTGAACGCGGTCGGGTCGATGCCGAAGGCGTACTCGTAGGCGCCGGCGATGGCGGCGACGCCGAGCAAACCGGCCCACAGCGGCACCCAGCCCAGCGAGGCGGCGCTGATGCCGGTCAGGACGGCGATGACGAGGAACGCGGCTACGGCGCGCCCGGCGCCGGTGTCCGGCAGCACGCCGGCGCGGAGCGCATAGCCGGCCCAGGCCAGCGCCGCGCCGACGACGAAGCCGACGGCCCGGGCGGCCGAGCCGGTGGCCCCGGGGACCAGGCCGAGGGCAGCGCCGATGGCGGCGCCGAGCAGGGCGGAGCGGACCTCTTCGAGGCCGAGGGCACCGCCGAACTGCGCGAGCAGTGCGGCGAAGACGGCGAGCAACCCGCCGGTCACGAGGGTGCGACGCATCGCAGGGCCTTTCGGGGAATCTGCAGTCAGGGAAGGGCAGGGGTGGGAGGTCGGAGGTCGGAGGTCGGGCAGCGCTGACGTCAGCTCAGCGGGCCGGCCAGGCCGGGACGGGCAGCGAGAGCACGAGGCCGTCGGTGGTGGGCGGCGCGGTGTAGCGGCCGGTGCGGACCCAGCCGTCGAGCGCGGACAGCACGCCGGTGTAGTTGGAGGTGGCGAAGTTGCAATGGCCCGCGCCGTAGGGGGCACCGTCGTCGGCCACGCTCGGGCTGCCCTCGGGGTGGGCCGGCGGGACGACGTAGACCTGGTGCAGCAGCGAGGTGCGGCCGGCGGCGCGGACCCGGTCGGCGAACACTCGCTCGTTCTGCACGACCACCAGCGGGTCGTACTGCGTGTGCATGGTGATGGTGCGGTCGGCCAGGCGGCCGGTCGGGTTGCCGAGCTGGTCGGCCCGGACGCGGGCAGCGGCATCGGCGTGCACCCGGGGGGCGTAGGTCTGCAGGGTCTGCGCGTAGGCGCGCAGCAGCGCGGGGGTGAACCCGAAGGCGGTGAAGCGGGCGACGACGTCGGAGGTCACCCGGCGGCGGTAGTCCACGCCCACGTTGGTCGAGGGGTTGCCGCCCACCCGCTGCTCGATGTCGTAGCGGCCGAGCGTGCCGTAGGTGAGCGCGGTCTGGATGGTCTCGACCGCGGCGGCCGTGGCGCTGGGCAGCGTCTTGCCGGCGAAGTCGCGGGTCTGGGCAGGCGCGCCGAGCAGCGCAGCGAGCGCCACCAGCCGCGGCGCGGTGCCGGTCGGGTTGACCGCCAGCGCCTTGGTGATCGCCGTGGTGGCCAGCGTGAGGTTGGCCTGGGCGTCGGTGAGGCTGGTGTAGCCGGTGAGCTTGAGCTTCGGCGCGAAGAAGGTCTTCACCGCGACCGCCGCGTCCAGGGCGAGGTCGAGGTTGAGGTCGGTGCCGCCGAGCACCCCGCACAGCGGCGCCACACCGTCGACCAGGCCGGGGTAGCGCTCGGCGAGGGTCTGGGTGATCAGGCCACCCAGGCTCGCGCCCCAGACGTAGACCCGCTTGACCTGCGCGGGCCCGGCCTTGGCCTTGGCCAGCGCGATGAGCTCCACGCCGGCGGCCACGCCCTCGTCCACGGCCCAGCCCGCGCCGCCGCGGGCGTAGGTGGAGCCGGCCAGTGCGTAGCCCTGAGCCAGGAGGGCCTCGCGCACGGCCGGGGTGGGCGCGTCGGCGGCGGCGGTGACGGGGGTGAAGGAGTAGCCGTGCGACCAGAGCACGACGGTGCCGTTGAAGCTCGCCGGCACGTCCAGGACGTAGGAGCCATTGCGGGTACTGCCGGTGAAGTGGCCAGCGGCGGCGGACGCCGGTGCGGCGGCCAGCGGCAGCGCCACCGGGACAGCGGCGGCGAGCACGGCGGACAGCGCGAGCGCGAGCGCGCGCGGGCGCGCTGAGAGACGGCAGGACATCGGACTCCCCGTGGAGGGTGCTGGCGGTGGCGGGCGTGCGGAGACGGGTGGGGGCGTGCGCCAGCAGCCGGGGACCGGGCAGCCGGTGGACGCGGAGCCGCCCGCAGCCTCTCGGCTGCGAGGTGACGCCGATGTCTACCAGCAGGTAACAACGAACGGGGGAATGTTGCGGAAGTTCTTCGGCGCTCGCGCCCGCTTGGCGCCGGTCGTCCTGGATCGGGACGGTCCTGATCTCAGAACGGACGCGGACCGCTTGTCACGCAGCGCATCCGAGCACGTCCAGTTCAGTGACTGACCCACCACGTGACCGACCCACCACGTGACCGACCTGCTCGTGACCAGCCTGCTAGTGACCGGCCTCGTGCCAGGTGCGGCCGCGCCCCACGCTGACATCGAGCGGCACCGACAGCTCCTGCGCCCCGCCCATCTCCCGGCGGACCAGGGCCTCGACGGCCTCCTCCTCGCCCGGGGCCACCTCGAGCACGAGCTCGTCGTGCACCTGCAGCAGCATCCGGGAGGCGAGGCCCTCCTCGCGCAGCGCACGGTCCACGCCCAGCATGGCGAGCTTGATGATGTCGGCCGCCGACCCCTGGATCGGGGCGTTGAGCGCCATCCGCTCGGCCATCTCCCGGCGCTGCCGGTTGTCGCTGGTGAGGTCGGGCAGGTAGCGGCGCCGGCCGAGGATGGTCTCGGTGTAGCCGGTGGCGCGGGCCTCGTCGACGACCGAGCGGAGGTAGTCGCGCACCCCGCCGAACCGGTCGAAGTAGTCGGCCATCAGGCCGGAGGCCTCCTCGCGGCTGATCCCCAGCTGCTGGGACAGCCCGTAGGAGGACAGGCCGTAGGCCAGGCCGTAGGACATCGCCTTGATCTTGGCCCGCTGGGCCGGCGAGACGTCGTGCGGCTCGACGCCGAACACCCGCGAGGCCACGAACGCGTGCAGGTCCTCGCCGGACTGGAACGCCTCGATCAGGCCGGCGTCGCTGGACAGGTGCGCCATGATCCGCATCTCGATCTGGCTGTAGTCCGCGGTGAGCAGGGTGTCGAAGCGTGGGCCGACGACGAAGGCCTCGCGGATCTGCCGCCCCTCCTCGGTGCGGATCGGGATGTTCTGCAGGTTCGGGTCGGTGGAGGACAGCCGGCCGGTGGCCGCGATGGTCTGGTTGAACGTGGTGTGGATGCGGCCGTCGTCGGCGACCGTCTCGAGCAGGCCGGTGACCGTCTGGCGCAGCCGGGAGACGTCGCGGTGGCGCAGCAGGTGGGCCAGGAACGGGTGCTCGGTGCTGGCGTAGAGCGCCTGCAGCGCGTCGGCGTCGGTGGTGTAGCCGGTCTTGGTCTTCTTCGTCTTGGGCATGCCCAGCTCGTCGAAGAGCACGACCTGCAGCTGCTTGGGCGAGCCGAGGTTGATCTCCTTGCCGATGACGGCGTAGGCCTCGTCCGCGGCCGCCTTCACCTCCCCGGCGAACTCGGACTCCAGCGCCGCGAGCCGCTCGGTGTCCACGGCGATGCCGGTGCGCTCCATGTCCGCGAGCACGCCGACCAGCGGCAGCTCGAGGTCGGCCAGCAGCTGGGTGCCACCGGTGCGGGCCAGCTCCCCCGACAGCGCGTCGGAGAGGTCCAGCGCAGCGCGGGCGCGGACCAGGGTGGCGTCGATGTCGCCCTGCTCGTCGGCGCCGTCGAAGGACAGCTGGCCGGAGTCGTCGCCCTCGGCGCGCAGCTCGCGCTTGAGGTGGCGCAGCGCGAGGTCCTGCAGGTCGTAGGAGCGCTGGTCGGGGCGGATGAGGTAGGCGGCCAGCGCGGTGTCGCTGGCCAGCCCTGCCAGCGGCCAGCCACGGGCCTGCAGCGCCAGCAGCGGGCCCTTGGCGTCGTGCAGCACCTTGGGCCGGTCCGGGTCGGCGAGGAACGCGGCCAGCGCGGCGTCGTCCTCCGGGCTGCACGCGGTGGCGTCGACGTAGGCGACGTGCCCGTCGCCGGCGGCCAGCGCCACGCCGTGGACGTCGCCGGTGCCGCGGCCCCAGTGCCCGCGCACGTGCACGCCGACCGGCGAGCCGGCCGGGGCGTGCGCAGCCAGCCACTCCCCCACCTGACCGGCCTCGAGGACGCCGCCCTCCACCTCGAAGCCCTCCTCGGCCTCGGGCTCGGCGGCCTGCAGGGTCTGGTAGAGCCGGTCGCGGAGCACCCGGAACTCGAGCGCGTCGAAGACCTGGTGCACCTGCTCGCGGTCCCACTGGCGCACCGCGAGCTCCTCGGGCACCACCGGAAGGTGGACGTCGCGGACCAGCTGGTTGAGCTGCCGGTTGAGCACCACCTGCGCCAGGTGCGCCCGCAAGGAGTCCCCCGCCTTTCCCTTGACCTGGTCGACGTGGTCGACCAGCGCGGTGAGGTCGCCGTACTCGTTGAGCCACTTGGCCGCGGTCTTGGGGCCCACGCCGGGCACGCCGGGCAGGTTGTCGCTGGACTCCCCCACCAGCGCGGCCAGGTCCGGATAGAGCTCCGGCCCGACGCCGTAGCGCTCCTGCACCGCCTCCGGGGTCATCCGGGACAGCTCCGAGACGCCCTTCTTCGGGTAGAGCACGGTGACCCGGGGCCGGACCAGCTGGAAGGCGTCGCGGTCGCCGGTGCAGATGAGCACGTCCATCCCGGCCGCCTCGGCCTGGGTGGTGAGGGTGGCGATGACGTCGTCGGCCTCGAAGCCCTCGGCCTCCACCACCGGCACCTTCAGGGCCTCGAGCACCTCCTTGACCAGGCTGACCTGGCCGCGGAAGGCGTCGGGGGTCTCGGCCCGGCCGGCCTTGTACTCGGCGTACTGCTCCATCCGGAACGTCTGCCGGGAGACGTCGAAGGCGACCGCGAGGTGGGTCGGCTTCTCGTCCCGCAGGACGTTGATCAGCATGGAGGTGAAGCCGTAGACCGCATTGGTGGGCTGCCCCGTGGTGGTGGAGAAGTTCTCGACCGGCAGCGCGAAGAAGGCGCGGTAGGCCAGCGAGTGGCCGTCGAGCAGGAGCAGCCGGTCAGCGGCGGGGGCGTCGGTCACGAGGCCCGATCCTAGGAGCCCTGACCGACAGCCCGCCCGGCCGGTGCTCGCGCGCTCAGAGCTCTGGGGACAGCCGGGCCAGGCTCTCGCGCACGCGGACCCGGCTGCGCAGCGACCGGCGGCGGGCCAGGACGTCGGCACCCTGCGCCGAGCGGTCCAGGCCCACCCGGCGGCGCAGCACGCTCACCGGCGCGACCCGGCGCACCACCATGGGGCCGAAGCCGAGCTGGGCGTAGAACCGCTGCGCCTCGCGCAGGCGGGGGTGCACCCCGGTGACGACGTGCTCGGCGCCGACGTCCTCGGCGTGCGCGGCGGCCGCCGCCACCAGCGCGTGCCCGACGCCGCGGCGACGGTGCCCCGCGCGCACGTGCAGGTAGTTGAGGTGCACGGTGGGGGCGTCGAAGAGCGCGGCGAACGGCTCGGTGGTGAGCACGGCCATCCCGACCACCTCGGCGCCGATGGTGGCCACCACGAAGCGGGCGTGCTCCTGGCACTGGCAGCTGCGCAGGGCGGCGAGGACGGCGTCCTCGGACGGCTCGGGCACGACCCGCTCGTAGCGGACGCCGAGGTCGCGGTGCTCGCGCCACATGGCGAGCAGCTCGGGGAGGTCGTCGGGCGTCGCAGGACGCACCGACACGAGAGGACGTGCCACAGCCACCCTCCAGCTCTACGCCCGACCGCGATCTCGCGGCGGGCACCACGGCACGCACCCGACGCGTGGCCTCTCCCCCGCACACGCCGGTGTGGCTGCTCGCCGTAGGGTGCTCCGAGCAACCGGATCGCGAGACTACGACGTTTCGCAGCGCAAGGGAACCAGCACGGGGGAACTCGTCGGTTCACGAACGGAGACACCAGCGTGTTCGTCGGTGCCGGCACCGCCCTGAACGTGGCGACCGTCCTGGTCGGCTCCTCGATCGGGGTGGCCCTGGGCTCCCGGCTCCCCGAGCGAACCCGCGACGTCGTCACCGACGCCCTGGGCCTGGTCACCCTGCTCATCGCGGCGCTGTCGGCCT
Organism: Motilibacteraceae bacterium; assembly: GCA_051954955.1. Taxonomy (GTDB): domain Bacteria; phylum Actinomycetota; class Actinomycetes; order Motilibacterales; family Motilibacteraceae; genus JBQCHF01. The sequence goes on from JBQCHF010000119.1 coordinate 8,964, forward strand.
TCGACGTCCGGTCGGCCGCGCTCGCCGACGAGGTCGGCTCCAGCGCCCCGGTGCTCATCGCGCTGGGAGCGCTGCTCATCGGCGGGATCGTCGGCTCGCTGCTGAGGCTGGAGGCGCGGCTGGAGGGGGTCGGCGCGTGGCTGCAGCAGGCGCTCACCGGAGGACGTCGCGCGTCCGCCGACAGTCCGCGCTCGGACGGGCCGGGCACCCTGGCCGCGCCGGCCAACCCGGCGCGGGCTCGCTTCGTCGAAGGCTTCGTCACCGCCTCGCTGGTCTTCTGCGTCGGCCCGCTCACCATCCTCGGCTCGCTCTCGGACGGCCTCGGCCGCGGCATCGACCAGCTCGCGCTCAAGGCCACGCTCGACGGCTTCGCCTCGATCGCCTTCGCCGCCTCGCTCGGGTGGGGCGTCGCGGCCTCGGCGCTGGCCGTGGCCGTCATCCAGGGCGCGCTCACTCTGCTCGGCGTCGCCCTCGGCGACGTGCTGCCCGAGGCGCACGTGGCCGCGCTCTCCGCCACCGGCGGCCTGGTCCTGGTCGGCGTCGCCCTGCGGCTGCTGCGGATCCGCCAGGTGCCCGCCGCCGACCTGCTGCCCGCGCTCGTCGTGGCGCCGGTGCTGGTGTGGGTGGTGGCGGCGTTCCGGTAGGCGCCGGTCGCGCTCGGCCATCGTGCCGCTGGCTGCTCGCCGTCGCCGTCTGACCCCAACAGCAACAGGTAGGTGATCAGGACATTCGCGTATACGGCCTAGAACAAGAGACCGGTCTCGAAA
>JBQCHF010000120.1:0-4493 GCA_051954955.1 Motilibacteraceae bacterium
GCCGCCGCAGGCGCCGCAGTCGTAGGCGGCCACGTGCGGGTTGTTCGCGGCCGCGCCGCCGTGGCCGGCCAGCACGACCACCGGGGCGGGCTGGAGCAGGCCGGCGCTGCGCAGCAGGCCCTCGGCGGCGTCGACGGCCTCGTGCACCGGGAAGCCGGCGCCGCTGAAGATCTCGAGCGGGGCGCTGTCCGGTCCGGTGGCCGGCTCCACCCGCGGCGCCACGGTGCGCAGCGCGGCCAGCGGGCCGGTGATCCAGCCGGCGGCCTCGGCCAGCGCGAACGGCGCGAACGGGCGCGCCTCCACCGCGTGCGCCGGGCCCTCGGGCTCGGCCTGGCCGACGGCGGCCACCGTGCGGGCCGGGCGCAGCAGCGCCGGGCAGCGGTCGCCACCGGAGGCCGCCGGGCCGACGTGGTGCAGGGCCAGCCCGAAGAAGCCGGCAGCGCCGAGGGTCTCCCACGGGCCGAGCGCCTCGAGGTGGCGGCGCAGCCGCTCGGAGCGGACGTCGATGCAGGTGACCAGCTGGGCGTCCGGGCCGCCCTCGGCCACCGTGGTGGCCGGGTGCTCGAGCGCGGAGGCCGGCTCGGCGGCCAGGCCGCGGGCCCGCTGGGCGAGCGCGGTGAGCAGCGGACGGCGGAAGGCCTCCTCGAGCACCCGCAGCCGGACCTGGCCGAGGGTGACGTCGTCGAGGTCCTCGCGCAGCGCCTGCAGGGCGGCCAGCGACGCCGGGTCGAGCGCGGCGGGGTCCAGCTCGAGCGCCGCGCAGGCGTCCGCGAGCGGGCGGGCCGCTGCCGCCGACGGGACGGCCTGCAGGTCCGCCCAGCTGACGGTGGGGACACCGAGCAGCCGCGGCCCGTGCGCCTGCGCCACCAGCACCTCGACGGCCAGGCGGGCCGCGATCAGCTCGAGGACGTCGCCGCCCTGCACGCCCTGCCGGGCCCGCCAGGCGACGTGCGCGGCCCAGCCGGGCTCGCGGGCGAGCAGCCGGGAGAGCAGGCCGACGCGGTCGGCGTCGGGGACGGCGAGCCGGTCCAGCAGGGCGGCGACGGCGGTGGCCGGGTCGGCCGGCAGGGCCCGCACAGCGGCACCGGCGCCACGGACGCCGAGCGCCTGGTCGAGCCCGTCGGCCTCGGCCTGCAGGCCGGACCAGAGGGCGGCGGGGGCGGGCCAGACCGGGTCGCCGAAGACCCGGGCGCTCAGCGCCGAGACGGCCGAACGGGCCCGCAGGTCGAGCCGGGCACCGGTGCGGCCGGTGGCGGCCAGCGCCTCGAGCGGGGTGCGCGGGTCGGCGGCCGGCGGGGTGACACCGAGCCGGGCGACGTCGGCCAGCAGCGACTCCGAGGCGGGGTCGCAGAGCAGCAGCGCCCGGACGACGTCGACGCGGGGCAGCTCGCGGCCACCGACGTGCACCGGGCCGGCCTCGAGAAGGTCGAGCGCGTTGGCGCTGCGGTCGAGGTCGGCGGTGCTGATCCGGCCGTCGGCCAGGGCGGCGCGCAGCAGGGCGGCGTCGGGGCCGGGGGCGCTGCCCCAGGTGCGGGCGGCCACCGCGAGCGCGTCGCGGAACGGCAGGTTCTCCAACCCGGCCAGCGGGTTGCTGGCCACGAACGCGGCCAGCGGGAAGGTCGGGCCGACGACGTCGGCGGCGGTCACGGCCTGGCCGCGGACGCGCTCGACGGACGCGGCATCGGCGGCGGGCTGAACTGCGGCGACCGAGGGCCGCGAGGCGAGCAGGTCGGCAGTCCGGGTGGGCGGCAGCGAGGTGCGCGCGACCCGGGCGGCCAGCGCCGGCCAGCGACCGGCGGCCAGCTGCCGGTCGGCCCACCAGGCCAGCGCGCCGACCGCGAAGAGGGCGGCGACCACGAGGGTGAGCGGCAGCGCGCCGGGCTCGCCCCACGCGGCCGAGGGCGCCAGCGAGGGCTCGAGGGCGACCGCGGTGCGGATGCCGAGCAGGTAGGCGAGCACCGAGACCACGACGACGAGCGCGCGCACCGGGGTGCGGGCCGCGAGCAGCGCAGCGCCGGCGGCCAGTGCGGCGACCACGAGCGGCACCAGCTCGGCCGGGCCGCGGCCGAGGACGTGGCCCCACGGGCCGGGCACGGTCGCGCCGACGGCCACCAGGGCGACGGAGGCAGCGGCGACGACGCCGACCCGGCCGGCGGTGGGCCGGGCCACCGGGTGGGCGCCGCGGCGGACCCGGTCCACCGCGCCGCCGGCGCCGAGGAACGCCGAGGCCTTCCACAGCCCGTGGCCCACGACGTGGGTGAGCACCGGAGCGGGCAGGCCGAGCGCGGCCTGCACGCCGAGGTAGCCCATCTGAGCCGAGGTGGAGGCGGCGAGCCGACCCTTGACGTCGGGGCGGACCCGCATCTGGGCGGTGCCGAGCAGGGCGGTGGAGGCGCCGGCCAGCAGCAGGACGCCACGGGCGACCGGCGCGGCCTGCAGCAGCGGCCAGACGGCCAGCGACAGCACGCCGACCCCGTTCACCAGGCCGGCGTGCAGCAGCGCGCTGACCGGGGAGGGTGCCTCGGCGGTCTCCGGCAGCCACCGGTGCGCCGGGACCAGGGCGCTGCGGACGATCCCGGCGCCGACGACGAGCAGCGCGGCCACGCCGACCAGCCAGCCGGGGGCGGTGGGCACGGCAGCGGGGAGGGCGGCGAGGTCCAGGGTGCCCAGCCGCCAGCCGAGCAGGCCGACGGCGACCCAGAGCAGGGCGTCGCCGGCGAGCAGCCGGGCGCGGACCAGGCGCGAGGCGGCGCGCGCGGTGCTGCTGCCGGCGTGGGCGACCAGGGCGCCGACGCCGAGGCCACCCAGGGTCCAGCCGGCGGCGAGCAGCGGGAGGCTGGTGGCGGTGACCGCCAGCGAGAGGGCGGCGACGGCGCCCAGCTCCAGCGCCGCGAACCGGCCGACCCGGTGCTGGCCGGCGAGGTTGCGCACGCAGTAGGTGGACACGACCGCACCCAGCCCGGTGACCAGCACCAGCAGCAGCGCGGCGGCGGGCGTGAGGCGGACGCCGACGTCGGCACTGCCGAACGGGCCGAGGGACAGCCGGCCCAGGCTCGCGGTCATGGCTCGGTCGGCGTCGCGCAGGACCGCCACCAGGGCGACCAGGGCCGCCAGGGCGGCGGCGGACAGAGCGGCGCGGACGAGCCGGAGCGAGGTCATGGGCACAACAATACCGGAAATCTGATTCCGGACTACTTGAGCGCGGGGTGATCTCAGGATGCGGGCGCAGGAGTCGGGCAGGATGGGCGCATGACCGAGGCCGACGGGGCGGGGGACGACCTCGAGGCGACGCGGCCCGCCGAGGCCGGCGCCTCTGGGGCTCGCGGCTGGACCCTGCTGACCAACCACGGCCGGGTGCTGCTGCTCATCGCCCGCAACCCCGAGGCGCGGCTGCGTGACCTGGCCGAGCGGGCCGGCATCACCGAGCGTGCGGCGCAGTCGATCGTCCACGACCTCGAGGACGCCGGCTACGTCACCAAGCAGCGCGAGGGCCGGCGCAACACCTATGTCATCCACCCGGACCGGCCGTTCCGGCACCCAGCCGAGGCCGGCCACGACGTCGGGGAGCTCCTGGGCCTGTTCCGTCCGCACCGCTGACCCCGCTCGCGGGAGCACGTGCGCTTGGGCCCGCACAACGGGTCCGGGGGCCCACCCCGGCGCGGGGCCACCGCCCTAGCGTCGCGCCCATGCCAGCGCCGTCCTCGGAGGGTCACCGCTCGTCCCGAACCCGGTCCCACCGGCGCCGGCGCTCCCTGAGCGCGGTGGGGGCGGGCCGGGTGGCCCGCCCGGCTCGATCGGCTGGCCGACTGGAGGACGAGCGCGGCGAGCACGTGCTGCAGGTCGTGGGCCTGGTCATCCTGGTGGTGGCCGTGCTGCTCGGCGTCGTGCAGCTCCAGCTGCCGGAGAAGATCAGCTGCAGCTTCCGCTGGGCGACCGATCGGGTGGCTAGCCAGGCGTCCGGCACCGGGGCGGACTGCACCGTGGCGATCGGGCCCGGCGGCAGCCCCTCACCCAGCTCCGCCCCCTCCGGCACGGCGTCGCCGACCGGGTCGCCCACCGGGTCGGCGTCGGGGTCGCCCACGGGATCGGGGGCGCCGACCGGGTCGCCGTCGGGCAGCCCCTCCGGGTCCGCGTCGGGCAGCCCCTCCGGCAGCGCGTCGGCGTCGGGCTCGCCGTCGGGGTCGCCGTCGGGCAGCCCCACCGGGAACGACCCCGGCACCGACCTGCCGCCGACCGGCCAGGTGTGCAATCCGTTCACCGGTCAGCCGATGCCCCCGGGCTCGACCCTGGCCGACGTCTTCGCGCTGCTGCGCACCGTCCCCGGCGCCTCGCGCCGCTTCGCCTCGGACTGTCAGCCCGCCGGGGCCTGCGTCACCGACGAGACCGAGCACACCCTCACCTGGAAGGCCGTGGCCGACGAATGGCTCAACGCCACCGGCGAGGTCGCCCTGGTCGCCCGCAAGCAACGCCTCAACAACGGCCTGTGGGGCGTG
>JBQCHF010000121.1:0-14180 GCA_051954955.1 Motilibacteraceae bacterium
GATGTCGTGCTCGCGGCACACCACGGTGTTGCGCAGCGACTGCACCAGCGGCTTGGCCAGGCTGGCCGGCACCGGGGTGACCACGTTGATCCAGTGGCTGGACAGGCGCGGGGTGAGCAGCGGCACCGGCACGATCACCCGCCGGGGCAGCCCGGCGATGTGCGCGTAGCGCTGCATCATGTCCTCGTAGGTGAGCACGTCCGGGCCGCCGATGTCGAAGGCGCGGCTGACCTCCGGCGGCATCTGCGCCGATCCGACCAGGTAGCGCAGCACGTCGCGGGTCGCGATCGGCTGGATGCGGCTCTTCACCCACTTGGGAGTGATCATCGCCGGCAGCCGCTCGGTGAGGTAGCGCAGCATCTCGAACGACGCCGAGCCCGAGCCGATGATGACCGCCGCGCGCAGCACGGTGGTGGGGACGTCGGAGTCGAGCAGGATCTCGCCCACCTCGGCCCGCGAGCGCAGGTGCTTGCTCATCTCCTCGCCCTCGGGCAGCAGCCCGCCGAGGTAGACCAGCCGGCCGACGTGGGCGCGCCGCGCCTCCCGGGCGAAGATCCGGGCGGTGCGGCGGTCCTCGTCCTCGAAGTCCCCGCTCTCCATGCCGAGGGAGTGGATGAGGTAGTAGGCGACGTCGACGCCCTGCAGCGCCGCGGACAGCTGCTGCGGGTCGCTGGCGTCGGCCTGCACCACCTCGACCGCGAGCGCCCAGGAGACGTCGCGCAGCTTGCTGGGGTGGCGGGCCAGCACCCGCACCCGGTAGCCGGCCTCCAGCAGCTCGGGCACCAGCCGGCCGCCGATGTAGCCGGTGGCGCCGGTCACCAGGCAGAGCTTGCCGTGCTGGTGCGCCTGCTCCTGCGCGTGCTGCTGCTCAGCCATGCCTCCACCGTGCCCCGCGCGAGCGGGTCGTGCACCCCGGGGCCGCGGTCGCCTACGCCCCTCCGGCCGCGGCCGCCGTCTGCTCGTCGGACAGGCCGTTCTCGTCCCGGGTCTCGTTGCGGACCCAGACCGCGCGCTGGGCGAAGGGGATCTCGATGCCCTCGGCGTCCAGGGCGGCCTTGATGCGCTCGCGCAGCGCCCGGGACACGGCCCACTGCTGCAGCGGCTGGGTCTTGACGACCACGCGGACCACGACGGAGTCGGCGGTGAGGGCCTCGACACCCCAGACCTCCGGCTCCTCGAGCACGAGGTCGGCGAAGTCGGGGTCCTGCACCAGCTCGTGGGCGGTGCGGGCGAGGACGTCGCGCACGTGGGAGACGTCGCTGCCGTAGGCGACGCCGACGTCGATGACGGCGCGCGCCCAGCCCTGGCTCTTGTTGCCCACGCGCATGACCTCGCCGTTGCGGACGTACCAGACCGTGCCGTCCACGGACCGGATCCGGGTCACGCGCAGGCCGACCGCCTCCACCGTGCCGCTGGCCTCGCCGAGGTCGACGACGTCGCCGACGCCGTACTGGTCCTCGAGGATCATGAAGATCCCGGACAGGAAGTCCTTGACCAGGGTCTGGGCGCCGAAGCCGAGCGCCACGCCGACGACGCCGGCGCTGGCGACCAGCGGGCCGAGGTTGATCTCGAACTGCCCGAGCACCATGAGCAGCGCGACGAAGAAGACGATGCCGGTGGTGATGCTCTTGAGCACCGATCCCATCGTCTTGGCCCGCTGGGTGCGCCGTTCGGACAGCAGCGGGCTGGCGTCCAGCAGCGAGGAGGCCCGCCCGCGGGCGAGCACGCCGGGGACGGTGCCCTCGGCGGCGCCGAGGACGACCCGGTCGATGGTGCGGTGCAGCAGCGCGCGGATCACCAGCGCCAGCAGGACGATGCCGATCGCGGTGAGCGGCTTGGCCACCAGCCAGTCCGAGCTGCGGGCCACGCTCTGGTTGCCGGTGATGCGGAAGACGAAGCCGCACAGGGTGGGGTCGTCCGGCCGGCAGGGCGTGGGCTCGCCGCCGCCGAAGGTGGGTGACGGGGACGGCGAGGGCGTGCCTGCCGCTCCGGCGAGCGCCGCGTGCAGCGCGGTGGTGACGGAGAGCGGCAGGCTCACGCGCCGGCTCCCTCCGTCGCGCCGTCCTCCCGCTGCAGGTCCAGCGCCAGGCCGGTCCAGGCGGCGGCGAACGAGAGCGTGTCCACCGAGAGGTCGACGCTGCGGGAGAGGGCCCGGCCGCCGTGGCCGACCTCGGCCTCGCGGCGCACCAGAACCGGGCGCCCCGACGTCGTCGCGTGCTGCAGCGCGGCGGCCATCTTGCGCCCGTGCAGAGGGTCCACCCGGGTGTCGCCGTCGAAGATGGTGAACAGCGCGGCCGGGTAGGAGACGCCGGCGCGGACGTGGTGGTAGGGGGAGTAGGACAGCAGCCAGCCCAGCTCCTCCGGGTCCTGCGCGGTGCCGTACTCGTCGTTCCAGGTGGCCCCCAGCCCGAACTGCTCGTAGCGCACCATGTCCAGCAGCGGTGCCGAGCAGACGACGGCGGCGTAGAGGTCCGGCCGCTGGGTGAGCGCCGCGCCGACCAGCAGCCCGCCGTTGGAGCCGCCGCTGATCGACAGCTGCCCGGGGGTGGTCCAGCCCTGCGCGACCAGATGCTCGGCGGCGGCGTGGAAGTCGTCGAAGACGTTCTGCTTGCGCTCGCGCATCCCGGCGCGGTGCCAGTCCTCGCCCTCCTCCGAGCCGCCGCGCAGGTTGGCGATCGCGTAGATGCCGCCGGCCTCCACCCAGGTGAGGACGCCGGCGGAGTAGCCCGGCGTCATCGGCACGCCGAAACCGCCGTAGCCGTAGAGGATCGTCGGGCGCGGCCGGTCCGGCGCCGCGGTCGGGCTGACCACGAGCATGCGGACCTCGGTGCCGTCCGCGGAGGTGAAGGTGACCTGCTGGGTGTGCACCGCGGGCACCTGCACCGTGCCCGGGGCCGACGCCCACAGCGACGTCGTCTCCGACAGCGCGTCGTAGCGGTAGACGGACGACGGGGTGGTCTCGTCGGTGTAGCCGAACCAGGCCTCGTGGCCGCCCTCGGGCCGGGCGTGCACGCCACCCATCGAACCCAGGCCAGGCAGCGCGACCTCGCCGCGCCGCGCGCCGCTGCGCAGCTCGTGGACGGTCAGCTCGCTCACCGCGTGCCGGGTCCAGCCGCACAGCAGCACCGGGGCGTCGCCCAGCTGCGGGCCGTCGAGGATGGCGTAGTCCTCCAGCACCGCCTCGGGATCCTGCGCGATCAGGTCGGTCCAGGTCTCGTACGACGGGTCGTCCGGAGTCGTCACGCAGAGCCGGCCGCGGGGGGCGTCGCGGTCGGTGAAGACGTAGACCCGCCCGTCGCGACCCACCTGCACCGAGGTCTGCGCGTCGACGCCCTCCTGCACCACCCGCAGCGCGGGCGCCTCGGGCGAGGAGGCCTGCAGGTCGGCCAGCCACAGGTCGTTGCGCGGTGCGGTGCCGGCTGCGGCGGACAGCACCAGCCACCGACCGTCCATCGACACCGACGCGCCGTAGTAGTTCGTCTTCTCCAAGCCCTCGCCGAGGATCTCGATGTCGCCGGCGGGGTCGGTGCCGAGCCGGTGCAGCCAGACCCGGCGGTGGTACTGCGCCTCGCCGGCGGGGACGAGCGAGGGGTCGAGCCGGCGGACGTAGTAGAACGCCTCGCCGCCGGGCAGCCAGGCGACGGGGGAGTAGCGGGCGCGGTCGATCGGACCGTCCACCAGCTCACCGGTGGTCACGTCCATCACCCGCAGCACCGACTCCTCGGTGCCGCCCTCGGACAGCTGGTAGGCGAGCAGGTGGCCTTCCTTGCTGGGCTGCCAGGAGTCCAGCGTGGTGGCGCCGGAGGGGTCGATGGCCGTGGGGTCGACGAGCACGCGCTCGGTGCCGTCGGGGTCCACGGTGAGCAGCACCGCGTGCTCCTGCTCGGCGGTGCGGCGGACGAAGAACTGCCGCTCGCCCCGCCACGCGGGGGCGGAGACCACGCCGGCGCCCAGCAGCTGGCGCAGCCGGGAGCGGAGCTGCTCGCGCCCGGGCAGGGCGTCCAGGTGCTCGCGGCAGAGCACGTCCTGCGCCGCCGACCACTCCTTCGTGCGCTGGTCGTCGACGTCCTCGAGCCAGCGGTAGGGATCGGGCACCTCGCGGCCGTGCAGGACGTCGACGACGTCGAGCCGGGGCGCCTCGGGATAGCCGGCCTCGAAGCGAGGGGCAGCGGTGACGGGCACGTCGGGTGTGGTCTCGGCGGTCACGGTCCAACCCTACGGAAACCGGCCGCAGAGACCTGCGTGCGCAACGTGGTGGCGGAGGGGCGCCCGCTCGGGCGACACTGCACAGGCATGGACCCGGCGCGAGCCACGCGCCGGGCCGGCCGCGAGGAGGCCCCGGATGGCCCACGCCCTGGTCCTCAACGCGACGTACGAGCCGCTGTGCGTCGTGCCCCAGCGGCGCGCCCTCGTGCTCGTCCTCGCCCACAAGGCGGTCACGCTGGAGGACGCCGGCGCCGTGGTGCACTCGGCCACCGCCGCCCTCGACGTGCCCAGCGTGGTGCGGCTCCTGCGGTTCGTCCGCGTCCCCTACCGGTCCGCGGCCCCCCTGACCCGGCGCGCGATCTTCGCCCGCGACGCCGGCCGGTGCGCCTACTGCGGCTCCGCGGCGGCCACCATCGACCACGTGGTGCCGCGCAGCCGGGGCGGACGGCACGCCTGGGACAACGTGGTGGCCGCGTGCCATCGCTGCAACCACGTGAAGGGCGACCGGCTGCTCGCCGAGCTCGGGTGGCGCCTGCGCCAGCCCGCGGTCCAGCCCACCGGCGCCGCGTGGCGGATCCTCGGCACCGGTCGGTCGGACCCGCACTGGGCGCCCTACCTGGCGGCCTTCGGCGCGGAGGAGCTGGAGGACGCCCCCGCCACCGCCTGAGCTGGGCTGGCCCTGGCGGGGCTACCAGCGCAGCCCGGCACCGGCCAGGTGGGCCTCGGCCTCGAGCCGATCCACCGGGGGCAGGGGACCGCGTTGGGCCGCCACCGGGACGTCCAGGGCCCGGCAGGCGGCCAGCAGCACGTCGTCGTAGGCGATCGAGGCGGCCAGCAGCCGCGAGTAGCGCGCCGGCACCGGGGCGGCGTGCAGGTACTCGATCTCGATGGCCAGCCGGCGCAGGTCGGCGCTGATCCGCTCGATCGGCGCCGGGTTGCCGCAGGTGGGGCAGGGATCGGTCGCGACCGCGCGGCGAGCCCGGCGGCGCGCCCTGGCCAGGCGGGTGCGGCGGACGAGCGGGCGGGCCAGGGCGCGCACCCCGGCGGCGATGAGGTCGGCGATGAAGGGCAGCAGGCAGAGCGCCACGTAGGTGATGAGGAGCGCCAGCGCCGCCACGCTCCCAGGATGCCCCCGGGGGTGCTGTGGCGACAGTGGGATGGAGGGCGCGGCTTCGGCCCGCCGCCAGTCTTCCTCACGGTGCGGTGTGCGTCGCCACGGTCAACGGCGCTGGTGATCACAGTTCCTCAGACCTTGCGGGTTCACCCTGCTCGACGTCCGAGGGATCGTCACCTATAGGTGTCGATTCGTCAGACGCAACGGCGGACCGCCGGTGATCCACCTGCCAGCCGCAGCGCGCAGCGGCGGGGGTCGGAAGCGCGTCCTCCCGGCCGACCCCGGCATAGGTTCCCCCCATGACCGAGCTGCACGACCTCACCGCCCTGGAGCAGGCCGCCGCGGTGCGCGCCGGCGAGGTCTCCCCGGTGGACCTCACGCAGCACGCCCTCGATCGCGCCGAGCGGCTGGGGCCGCAGGTGGGTGCGTTCGTGGTGCTCACCCCGGAGAAGGCGCTGGCCGAGGCGCGGGCGGCGGAGGACGCCGTCGTGGCGGCGAGCCGGGCCGGGACGCTGGCCGAGCTCGCGCCGCTGCACGGCGTGCCCACGGCGGTCAAGGACCTCAACCTGGTGGCCGGCGTGCCCTGCTCGCTGGGCTCGGCCGCCTACGCCGGCTGGGTGCCCGCGGCCGACGACGGCGTGGTCCGGCTGCTGCGCGGCGCCGGGCTGGCCAGCGTCGGCAAGACGAACACGCCGGAGTTCGGGCTCCCCTGCTATACCGAGAACCGGGTCGCGCCGCCGGCGCGCACGCCGTGGGACCTGTCCCGCTCGGCGGGGGGCTCCAGCGGCGGGGCGGGGGCGGCGGTGGCCGCCGGGATCGTGCCGGTGGCGCAGGGCTCCGACGGCGGGGGCTCGATCCGGATCCCGGCCAGCGTGTGCGGTCTGGTCGGGCTCAAGCCGACCCGCGGCCGGGTCAGCCCCGGTCCGCTGCTGGGCGACGTCAGCGGCCTGTCCACCGGCGGCCCGCTGGCGCGCACGGTGGCCGACGCCGCCGCGCTGCTCGACGTCCTGACCGGCTCCTGGCCCGGCGACCCCTACCCGCCCGCGCCACCGCCGCCGGGTGGCAGCTTCCTCGCGCACGTCGGGCGCGACCCGGGTCGGCTGCGGGTCGGGCGGTTCCGCACCCCGGTGGTGGCCGAGACCGTGCTGCACCACGACGTCGTCGCGGCCTACGACGCCGCCAGCGCCCTGCTGGCCGGCCTGGGGCACGAGGTGGTCGACGTCGAGCCACCGTTCGGGCCCGAGGTGGTCCCCACCTTCGAGACCGTCTGGTCGGTGCTCGCCACGCTCACCCCGGTGCAGCCCGAGCGCGAGGAGCTGCTCATGCCGCTCACCCGCTGGCTGCGCGAGCGCGGCCGGACCACCAGCGGCACCGACTACGCGCTCGCCCTGGGTGCCATGCAGGCGGCCACCCGGGCCACCGCGGCCGCCTACGTCGACGTCGACGTCGTGCTCACGCCCACCCTCGCCGACCTGCCCGCCCCGGTCGGCGCCCTGCTGGACGAGCAGGACCCGGCCGCCGACTTCGAGGCGCAGAAGCGGTTCACGCCCTTCACCTCGATCTGGAACGTGACCGGGCGGCCGGCGGTGTCGCTGCCGCTGCACTGGACCGCCGACGGGCTGCCGGTCGGCGTGATGCTCGCCGGGGCGCCGGCGGGGGAGTGGCAGCTGCTCGAGCTCGCGGCCCAGCTGGAGGCGGCCGCGCCGTGGGCGCAGCCCCGGCCGGACTGCTGGTGAGCAGGACCCGTCCCGACCTTCGGGGCGGTTCGTGCTGGCGGCCAGCGGTGCCCGTGATGAAAGGATCGGATCTCCGGCGCGTGCGGGCGCGGGGACGCGGGTGGGGGTAGACCCGCGGACACGAGGTGGCCGACCGGCAGGAGGACCTGACGTGGACCAGCAGGGCGTGGCGGGGCAGCCGCAGCCAGAGGCCGGCTCGCCCGAACCACCGGGTCCTGAGCGGCTGAGCCCCGAACTGGTCGAGCTGGCCACCTCCTACGGCGTCGCGACGGAGTACTGGGACTGGCAGGGGCAGCACGTCGTCGTGCCCGAAGGCACGGTGCGCGCGGTCCTGTCCGCGCTCGGCGTCGACGCCTCCACCCCGCAGGCCGCCCGTGCGGCTGCCGTCAAGCGTCGCGACGACGCCTGGCGGCGCATGCTGCCGGCCACGGTGGTGGCGCGCGGCGGCTGGGCGCCGTCGGTGCGCGTGCACGTCGAGCACGGCGAGCCGGTGCAGCTGCACGTGCAGCTCGAGGACGGCGGCGAGCGCTACGACGTCGTGCAGCTGGACGTGTGGGTGGAGCCGCGCACGGTGGACGGTCGGCTGGTCGGCGAGGCGACCTTCCAGCTGCCGCCGGACCTGCCGCTGGGTTGGCACACGCTGCACGCCCGCTCGCCCAGCGGGTCGGCCACCGCCACCCTGGTCGTCACCCCGCGCTACCTCGGGCTGCCCGAGCGGCTGCACGGTCACCGGGCCTGGGGCTGGATGGTGCAGCTCTACTCGGTGCGCTCGCGCCGCTCGTGGGGCTTCGGGGACCTGGCCGACCTGGCCGACCTGGCCGGCTGGAGCGGGCGCGAGCTGGGTGCCGGGTTCGTGCTGGTCAACCCGCTGCACTCCGGCGACCCGATCAGCCCGGTGGAGCCCTCGCCCTACCTGCCGGCCACCCGCCGGTTCCCCAGCCCGCTCTACATCCGGGTGGAGGAGGTGCCGGAGACGGCCTACCTGGCCGCGCCCGAGCGCGCCGAGGTGGAGCGGCTGGCCGAGCGCCGCCGCCGGGACGATGCCGCCGGCGAGCTGCTGGACCGCGACGTCGTCTGGGCCGACAAGCGCGCGGCGCTGGCTCTGGTGCACGCCGTCCCGCGCACGCCGGCCCGCGAGTCGGCCTACCGCGCCTTCTGCGCGCGCGAGGGGCAGGGGCTGACCGACTTCGCCACCTGGTGCGCCCTGGCCGAGGTGCACGGGCTGCCCTGGCAGAGCTGGCCGGTGGAGCTGCGGGACCCGCAGTCGGCGGCGGTCGCCGCGGCGCGGGAGGAGCTGGCCGACCGGGTCGACTTCCACCGCTGGCTGCAGTGGGTCCTGGACGAGCAGCTGGCCGGCACGCAACGCGTCGCCCGCGAGGCCGGGATGCCGCTCGGCGTGCTGCACGACCTCGCCGTCGGCGTGCACCCGGAGGGCGCGGACACGTGGGCGCTGCAGCACGTGCTGGCGCAGGGGGTCAACGTCGGTGCGCCGCCGGACGCCTTCAACCAGCAGGGCCAGGACTGGAGCCAGCCGCCGTGGCGACCGGACACCCTGGCCGAGGTCGGCTACGCGCCCTACCGGGACATGCTGCGCGGGATCCTGCGGCACGCCGGCGGGGTGCGGGTGGACCACGTGCTCGGGCTGTTCCGGCTGTGGTGGGTGCCGCAGGGCCAGGCCGCCGACGCCGGCACCTACGTCCGCTACGACCACGAGGCGCTGGTGGGCATCCTCGCGCTGGAGGCGCACCGGGCCGGCGCGCTGGTGGTGGGCGAGGACCTCGGCGTCGTCGAGCCGTGGGTGCGCGACTACCTCGGCGAGCGCGGCATCCTCGGCACCTCGATCCTCTGGTTCGAGAAGGACGCGCAGGGCGAGCCGCTGCCGCCGGAGCGCTGGCGCGAGCTGTGCCTGGGCACGGTGACCACGCACGACCTTCCCCCGACCGCCGGCTACCTGGCCGGCGAGCACATCCGGCTGCGCCACGAGCTCGGCCTGCTCACCCGCTCGGTGGAGGAGGAGCGGGCGGTGGACGAGGCCGACCGCGCGGCCTGGATGGACCTGCTGCGCGAGCGCGGGCTGCTGCGCCCGGATGCCGACGAGCGCGAGACCGTCGAGGCCCTGCACCGGCTGCTGCGCCAGACGCCGTGCCGGCTGCTCGGCGTCGCGCTGCCCGACGCCGTCGGCGACCGGCGGACGCAGAACCAGCCGGGCACCGACGAGGAGTACCCGAACTGGCGGATGCCGCTGACCGACGGCGAGGGCCGTCCGGTGCTGCTCGAGGACCTGGCGCTCAGCGCCCGGGTGCGCTCGCTCGCGGCCACGGTGTCGGGCAGCTGACCGGCTGCCCGCGGGGGCTCGTCGGGGCGGGGTGAGGTGAGAAGCGCTGCTGGGCTACCGGTAGCGTTGGCTTCGTGAAGTCGCGAACCGTCCTGCGCTCCGCCGCGCTCGCGCTCGCCGTGCCGCTCACCGCCGTGCTGGCCTCGCCGGCCTCGGCGGCGGTGTCGGCGCTCAACCGCGACAACGGCGACGACCCCGGCCCGGGCCTCTCGGTCTTCCAGACCGTCGGGCTCTACATCCTGATCCCGCTGGGGATCTTCCTGCTGGCCGCACTGCTGGTCTACGCGCCCTCGTCGGCGCGCGGCCCGCGCTACCGGCCGGGCCTGTCGTGGTTCGCCGCGCCGGTGTGGTTCAACGGCCCCGGCGCGTCCGCGCCGGCCGGCACCGCGCCGGTCACCGAGCAGGCAGGGGCGGGCGCCGCCGCGGCCTCCCGCACGAGCACGAAGGGTGGGGCCAGTGCCCGCTGGTGAGGCCTTCAGCCAGGGTCAGTCCGACGAGATCGACCGCGCCATCCGGCACGCCGAGGCCGTCGGCGGCCTCGCCGTCTCGGTCTACGTCGGCGAGCTGTCCGGCGACAGCCGCGCGGCCGCGCAGTCGCTGCACGACCAGCTCGAGCAGTCGCTCGACCGCGTGCTGGTGGCCGTCGACCCCGGCAGCCGCCGGCTCGAGATCGTCACCGGCGCGGGCCTGGCCCACCGCCTCGACGACCGCGCCTGCGCCCTCGCCTCGGCGTCGATGATCTCCGCCTTCGCCGGCGGCGACCTCGCCGGCGGCATCGCCACCGGCGTCGCCATGCTCGGCGAGCACGCCCGCCACCCGCGGACGTTGCACACCGACGCGTAGGGCCGTCCGGGCCGGAACGATCACGGCCCCGTGGTCTTTTGCCGCCGCCCCCGTGGAATTCCGCGGGGGCGGCGGCACTTTCGCGGGGGGCGTGGCCTCATCCGCGGTGCCGCTCCGGCATGGTCAACGGTGCTGGTGACGGCGGGAGTGGGTGCCGGGCGTACGTCGCCGGTCGCCGTTTCGCTGGTGAGAACCTCAGCTGCCCCACGCTGCGAACGCCGCCCCGTCACAGCCGCCTTTGTCCCCGAGCAGGGCCGGCAGCCGGGCGTCTGACTCGTACGAGTCCCCACAGCCCCCATCGGCCCCTCACACACCCGAAGGGCCGCCCCGACAATCCGGGGCGGCCCTTCGGAGGAACGAGAACCTCAGCCCTCCTGGGCGTCCCGCTCCTGCACGCGCAGCGCCCGCGCGACGCCGTCGCGGGACTCGGCCACCAGCCGGCGCAGCGCCGGGACCGGCTTCGCGGTGGCCAGCCACTCGTCGGTGCGGGCCAGCAGCTGCGGGCTGGCCAGCAGCGTCGGGTAGAAGCCGATGACGATGTTCTGCGCGGTCTCGTTGGTGCGGTTCGCCCAGACGTCCTCGATGACCGAGAAGTACGGCTCGACGTAGGCCTCGAGCAGCTCGCGCTGGTCGGGCACGGAGAACCCGCCGATCGTCGCGGTCTGCAGGGCGTTCGGCAGGGTGTCGCTCTCGACGACCGACGCCCAGGCAGCTGCCTTCGCCTGGGCGGTCGGGATGGCCGCGCGGGCGGAGGTGGCGTGCCGCTGACCGGTGGCCGTGTTGTCCCGCTCCAGCTCGGCGGCGATCTCGGCCTCACCCACGCGACCGGTGGCGACCAGACGGTGCAGCAGGGCCCAGCGCAGGTCGGTGTCGACCTGCAGCCCGTCCAGCGAGGACGAGCCGTCGAGGAGCCCGGCGACGACGTCGAGGTGCGCGTCGGTGCGGGCGGTCGCGGTGAACGCGCGGACGAACTGCAGCTGGCTGTCGCTGCCCGCGGCGGCCTCGTGCATCAGCCGCTCGAAGCCCTGCGCGAGCTGGGCCACCGCCTCGTCCCGGTAGGTCGGGGCGACGTAGAGGTTGGCCGAGGTCTGGGCCTGGGCGATGAGCGCGCGCACCACCGAGGAGTCGCTCTCGCTGCCGACGCCCTCGAGCACCAGGCGCAGGTAGTCGCGGGCGGCCATCTCACCGTCGCGGGTCATGTCCCACGCCGCCGCCCAGCACAGGGTGCGGGGCAGCGAGTCCACGAACGAGGAGATGGAGGTGAGCACGGTCTGCAGCGACTTCTCGTCCAGCCGGATCTTGGCGTAGGCGAGGTCGTCGTCGTTCACCAGCACCAGGTCCGGCTGCTTGCGCCCGACCAGCTCCGGGACCTCGGTGCGCTCGCCGGCGACGTCGAGCTCGACCCGGTGCGTGCGGACCAGTCCCTCCGACGTCCTGTCGTAGAGGCCGACGGCGAGCCGGTGCGAGCGCAGCTCGGGGTGCTCGGCCGGAGCCTGCTGCACGACCGCGAACGAGGTGAACCGGCCCTCGGCGTCCACCTCGAACGAGGGGCGCAGCGTGTTGACGCCGGCGGTCTCCAGCCACTGCTTGGACCACGAGGACAGGTCGCGGCCCGAGGTGGCCTCGAGCTCGCTCAGCAGGTCGGCGAGGGACGTGTTGCCCCACTCGTGCTTGCGGAAGTAGGCCCGGATGCCCTGGAAGAACTCGTCGCGGCCCACGTAGGCCACCAGCTGCTTGAGGACGGAGGCACCCTTGGCGTAGGTGATGCCGTCGAAGTTGACCTCGACGTCCTCGAGGTCGCGGATGTCGGCGGCGATCGGGTGCGTGCTCGGCAGCTGGTCCTGCCGGTAGGCCCAGCCCTTCTCCACGTTCGCGAACGTGGTCCATGCCTGCGGCCACCTGGTGACCTCGGCCTGGCACAGCACGCTGGCGAAGGTCGCGAACGACTCGTTGAGCCACAGGTCGTCCCACCAGCGCATGGTGACCAGGTCGCCGAACCACATGTGCGCGAGCTCGTGCAGGATCGTCTCGCCGCGGCGCTCGACCATCGCCTCGGTCACCTTGCTGCGGAAGACGTAGTCCTCCAGGAAGGTGACGGCGCCGGCGTTCTCCATGGCTCCGGCGTTGAACTCGGGCACGAACAGCTGGTCGTACTTGTCGAACGGGTAGGCCCGGTCGAACAGCTCCTCGAAGAACGCGAAGCCCTGCCGGGTGACGTCCATGATCTCGTCGGCGTCGAGGAACTGGCCGAGCGAGCGGCGGCAGAACACCCCGAGCGGGATGGTGCGCCCGTCGCGGCTGGTGAGCTCGCCACGCTCGACGTGATAGGGACCGGCGACCAGGGCGGTGATGTAGGAGGAGATCCGCGCGGTGGGCGCGAACGTCCAGCGGGCCACGCCCTCGCGCACGGGCTCGGCCTCGGGCGTAGGGGAGTTGGAGACCACCTGCCAGTGGTCCGGTGCGATCACCGTGAAGGCGAACTCGCCCTTGAGGTCGGGCTGCTCGAAGGTCGCGAACATGCGCCGGGAGTCGGCCACCTCGAACTGCGTGTAGAGGTAGGCCTCGCCGTCCACCGGGTCCACGAAGCGGTGCAGGCCCTCGCCGGGGTTCATGTAGGCGCAGTCGGCCACCACGAGCAGCTCGTTGTCCGCGGCCAGGTCGTCCAGCTGCACCCGCGTGCCGTCGAACACGCTCGCGACGTCGAGCTCGCGCCCGTTCAGCACGACCTGCTGCGCGGACGGCGCGACCAGGTCGATGAACGTGGCCGAACCCGGCTCGCTGCAGGAGAACTGGACCTTGGTGGTGGACCGGAACGTCGTGGGACCGGTGGTGAGGTCCAGCTCGACGTCGTAGCGGGAGACCCGCAGCACGCGCGCGCGGTCGCGCGCCTCGTCGCGGGTGAGGTTCATGCCGGGCACCGGCGGACTCCTTCGTCTGCCCTACAGGGGGATCTGACGCATCCTCGCACGGGGCGCTACCGGGTGCCGGTCCTTACCCGGCGCCTCGCGTCCCGACCCGCCTCTACCCGCCCTGACACCGGGAAGATGCGGACGGTGTCCGGGGTTGCGAGCCTTCGGACGTGGCACCACGTGAGCAGGTGACCACCGGCGAGGACCGCCGTGCACGGCTGGTCCACCCGACGACGAGAGGACGACGCGTGAGCGAGCGCAAGGCTGCCGGCTTCTGGTTCGACCCGCTGTGCCCCTGGGCGTGGATGACGTCCCGGTGGATGCTCGAGGTCGAGAAGGTCCGGCCGGTGGATGTGACCTGGAACGTCATGAGCCTGGCCTACCTCAACGAGGGCCGGGACCTGCCCGAGGAGTACCAGGAGCTCATGCGCAAGGCGTGGGGCCCGGTCCGGGTGGTCACCGCAGCTCGCGAGCTGCACGGCCAGGACGTCGTGCTGCCGCTCTACACCGCCCTCGGCACCCGCATCCACCCCGGCGGCCGCAAGGACTACGACGCGGTCGTGGCCGAGGCGCTGGCCGAGGTGGGCCTGCCGGCCTCGCTGGCCGACGCCGCCACCAGCACCGCGTGGGACGACGCGCTCAAGAAGTCCCACCACGAGGGCATGGACCAGGTCGGCATGGAGGTCGGCACCCCGGTCATCAGCGTCGAGGGTGTCGCGTTCTTCGGTCCGGTCGTCACCCCCGCGCCCAAGGGCGAGGCGGCCGGGAAGCTGTGGGACGGCACCGTGCTGGTGGCCGGCACCCCCGGCTTCTACGAGCTCAAGCGGACCCGCACCCAGGGCCCGATCTTCGACTGAGCCGCACGCAGCGGCACGGCGTCGCCGGCGCACCGCCCCCACCACCCGCACGTTGGCCAGGCCCCTCGCCTCGCACTCGTGCAGCAGCGCGCCCGCCCCGGGGGTGTGGACGTCGACGGCGAGCACGTCGCGGGCAGGGTCGGCCGCAGCCATCGCGGCCGTCGTCTCCCCCATCCCGAA
>JBQCHF010000122.1:0-28230 GCA_051954955.1 Motilibacteraceae bacterium
CCCCAGCAACTGCCAGTGGGGCATCTTCCTACGCAACCACGACGAGCTCACCCTGGAGATGGTCACCGACGAGGACCGCGACTACATGTGGGACGAGTACGCCAAGGACCCCCGCATGAAGGCCAACATCGGGATCCGGCGCCGGCTCGCTCCACTGCTCGAGAACGACACCAACCAGATGGAGCTCTTCACCGCGCTCCTGCTGTCCCTGCCCGGCTCGCCGGTCCTCTACTACGGCGACGAGATCGGCATGGGCGACAACATCTGGCTGGGCGACCGCGACGGCGTCCGCACGCCGATGCAGTGGACCCCGGACCGCAACGCCGGGTTCTCCACCTGCAACCCCGGGCAGCTCTACCTGCCGGTGATCATGGACCCGATCTACGGCTACCAGGTCACCAACGTCGAGGCGCAGCTGGCCAGCACCACCTCCCTGCTGCACTGGACCCGCCGGCTCATCGCCGTGCGCAAGCAGAACCCGGCGTTCGGCCTGGGCAACTGGGAGGACCTGGGCGGCTCCAACCCGAGCGTGCTCTCGTTCGTGCGCGAGTTCGGCGACGACGTCGTGCTGTGCGTCAACAACCTCTCCCGCTTCCCCCAGCCGGTGGAGCTGGACCTGCGCCGGTGGGAGCACTGGCGGCCGATCGAGCTGCTCGGCGGCGTCGAGTTCCCGCAGATCGGGGAGCTCCCCTACCTGCTCACGCTGGCCGGGCACTCGTTCTACTGGTTCCGGCTGGCCCGCCCGGTGGACGTGCCGCAGGAGGGGATGCCGACGGAGGGGGTGCCCCTGGACGGGGGCACGAACGGGGGCTCGGATGGAGGCAGGGCATGAGCGGGACGACCAGCGGCAATGATCCTCGCGAGGTGGGCCACGCGCCCCAGCCGGTCCTGGACCCGGCACTGCTCGGCGAGTTCCTGAGCCGCCAGCGCTGGTTCTCCGGCAAGGGACGCCAATGGCAGGTCACCGGCTCGAGCACCATGGCGGTGCTGCAGCCGACCGGCCCTCAGGTCCGGATCGACCTGGTGCGGGTGGAGTACTCCACCGGCGAGGTCGAGGTCTACCAGCTCCCGCTGGTCGTGCACCGCGAGCCGGTCGAGTCCCTCGCCCACGTGCTGGTGAGCGAGGAACCCGCACCCGACGGCGAGGGACGGGTGTGGGTCTACGACGCACTGCACGACAAGGAGGTCACCGGCCTCTGGCTCGAGGGCCTGGCCGAGGCGCGGTCCACCGACGACCTGGTCTTCCACCCGGCGCCCTCCGGTGGCGCCGTCCCCACCGACGCCCGGTCCATCGTCATCGGCGCCGAGCAGAGCAACACCTCGCTGATCTTCGGCGACGTCGCGATCCTCAAGGTGTTCCGCCGACTGGCTCCGGGCCTGAACCCGGACATCGAGATCCATGAGGCGCTCGCCTCCGCCGGCTCGGCCCACGTGGCCGAGCCGCTCGGCTGGCTCGAGGGCCGCTGGCGCGCCGACGGCCTCCAGCTCGACGGCAGCCTGGCGATGCTGCAGGAGTTCCTGCGCAACGGCACCGAGGGCTGGGAGATGGCCAAGGCCAGCGTGCGCGACCTCTACGCCGAGGGCGACCTGCACGCCGAGGAGGTCGGCGGCGACTTCGCCGGCGAGGCCGCCCGGCTGGGGGCGGCCACCGCCGAGGTGCACGCGGACCTGGCCCGCACCCTGGACACCGGCGTGCTCGAGGTCGGGCAGCTGGCCGGGATGGCCGAGGCGATGCGGGCCCGGCTGGACCGCGCCGTCAGCGAGGTGCCCGCGCTCGAGCCCTACTCCGACGCGCTGTCGGACACCTTCGGCCGGCTGGCCGGGCTGGAGGAGCCGGTCGCGGTCCAGCGGGTGCACGGCGACTACCACCTGGGCCAGGTCATGCGCACCATCGACGGCTGGAAGCTGCTCGACTTCGAGGGCGAGCCGGCCAAGTCCCTGGACGAGCGGCGCGCCCTGGACACCCCGCTCAAGGACGTCGCCGGCATGCTCCGCTCGTTCGACTACGCCGCCCGGCACCTGCTCGTCGACCGGCCGGGCGCGGGGCAGCTGGAGTACCGCGCAGCCGAGTGGGCAGAGCGCAATCGCGATGCGTTCTGCGAGGGCTACGGGACGGTGAGCGGCCGGGACCCGCGCGAGAGCGACGTGCTCCTGCGGGCGCTCGAGACCGACAAGGCCGTCTACGAGGTGGTCTACGAGGCCCGGAACCGCCCGTCCTGGCTGCGCATCCCCATGTCCGCGATCGAGCGGCTCGCCACCGCGAGCTGATCCGACCAGCGAGGAGCCTGTCGTGAGCAAGAAGACCCCGACCGCCACCACTCCCCGCCAGGTGAGCCGCGAGGAGCTGGACCGGCTCGTCGGCGGAGCCCACCACGACCCGCACTCGGTGCTCGGGCCGCACCCCGACGGCACCAGCACGACGGTGCGCGCCCTGCGGCCGTGGGCCACCAGCGTCACCGCCGTCGTCGGCGACCAGCGCCACCCGCTCGAGCACGAGCACGGCGGGGTCTGGGTGGGCGTGCTGCCGGGCGGCCCCGACGCCCCCGACTACCGGCTCGAGGTGGCCTACGACGGCGAGCCGGGCGTGCAGGACGACCCCTACCGGTTCCTGCCCACACTGGGCGAGGTCGACCTGCACCTCATCGGCGAGGGCCGGCACGAGCGGCTCTGGGACGTCCTGGGCGCGCACGTGCGCAGCTACCCGTCGGCGGGGGGCGAGATCACCGGCACCTCGTTCGCCGTGTGGGCGCCCAACGCCCGCGGCGTCCGCGTCGTCGGCGACTTCAACTACTGGGACGGGCGCGCGCACCCGATGCGCTCGCTCGGCTCCAGCGGGGTGTGGGAGCTGTTCGTCCCCGGCATCGGCGAGGGCACCCGCTACAAGTACGAGATCCTCGGCCGGGACAGCGTGTGGCGGCAGAAGGCCGACCCGATGGCCTTCGCCACCGAGACCCCGCCGGCCACCGCCTCGGTCGTGCACACCCCGCAGTACGAGTGGAACGACCAGGCCTGGCTCGAGCGCCGCGCGCAGGAGGACCTGCAGGCGGGCCCGATGAGCATCTACGAGGTGCACCTGGGCTCCTGGCGGCAGGGCCGCTCCTACCAGCAGCTGGCCGACGACCTCGTCGGCTACGTCACCTGGATGGGCTTCACCCACGTCGAGTTCCTTCCGGTCTCCGAGCACCCCTTCGGCGGCTCGTGGGGCTACCAGGTCTCCTCCTACTACGCCCCCACCTCGCGGTTCGGCTCCCCGGACGAGTTCCGCTACCTGGTGGACCGGCTGCACCAGGCCGGCATCGGCGTCATCGTCGACTGGGTGCCGGCGCACTTCCCCAAGGACGCCTGGGCGCTGGCCCGCTTCGACGGCACCCCGCTCTACGAGCACGCCGACCCCCGCCGCGGCGAGCAGCCGGACTGGGGCACCTATGTGTTCGACTTCGGCCGGCGCGAGGTGCGCAACTTCCTCGTCGCCAACGCGCTGTTCTGGCTGGAGGAGTTCCACATCGACGGCCTGCGAGTCGATGCCGTCGCCTCGATGCTCTACCTGGACTACTCGCGCAAGGACGGCGAGTGGCTGCCCAACCAGTACGGCGGGCGGGAGAACCTCGACGCGGTCTCGTTCCTGCAGGAGATGAACGCGACGGCCTACCGGCGGGTGCCCGGCATCGTCACCATCGCCGAGGAGTCGACGTCGTGGCCCGGCGTCACCCGTCCCACGCACCTGGGCGGCCTGGGCTTCGGCTTCAAGTGGAACATGGGGTGGATGCACGACTCGCTGTCGTACATGGAGCGAGCGCCCATCTACCGGCAGTACCACCACCACCAGATGACGTTCTCGATGATGTACGCGTGGTCCGAGCACTTCATCCTGCCGATCAGCCACGACGAGGTCGTCCACGGCAAGGGCTCGCTGCTGCGCAAGATGCCCGGCGACCGTTGGCAGCAGCTGGCCAACGTGCGCGCCTACCTCGCCTTCATGTGGGCCCACCCCGGCAAGCAGCTGCTCTTCATGGGCCAGGAGTTCGCCCAGGAGTCCGAGTGGTCCGAGAGCCGCGACCTGGACTGGTGGCTCACCGACAACCCCGACCACCGGGGCGTGCAGCTGCTGCTGCGCGACCTCAACACCGCCTACAACTCCACCCCGGCCCTCTGGCGCGACGACGACCCCGAGGGCTTCCAGTGGATCGACGCCAACGACGCCGGCAACAACACGTTCTCGTTCCTGCGCTGGGGACGTGACGGCTCTGCCCTGGCATGCATCGCCAACTTCTCCGGCAGTCCGCACGAGGGCTACAAGATCGGCCTCCCGTCCGCCGGCAGCTGGCAGGAGCTGGTGAACACCGACGCCGAGTCCTACGTCGGCTCTGGCGTGGGCAACCTCGGCGCCATCGAGGCGGTCGACGAGCCCTGGCACGGCCAGGCCGCCTCGGCCACCCTGCGCGTCCCCCCGCTGGGCACGCTGTGGCTCTACCGGCCGGCACCAGAACCGGGCGCCGCTCCCGTCGAGGGCTGACGGGCTCGGACTGCGTGAGGGGACCCCTGACCCGCTTCTTGGCGGGTCAGGGGTCCCCTCACGTCATAGGTGGGCTCGGTCTCGCCGGTGCGGTTCGTGCTGCAGGGTCAACGGCGCTGGTGACGGGAGGAGCCGGGCGCGAGGGGCCTTCGGCGGCCGGCCGGCGGACCGCAGACGCATGAGTGGTCCACGCATGCCGTACATCGGGAGTCGGGGGCACCTTCGCTCCTACTCTCGTAACCACGGGGCCCACGACCCCCTACCGGCCGCCTGCACGACCGCCGGTCGGCGACGAGAGCCGCCCCGCGCCCACCGCCGCCGTCACCAGCGCCGTTGACCGTGCGCCGGCTCAACCGGCAGCCGGCCGCCGGGACGCGGGTCCACGAGGTCCCCGGCCCGCACGTGAGGGGACCCCACCCCCGCCACGTAGCGGGTCAGGGGTCCCCTCACGCAGAACGGGCCGGCTAGAACAGCGCGTTCGCCAGCGCGGTCCGCGCCTTACCCACCCGGGGGTCGTCGCTGCCGACGACCTCGAACAGCTCGAGCAGGCGGGCCCGCACGGTGTCCCGCTCGTCGCCGGACACCGCGCGCACGCAGGCGACCAGACGGGCGAAGGCGTCCTCGACCCGGCCCTCGAGCACCTCGACGTCGGCGGCGGCCAGCGCTGCCTCGACGTCGGCGGGGGCGGCGTCGGCCGCGGCCAGGGCGCCGGCCGGGTCGAGGCCGTCGGTGCGGCGCATCAGCTCGACCTGGGCCAGGCCCGCCTTGGCGTCGGCGTCGCCGGGCGCCTGGTCCAGCAGCGACCGGTAGGCCGCCGCGGCCGCATCCCAGTCGCCGCGCTCGATGGCGTCGTAGGCCTCGTCGAAGCGCGGGTCGTGGGCGGGCTCTGCCGGGGCCTCGGGCACCTCCCCCGCCTCCCCGACGGGCACCGTGCCGGTGAGGCCGTTGGCCTCGGCGACCCGCAGCAGCTCGTCGAGGTACTGGCGGACCTGGCCCTCGGGCAGCGCGCCCTGGAACAGCGGCACCGGCTGGCCCTTGATCACGGCGAACACCGCCGGGATCGACTGCACCTGGAACGCCGCGGCGATCCGCTGGTTGGCGTCGACGTCGACCTTGGCCAGGACCCAACGGCCGCCGTCGGCCGCGGCGAGCCGCTCCAGCACTGGGCTGAGCTGCTTGCACGGCCCGCACCAGTCGGCCCACAGGTCGATGACGACCGGCACCGTCATGGATCGGTTGACGACCTCGGCCTCGAACGTCGCCTCGGTGACGTCGATGACGACGCCGGCAGGCGCCGGGCCGCTGGGGGCCGCCGCGGCGCGCGCGGCGGCCTCGCGCCGGGCGGCGAGCGCACCGAGGTCGACCGCGCCGTAACCGCTGAAGCTCGTGGGCTGGCTCATGCCCCCCATCCTTCCCTGCGCTGGCCAGCGCCCGCCAACGCACCCCGCCGCGAGCCGCGCCCGGGACCTGCGACGCTGACCTCCGCCCCGGCCACCGGCCCCGCCGCGCGCGCAGCGTGGGCCGGTGAGCAGCGCGTCACCTTCTCCCGCCCGGCCCGCACGACCGTCCCGACGTCGGCTGCGGACGCCGCTGCTGCTCACCCTGCTGCTGGCGCTCCTGCTCAGCGGCTGCGCCGGCAGCACTCCGTCCGCCCCAGTCGCGAGCCCCGGCGCAGCGGCCGTGACCACCGCACCGAGGCTGCGGGTGGGCGCCAGCGCCTGGGCGTCGGTGGCGGTCGCCACGCTCTGGCGCTCCTACACCTCGCCCCGCGCGGTCGACGCCCCGGCGCTGGCCGCCCCCGTCCGCCTGCGCGCCTGGCTGGCCGGCATGACGCTCACCCAGCGCCGAGCCCTCTCCGGCCGGGCCGAGACGCAGGTGCTGCTCGGCGACCGCGTGGTCGTCACCGCCCTGCGCACCGGTTGGGCCAAGGTCGCCGTGCCCGACCAGCCGAGCCCGAAGGACCGCCGCGGCTACCCCGGCTGGGTGCCCACCCGCCAGCTCACCGCGCGGCCCCCTGCCACCGCCACGCGCACCGCCACGGTGCTGGCGCTCACCACCTGGCTGCGCACCGACGACCTCCACCGCTCGGCCGTGGTCGAGGTCAGCATCGACACCCGGCTGCCGCTGGTCGGCACCGCCGCCGGCTGGCTGCGGGTACGCGACCCGGCCGGCCGGGTCCTGCGCCTGTCCGGCGGCTCCGCCCGGGTCACCGCCGCCGGCCGCGCACCCGTGGCGAGGACCGGCTCCGCGGTCGTCCACAGCGCGCAGCTCTTCACCGGCCTGGCCTACCTGTGGGCCGGCCGGTCCGGCTTCGGCGTGGACTGCTCCGGGCTGACCTCGCTGGCCTACCGGCTCTCCGGCGTCACCATCCCCCGCGACGCCGACGCCGAGGCGCGCGCCGGGCGCCCGGTGGCCCGCACCGCCTTGCTGCCCGGCGACCTGCTTTTCTACCGCAGCAGCGGAGTGGTCCACCACGTGGCGATGTACGTGGGCGCGGGCAAGGTGATCCACGCCCCCGGCACGGGCAGACGGGTGCAGACGGCGCCGACGTCGACGCCGTGGCTGGCGCGGGAGTTCGCCGGCGCGCGGCGCTACCTCTGAGGCTCCGTCGCGGGCGTCAGACTGGGCGCGTGCGCGAGGACCTCGACGACGTCGGACTGCCCGGCCGGTGGATCCACGGCACCCGGCCCGGGCACCAGTGCACCGACCCCCCGCTGCAGGTGCACCGGGTCGACGAGGCGACGTTCGTGCTGCGCCAGAGCAAGGCGCTGACCTACGAGGCGCCGTTCCTGTTCCTGCTCCTCGGCACCGAGCGGGCGCTGCTGCTGGACACCGGCGACGTCGCCGACCCCGTCCGGATGCCGCTGCGCCGGGTGGTCGACGGGCTGGTCGAGGACTGGCTCGCCGCGCACCCCCAGCCGGGCTACCAGCTGGTGGTGGCGCACACGCACGGGCACGGAGACCACGTGGCAGGCGACGCCCAGTTCGCCGGCCGGCCGGACACGACGGTGGTGGGCCACGACGTCGTGGCGGTGCGACGCTTCTTCGGCCTCAGCGGCTGGCCGCGCCACGTCGTCCCGTTCGACCTCGGCGGGCGGGTGCTCGAGGTCACGGGCTGCCCGGGCCACCACCCGGCGTCGATCGCCGTCCTCGACCCGGCGGCCGGGTTCCTGTTCACCGGCGACACCGTCTACCCCGGCCGGCTCTACGTGCAGGACCCGCCGGCCTTCCGGGACAGCCTGGACGCGCTGGTCGAGCTGGCGCAGACCGGCGGGGCGCGGGCCGTCGTGGGCTGCCACGTGGAGATGACCCGCACGCGGGGGCGCGACTACCCGATCGGCACGCGGTACCAGCCGGACGAGGCGCCGCTGGCGATGAGCGTGGCGCAGCTGCGCGCGGTGCGGGACGCCGCCTACGCCGTCGGGGACCGCCCCGGCGTGCACCGCCTCGACGACGTCGCGATCTGGGTGGGCCCGTGCCGGGGGGCACGGCTGCGCCAGGCCCTCCGGCTGAGGGTGGACGACGCTCGCGGCCGGCTCAGCAACCGGGGCTAACCCTGCTCGAGCGCGGCCTCCAGCCGCGCCAGCTTGCCCTCGAGCTCGCCCTGGTGCCCGGGCCGGATGTCGGCCTTGAGCACCAGCGAGACCCGCGAGCCGAACGGCGCGACGGCCTCGGTGGCGCGCTTGACGACGTCGAAGACCTCGTCCCACTCGCCCTCGATCGTGGTGAACATCGCGTCGGTGCGGTTCGGCAGCCCCGACTCGCGCACCACCCGCACCGCCGCGGCCACCGCGTCGTGCACCGAGCCGTCCTCCCGGCCGTCGCCGCTGGGGGCGACGGAGAACGCGACCAGCATGCGAGGCTCCGATCCTGTGCGAGGGCAGTCACCCCATCCTCACAAACGTGCGAGGAGCGCCGCCGGTCACCCCCGCAGCGACGCCACCCGCCCGTCCACCAGGTGCAGCTCGGCGTCGCAGACCGCGGCCACCTCCGGGTCGTGCGTGGCCAGCACGACGGTCGCGCCGAGGTCGGCCTCCTCGCGCAGCGCGGCCACGACGACGTCCCGGGTGGCCGCGTCGAGCTCGCTGGTGGGCTCGTCGGCCAGCAGCACGTCGGGGTCCACGACCAGGCCGCGGGCCACGGCCACCCGCTGCTGCTGGCCGCCGGAGAGCTCCTCGGCCAGCCGGTCGCCGGCCCCCTCGACGACCTCGCCCAGCCCCGCGCGGACCAGGGCCCGGGCCGCGCGCGCCCGCACCTGCGCCCGCGGCACCCCTCGCAGCTGCAGCGGCAGCTCCACGTTCTCGGCCGCGGTCAGCACCGGCAGCAGGCCGTAGCCCTGCAGCACCATGCCGAGAACCGCGTCGGGAGCGCCGGCGCGACCCCGCTCCCCCACCACGTGCTCGCCGAGCCGAACCTCGCCCTCGTCCGCCCGCACCTGCCCGGCCAGCACGCTCAGCAGGGTGGACTTGCCCGAGCCGGACGGGCCGGTGACCGCCAGGATGCGGCCGGGCTGGGCGAGCATGTCGACCCCGTCGAGGATCCGCCGGCCGCCGCGCACCAGGACCAGCCCGGTCGCCGACACCGGCACCCGCCGGCGGGCGGCGCCGCCCAGCCCTGTCCCGTCCAGAGCTGTCCCGTCCAGAGCTGTCCCGTCCACCGCCGTCTCGCTCACCCGTCCCTCCGTCGCAGCCGCAGGTCCTCGCCGTCGCGCTCGATCCGCACCAGCGTGCCGGGCGGCCAGTCCTCCAGCACCGCGTCGGGCAGGTGCACCGAGCCGTCCTTGCCCACCACCGCGAACTGCTCGCCGCGGTGCCCCTCCTGGCCCACCCGCCCGTAGCGCATGGTGACCGTTCGACCCAGCCGCGCGCCGACGTCGGGGTCGTGGGTGACGACGACGACCGTGGTGCCGAACCGCTCGTTGACCAGCGCGATCAGGTCGAGCACCGACTCGCGGCCGTCGCGGTCCAGCTGCGAGGTCGGCTCGTCGGCCAGCAGCAGCCCGGGGGCGTTGGCCACCGCGACGGCCAGCGCCACCCGCTGCTGCTCACCGCCGGACAGCCCCGGCAGCGGGGCGTCGGCCACCGCGCCGAGCCGCAGCACGTCGAGCAGCTCGCCCGGGGCGAGCACCTCTGCCCGCTCGCGCCGACCCAGCGACCGCTGGGCGAAGCGCACGTTCTCCCGTGCGGTGGCGTAGGGCAGCAGGTTCCGCGCCGAGCCCTGCAGCAGCGTGCCGACCCGGGTGGCCCGCAGCCGCAGCAGCTGGCGCTGGCTCATCCGGCCGATCTCGTCCTCGCCGATCCACAGCCGGCCGGCCGAGGGCGGCAGCAGCCCGCCGAGCAGCGCGAGCAGCGTGGACTTGCCCGACCCGGATGGCCCGAGCAGCGCGACCGTCTCGCCCGGGTCGACGTCGAGGTCGACCCCGCGCACGGCCACGACCTCGAGGTCGCCGAGCCGGTAGATGTGCACCAGCTCCTCGCACCGCACGGAGAGCCCACGCCGGCCGCGCCGCTCCGACGGCGCGTCGGAGATGTCGGTGGAGACGGCGCTCGTCCCGGTCCCGGTCATGCCTGGGCCTCCCGCAGCCGGTCGACGACGGCCAGCCGGACGGTGCGCCGTGCCGCCAGGTGCGCCAGCAGCCCGACGACGGCCAGCAGCACCGCGACCACGCCCAGCACCGGCAGCCAGGCGGTGGCGAAGGTGGGCGGCGGACCGAGGATCGAGCTGCCGGCCACCGCGGGCAGCGCCGGCAGCGTGACGGCCGCGGCGGCCAGGCCGGTCGCCAGTCCGAGGAGCACCCCGGCGCCGACCAGGGCCAGCTGCTCGCGCACCCCGGCGGCCACCAGGGTCCGCTTGGGAGCGCCGAGCATCCGCAGCGCCGCCAGCTCGTAGGAGCGCCGGCGGGCCGCCACGTAGGAGCTGGTGAGCACCGCACCCCCGGCCAGCAGCACCGCGAGCAGCGCGGCCACCAGGTAGAGCCGCAGCGCCAGCGCGGTGCCGTCCCGCTCGAGGGCGGCCCGGGTGTCGGCCAGCGACTCGGTGGAGAGCACCTGGAGCCCGTGGTCGGACAGGCGCTGGGCCAGGTCCGGCGGGGCGCCGGGAGCCAGCCAGACCTGGTAGTCGACCGGCGGACCGCCGGTGCCGGCCAGCGCGGCGGCGTAGCCGAGGTCGGCCAGCAGCCCGGCCTGGCCCAGCCGCGGCAGGGCGCCGCGCACGCCCACGGGGTGCACCACCGCGTCGCTGCCGTCCAGCGTGCGGCCGTAGTCGCGCTTCGGGTCGCCGGCGAACGAGCGCAGCACCAGGCTCGTGCCCACGGCCACCGGCAGGTCGGCGGGGTGGTCGGCCCGCTCGACGACCACCAGGTCGTCGCCGCCGGCGACGAAGCCGAACTGCACCGCACCGTCCCGGACCGAGTCGGCGCCGGCCGGCGCGGCGCCGGCGGCCACCTGGTAGGAGGTGCGCTGCACCCGCCAGCTGCCCGGCGCGGCCGGCAGCGGCCCCTGCGTGTCGGCGAGCACGACGCTGAGGGTGCCCTCGGTGGTGGCCAGCCCCCCGCTGAACGGGCGCACGGCGCGCAGCGCGTCGAGCGTGCAGGGTGCCTGGGCGCACTGCGGCAGCGTCGCCTGCAGCCGATGACGTCCCGGCGCGGCCGCGCCGAGCGGCACGTCGAGCGGACGCCCGGCGGCGTCGGTCAGGACGGCGAACACCTGCAGCGGGCCGCTCGGCGGCGCGCCGGTCCACCGCGCGTCGACGTCGGCGACCAGCCGGCCGCGCACGGTCTGCGGGGCCACCGGCGGGGCCGGTCGCAGCGCCGCGGCCAGCGCCGGGCCGGTGGTGCCGGCCCACGCCGGGTCCCACGCGGTGACCGCGGCCAGCCGATCGCTGTCCACCGCGAGCAGCCCGCCGGCACTGTCCGAGGTCGCCTGCACCGCGGCCATCGCGTCCCGGCCGCCCGGGTCCGCAGCCCGCACCGCGGCGAGCAGTGCGGTGGACGAGCCGGCGGTCACGTGCAGCACCCGGTCGGCACCCACGCTGGAGCGTGCCGCGGCGTCGCGGTTGCGCACCGCCACCGTCCAGCCGTCGACGGCGAATACGACGAGCGCCACCGCCACGGTGAGCAGCACGACCAGCCGCAGGCCGCCGGGCCGCCGCACGGCGTTGCGCGCGGCCAGGAAGGAGGCCACGCGCGGAGTGGCCCGGGTGCGCCCGACCTGGGCGCGCAGCGCGAGCGGCAGCAAGCGGACGGCGAGCAGGCCGCAGGCCAGGGCGACCAGGCCGGGCGCCAGGAGGGCGAGGGCGTCCGAACCCCCGCCGCCGCTGCCGGTGCCCGCCGCGGGACGGTCGCCGCGGCGCAGGTTCCACAGCGCGGCCCCGGCCAGCGCCACCGCGACGGCGTCGATGGCCGCGCTGCGGGCCAGGCCGCCACGCCGCCTCGCGGTCCGGCGCAGCTGCTCCAGCACGGGGGCCGACAGGATCCGGCGGGCGGCCAGCGCCGAGGCCACCAGGCCGCCGAGGAAGGCCACCACCAGGGCGGCCAGGACCGGCAGCCGGAACGGCTCGACCCGGGTGCCGGCGGTCAGCAGGGCCCCGGACAGGCCGCGCGCGGCCAGCCAGCTCAGGACCGCGCCGACCGGCAGGGCCAGCAGGAGCAGCGCCACCACCTCGGAGAGCCCGAAGGATGCGGTAGCCCAGGGGCCCATCCCCCGCAGCTTGGCCAGCGCCACCTCCCCGGCCCGCTCCTCGGTGGCCGCGGCGACCACGAGGAACAGCACGAACCAGGCCAGCAGCACCAGCTGCGCGGTCACGGCGAACGCGGCCTCGCGCACCAGGGCCCGGTCCGGCGCCAGGGTCTGCACGAAGCTGCCCAGCGGCGCGAGCACAGAGAAGGTGGGCAGGCCCTGCCCGGCCAGCAGCCGTCCGGCGTTCGGCGGGACCACCGCTTCGGCCTCCGGCAGGTCGGCCAGGTGCACGCGCTCGGCGCGTAGTTGACGGAAGCCGGTGACCCGCAGCTCGGCGGTGGCCGACAGCACGGTGCCGCAGTCGACCACCACCTCGTCGGCGTGGTCGGGACCCATGCCGTTGCCGCCGGCCGGCGCCGCCTGGGCCGGGCTCTGGGCGCCCCAGATGCTGGGGTCCGCGCTGCTGACGTCGTAGGTGCCGACGACGGTGGCCGTGTTGCCGGCCGCATCGGCGGACCCCAGCCCGAGACCCAGCCGGTCGCCCACCGTCAGGTGCCCGTCGGCGGCCATCCGGCTGCTGATCATCGCCTCGTGCCCGCCGTCCGGGCAGCGGCCCTGCACGACCTCGACCGCTCGGCACTGGTCGCGGTGCCAGCCGACGCTGGCCTTGGACAGGTACCCGCCGGGGCCGCTGACCGCCACGTCGGGCACGTCCACCACCAGGGACGCCGGCCGGTACCAGCCGTCGTAGTCGGGCTTGTCCACCGCCTGCTGGACCGTGCTCAGCAGCCGGGCCACCGGCTGGTCGGTCTGCCCGGCCAGGGCCGCCGACACGGTCAGGCCGGCGGCCGTGGGCGGCGCCAGCGCGAGCCGGTCGCGCACCAGCGACTCCTCCGCGCTGCGCGCGTAGAGCGGGCCGAGCACCGCGGCCGCGGTGGCGACGACGGCGACGAGCAGGACCGCGAGCGACGGGCCGCGCCGGTGGCGCAGCCCGCGCAGGACGAGCCGGAGGGCGTGCACGAGAGAAGGTCCCCTTTCCGGGCGGAGCCTCGCATCCGGACCCCGGTAAGGACCAGTGAGCCACGCAGGTCGTGACCAGACCGCGACCCAGCGCGCGTGGGATGGGGTGAGGGTGACGTTCAGTCACATAGAGGGAGTGCGGGTCACCCTCACCCCGTCAGGTGCCGCCCCGTGCGGGGCGCAAGGCGCTGGTGACGGGAGGAGCGCCGCCCTGCTCGGCTTCGGCGGCCGGCTCGCGACCGGGGGCGGGGCGCTGATTGGGTGAAGGTGCCCTTCACACGAACCTATTGGTTGAAGGGCACCTTCACCCAACATCTGCCGAACGCGAGCGGGCCGCCCACCGCGCCCCCCGCCCGGCCCCCCCCCGTCATCAGCGCCGTTGACCTTCCACCCAGAGCACGCCCTCTCCGGACCGCAGCTGACGGCGCCTCGGACGGGGTGAGGGTGACCTTCAGTCGCAGAGAGGGAGTGAGGGTCACCCTCACCCCATCCGTACCGGCCGTTGGAGCGCTCAGACGCCGAGCGCGGCCACCAGCCGGTCGGCGGCGGCGTAGGGGTCGAGCTCGCCGGCCAGCACCTGCTCGGCCAGGGCGTCCAGGCCGCGGCCGGCGCGCAGGTCACCGATCCGCTCGCGCATCGCGGTCACCGCGATGGCCTCGATCTCGTCGGCGGCGCGGCGACGACGGCGCACGTGCAGCTGGCCGGTCTTGTCCAGCCAGGCCCGGTGTTGCTCGAGCGCCTCGACCACCTCGTCCACGCCCTCGCCGCGCGCGGCCACCGTCTTGACGATCCGCGGGCGCCAGTCCTCCGGGCCGCGCTCGGCGCCCAGCCCCAGGGCGTGGCGCAGCTCGCGGGCGGTGGCGTCGGCGCCGTCGCGGTCGGCCTTGTTGACGACGTAGACGTCGCCGACCTCGAGGATGCCGGCCTTGGCCGCCTGGATGCCGTCGCCCATGCCGGGGGCGAGCAGCACCACGGTGGTGTCGGCCAGCCCGGCCACCTCGACCTCGCTCTGCCCCACCCCCACCGTCTCCACCAGCACGACGTCGCAGCCGGCGGCATCGAGCACCCGCAGCGCCTGCGGCGTCGCCCAGGCCAGCCCGCCCAGGTGGCCGCGGCTGGCCATCGACCGGATGTAGACGTCGCGGTCGGTGGCGTGCTCCTGCATCCGCACCCGGTCGCCGAGCAGCGCGCCGCCGGAGAACGGCGAGGACGGGTCGACCGCCAGCACCCCGACGCGCAGGCCGCGCTTGCGGAACTCGGTCACCAGCGCGCTGGTCGACGTCGACTTGCCGACGCCCGGCGCGCCGGTGAGCCCGACCACGTAGGCGTTGCCGGCGTGCGGCACCAGCGCAGCCATCACCTCGCGCAGCAGCGGCGAGGCGTCCTCGACCAGCGAGACGAGCCGGGCCACGGCGCGGGGCTCCCCGCGCCGGGCCCGCTCGACGAGGTCGGGGACGTCGTGCCCGCGGGCCAACCTCAGGCCTTGGGCACGCGGATGATCAGGGCGTCGCCCTGCCCGCCGCCGCCGCACAGCGCGGCCGCGCCGACGCCGCCGCCGCGCCGCTTCAGCTCGAGCGCCAGGTGCAGCGCGATGCGGGCGCCGGACATGCCGATCGGGTGGCCCATGGCGATGGCGCCGCCGTTCACGTTCACCGCGTCCTCGGACAGGCCCAGGTCGCGCATGGACTTGATGCCCACGCTCGCGAACGCCTCGTTGATCTCGACCAGGTCCAGGTCCGCGGGCTCGATGCCCTCCTTGGCGCAGGCCTTGGCGATGGCCCGGCTCGGCTGGGTCTGCAGGGTGGAGTCGGGGCCGGCGACGACGCCGTGCGCGCCGATCTCAGCCAGCCAGGTCAGGCCCAGCTCCTGCGCCTTGGCCTTGCTCATCACCACGACCGCGCAGGCGCCGTCGGAGATCTGCGAGGCCGAGCCGGCGGTGATGGTGCCGTCCTTGCTGAAGGCGGGCTTGAGCCGCGCGAGGGTGTCCACGGTGGTGTCCGGGCGCACGCCCTCGTCCACCGCGAAGGTGATCGGGTCGCCCTTGCGCTGCGGGATCTGCACCGGCACGATCTCGTCGTCGAACAGGCCGTTCTTCTGCGCCTCGGCGGCCCGCTGGTGCGAGCGGGCGGAGAAGGCGTCCTGGTCCTCGCGGCTGATGCCGAGCTCGGCGTTGCAGGACTCGGTGAGCGCGCCCATGGCCTGCGTGGTGAAGACGTCCCACAGGCCGTCGTAGGCCATCGAGTCGACCAGCTTCATGTCCCCGTACTTGCTGCCCTCGCGGCTGCCGGGCAGGAAGTGCGGGGCCTGCGTCATGGACTCCATGCCGCCGGCCACGACGATCTCGAACTCGCCGGCGCGGATGAGCTGGTCGGCCAGCGCGATCGCGTCGATGCCGGACAGGCACACCTTGTTGATGGACAGGGCCGGGACGTCCATCGGGATGCCGGCCTTGACCGCGGCCTGGCGGGCGGGGATCTGCCCGGCGCCGGTGTAGAGGACCTGGCCCATGATCGTGTACTCGACCTGCTCGGGGGCCACGCCGGCCCGCTCGAGCGCGGCCTTGATCGCGAAGCCGCCGAGGTCGGTGGCGGAGAAGTCCTTGAGGCTGCCGAGCAGGCGGCCCATCGGCGTCCTGGCGCCGGCGACGATGACGGAACCGTTGGCGGCCATGCGGGCCCTCCCGGGGATCGACGGTGATCTCAGGTGTCTACTGTCAATCTAGACGCTGGTCGTCAGCTCCTCGCCCGCCCCCTGTCTCTGCCCACTCAGGAGGTCCCGTGCTCACCCGCATCGACCACGTCGGCATCGCGGTCCCCGACCTCGACGGGGCCATCGCCTTCTACGAGCGCACGTTCGGCGTGGTGAAGGTGCACGAGGAGGTCAACGAGGAGCAGGGCGTGCGCGAGGCGATGCTGCGCGTGGGCGACTCGGAGTCGTGCATCCAGCTGCTCGCCCCGCTCACGCCGGACTCGACCATCGCCAAGTTCCTGGACCGCAGCGGCCCGGGCATCCAGCAGGTGGCCTACGGCGTCGACGACGTCGAGGCGGTGGCCGCCGACCTGCGCGCCAAGGGGCTGCGGCTGCTCTACGAGACCGCCAAGCGCGGCACCGCCGGGTCGAAGGTGAACTTCGTGCACCCCAAGGACGCCGGCGGCGTGCTGGTCGAGCTGGTGCAGGCCGCTCCGGAGGGCCACCAGCACTGAGGGCGGGCGCGGCGCATCGCGCCGGTGGCGTGACGCGCACCACTCGTGATTCCTGCCCTCGGACGGTTCCCAGCAGAGGTTACTGGCGGGTAAGTTCACCCAATCCCGCACCGCCTGCGCTCGACGCACCTGCTGGAGGCCTACGTGAAGGAGATCCTCGAGGCCATCCTCGCCGGCGACACGCCGTCGGAGGCCTACGCCGCACTGCCCGTCCCGGAGACCTACCGCGCCGTCACGGTGCACAAGGACGAGACCGGGATGTTCGACGGGCTGGACGCCCGCGACAAGGACCCGCGCAAGTCCCTGCACGTCGACGAGGTGCCCGTCCCCGAGCTCGGCCCGGGCGAGGCCCTCGTCGCGGTGATGGCCTCGGCCATCAACTACAACACCGTGTGGACCTCGATCTTCGAACCGGTCTCGACCTTCGGGTTCCTCGAGCGCTACGGCCGGATGAGCCCGCTGTCCAAGCGGCACGACCTGCCCTACCACGTGGTCGGCTCGGACCTGGCCGGCGTCGTGCTGCGCACCGGCCCCGGCGTGCACGCCTGGAAGCCCGGCGACGAGGTCGTCGCGCACTGCCTGTCGGTGGAGCTGGAGTCCCCCGACGGCCACAACGACACGATGCTCGACCCGGAGCAGCGGATCTGGGGCTTCGAGACCAACTTCGGCGGCCTGGCCGACCTGGCGCTGGTCAAGTCCAACCAGCTCATGCCCAAGCCGGCGCACCTGACCTGGGAGGAGGCCGCCTCCCCCGGGCTGGTCAACTCCACCGCCTACCGCCAGCTGGTCTCGCGCAACGGCGCCGGGATGAAGCAGGGCGACGTCGTCCTCATCTGGGGCGCCTCGGGCGGACTGGGCTCCTACGCCACCCAGTTCGCGCTCAACGGCGGAGCCACGCCGGTGTGCGTGGTGTCCTCGCCGGAGAAGGCCGAGATCGCCCGGAAGATGGGCGCCGAGCTCATCATCGACCGCACCGCCGAGGGGTACCGGTTCTGGAAGGACGAGCAGACCCAGGACCCCAAGGAGTGGAAGCGGTTCGGTGCCCGCATCCGCGAGCTCACCGGCGGCGACGACCCCGACATCGTCTTCGAGCACCCCGGCCGGGAGACCTTCGGCGCCAGCGTCTACGTCACCCGCAAGGGCGGCACGATCGTCACCTGCGCCTCGACGTCGGGCTTCATGCACGAGTACGACAACCGCTACCTCTGGATGAATCTCAAGCGGATCATCGGCTCGCACTTCGCGAACTACCGGGAGGCATGGGAGGCCAACAAACTCATCGCCCGCGGCAAGATCCACCCGACGCTGTCCAAGAGCTATGCGCTCGAGGACGTCGGCCAGGCCGCCTACGACGTCCACCGCAACCTGCACCAGGGCAAGGTCGGCGTGCTGTGCCTGGCCCCCGAGGAGGGCCTCGGCGTCCGCGACCCGCAGTTCCGCGCCCGCCACGAGCAGGCGATCAACCGGTTCCGCGGGCAGTAGCGCCTCCAGCCCTCCGGGGCGCCGCCGGAACGATCACGGTCCCGTGATCGTTGCTCGCCCACCCAGGAGAATTCTCCTGGGTGGGCGAGGCTTTTCCTGGGCCGGCCTGCTCCTATCGCGGGTCAGAGACCGGCGACGAACGCGTCGACCGCGGCCACGAACGCCCTCGGGTCCTCCAGCGCGGTGAGGTGGCCGGCCCGCTCGATGACCGCGAGCCGGCCCTGCGGCAGCGCGTCCACCATCGCCTGGCTGTCGGCGGCGCTGGAGAGGGCGTCCTCGCTGCCGCGGACCACCAGCGCCGGCACGTCCGCCGCGCGCAGCGCCTCGTGCGAGTCCGGCCGTGCGGCCATCGCCCGCTGCGCCCACGCCACGCCCTCGGGCGCGGCGGCCTCCAACATCGAGCGCACCCGGGCGACGACGTCGGGCCGCTGGGCGAACGTGGTCGGCCCGAGCAGGGTGGGCAGCACGTCGTCGAGCAGCACCCGCGGCGAGCCCTCCTCGAGGATGGTGCGGGCGATCCGCTCCCGGTTCTCGGCGGCGGCCGGGGCGTCGGCGCCGGCCTTGGTGTCGGCGAGCACCAGCCCGGCCAGCCGCGCGACGACGTCGGAGTGCCGGCGCAGCAGCGCCATCAGGGTGTAGCCGCCCATCGACAGCCCGCCGAGGACGACCTCGCCCTCGACCCGCTCGAGCACCCCGGCGACGTCGTCGGCGAAGGCGTCCAGCGAGGGCCGCCCGGAGGCGACCGGGCGACCACCGAAGCCGGGAAGGTCGGGCGTGAGGACCACGTGCCCGCCCATCTCCAGCAGCGGACGGACGTCGTCCCACAGCGCGTGCGACAGCGGGAACGCATGGACGAGCACGTAGGTGACCACGGCCGGACCTTACGCGCCCGGAACGTCCCCGGCGGTGCGACCATGCCCGCATGACGCTGACCGCCGAGCCGTCGACCGGCACCTCCCGCCCCACCTTCGACTCGCTGGACCCGGCCACCGGCGAGGTGGTGGCCAGCTGGCCCGTGCACGACGAGGCCGACGTGCGCGCGGCCGTCGGGCGCGCCCGCGAGGCGTCGGCCTGGTGGCGCGACCTCGGCTACGACGGCCGCCGGCAGCGGCTGCTGGCCTGGAAGCGGGTGCTGGTCCGCCGGGCCGCGGAGCTGGCCGACGTCGTGCACGCCGAGACCGGCAAGCCGCGCTCGGACGCGATGCTGGAGATCACCCTGGCCGTCGAGCACGTGGACTGGGCCGCCCGGCACGCCGCCAAGGTGCTCGGCCCGCACCGGGTGAGCCCCGGCCTGCTGCTGGCCAACCACGCCGCCACGCTGGAGTACGTGCCGTTCGGCGTCATCGGCGTGATCGGCCCGTGGAACTACCCGGTGTTCACCCCGATGGGCTCGATCGCCTACGCCCTCGCCGCCGGCAACGCCGTCGTGTTCAAGCCCAGCGAGCACACACCGGGCGTGGGCGCGTGGCTGGCCGGGAGCCTGGCCGCGGTGTGCCCGGAGCAGCCGGTGCTGCAGACCGTCACGGGCCACGGCCCGACAGGTGCGGCGCTGTGCCGGGCGGGAGTGGACAAGGTCGCCTTCACCGGGTCCACAGCCACCGGCAGGAAGATCATGGCCGCCTGCGCCGAGACCCTCACACCCGTTCTCATCGAGGCCGGCGGCAAGGACGCCCTGCTGGTCGACGCCGACGCCGACCTCGACGCCGCCGCCATGGCCGCCGCGTGGGGCGGGCTGTCCAACGCCGGCCAGACCTGCATCGGCGTGGAGCGGGTCTACGTGCACGAGGCGGTGGCCGACACCTTCCTGACCAAGCTGGTCGACGTCGTGCAGCAGCTCCAGCCCGGCGCCGGTCCGACTGCCTCGTACGGCCCGATGACCATGCCTGCCCAGGCCGACGTCGTCCGCGCGCACATCGAGGACGCGATCGCCCAGGGCGGCCGCGCGGTGCTGGGCGGCCCGGACGCCGTGCGCCCGCCCTACGTCTGGCCGACGGTCCTCGTCGACGTCCCGGAGCACTCCGACGCCGTGCAGGAGGAGACCTTCGGACCCACGCTGGTCGTGAACCGGGTCCGGGACATGGACGAGGCGGTCGCCCGCGCCAACGCCACCCGCTACGGCCTGGGCGCGACCGTGTTCTCGCGGCGCCACGGCCACGAGCTGGCCCGCCGGCTGCGCTCGGGCATGGCCGCGGTCAACAGCGTCATCTCCTTCGCCGGCGTGGCCGCCCTGCCGTTCGGCGGCGTCGGCGACTCCGGATTCGGCCGCATCCACGGCGCCGACGGCCTCAAGGAGTTCACCACCGCCAAAGCCATCGCCCGCAAGCGCTTCGACGTCCCGCTGGAGCTGACCACGTTCGCCCGCACGGAGAAGGTGGACCGCACGGTGGCGCGGCTGGTGCGGGTGCTGCACGGGCGGTGAGGCGTGACTGCATCCTCACGTTCGGGAGGGTGGCGGGGTCTCGAGATCCGCACGTTTCGAGACGTGGAGCAGGAATCGCGTCGGATGGTCCTTCTCATGGTCGAAGGCGGCTGTTGACGGAGGGAGTCGAGCGGGGAGCAGGTCAGCTCACCGGCCGGCGGTTCGCGGAGGTTGAAGTGTGACGTTGTTGTTGCGACACACCGGTTTTTTCTGCAACGGCGTCACACTTTGCACGAGGAAGAACGAGTGTGACCGCCGGCCGGCCGCATGACCCGCCCTGATCGGCACTCCTGCCGTCACCAGCGCCGTTGACCGTGCCCAGCCATGCGCTCAGCGGCCCGCGAGACTGGACGCGGCGAGAACGATTGCCCAGCAATCTGAATCTTGATGCAACCCCACGCTCAGCAAGGTGCACAGCGCATCAAGATCCGGCGGTCTCCCCCGCGTAGGACTCGGCGTCCGCGGTCCGGTCCATCGGGGCCCCGCCCAGCGGCGGGACGTCCGGCGCGAACGTCGCCATCGGCCCGTCCCACGACGTCGGCAGCGGGGCGTAGCCCGGCGCCACGACGGACACGATCTCGTCCAGGACGCGGCGCACGTAGGGCTCGCCGACCCACAGGTGCTTGGCGCCGTCGACGCCGATGACCCGGGCCTGCGGGATGCGGGCGAAGCGCTCGCGGGCCTGCGCCGGGCGCAGGTAGTCGTCGAGCTCGGGCACGAGGGCGACCACCGGCTTGCCGCTGGCGGCCCAGACGTCGAGGTGCTCGTCTCGGGAGTAGCGCAGCGGCGGGGACAGCAGGATCGCGCCCTGGATGCCGGGGTCGCAGCCGTGCATGAGGGCGAGGTCGGTGCCGAAGGACCAGCCGACCAGCCAGCGGTGCGGCAGGTCGCGGAACTCGGCCAGCTCGATGGCCGCGGCGACGTCGAAGCGCTCGCCCACCGCGTGGTCGAACGCGCCCTCGCTGGTGCCACGCGGGCTGGAGGTGCCCCTGGTGTTGAAGCGCAGCACCGCGATCCCGGCCAGCGCGGGCAGTCGCGCCGCCGCCTTGCGGTAGATATGGCTGTCCATGAAGCCGCCGTGGGTGGGCAGCGGGTGCAGCGTGACCAGTGTGGCGACCGGGTCGCGGTCCTCCGGCAGGGCCAGCTCGCCGACCAGGGTCAGGCCGTCGGCGGTCTGGAGCTCGACGTCCTCCCGGCGCGCGGGCAGCAGCGAGTTGGCGCGGATCTCGGGCACGCCGCCCACCCTACGGACCGGCGGCCGGGGAGGCGGTCGGCAGGGCGCCCAGCGGTGTGCGCGAGAGCGTGACCAGCCCGTGCGGGGTGCCGCTGCACACCGGCGACACGACGGCGGTGACGTCGGCTGCCGCGGCGGTGGCGGCAGCCTGGTCGTCGGCGTGCCAGACGACCGTGAGCGCGCGCCCACCGCCCAGCGGGCCGACGTAGCCCGCGTGCTCGGCCTGCACCTGCGCCACCTTGCGCGGGATGCCCGTGGGCAGCACGTCCTGGTAGCTCTGCAGCACCACCGAGACGTCGCCGGAGATCTGCTCGGTCGGCCCGTCCGGCAGCCGGTTCCCCGCGCCGACGTAGGTGGTGCCGGCCGGCGGCGCGACCAGCGCCACCCAGTGGCAGCCCGGCCGGTCCTGCAGGCGCCCCTTCACCGTCCAGGCGAGGTCGGCGACCACGTAGGTGCCGCTCGCACCGGCGGGCGCGCCGCCCAGGGGCCGCAGCGCGTTGTCCAGGTCCGGGCTGCCGGCCGGGAGCACCCGGACGGCCACCGCACCCTCCACCGGTGGGATCTTCGGCTGCACCGAGTGCGAGACGACCAGCAGCACCAGCGCGGCGAGCACGACCAGGGCGACCCAGGGCACCCGTCGGCGACGCCGGGGCGGGCCGCCCAGCGCGGGATCGCCGTACGCGGGACCGGCGGACGTGGTGCTCATCGGACCCTGCGCAGCCGGGGACCGCGCCGGTCCCGGGCGGCCCAGCAGGGGGTGTGCCAGTGCCGGCGCCCGGTCGGGCCGTCGTCGTCGGCGGGCAGCGGGCGGGCGTCGAAGGGCCAGGCGACCACGTGCGGGGTGCCCGAGGGCACCTGCTGGTCGCAGCCGGGGCAGCGGTAGGTCTTGCCGGCGGCCCCACCGGCGCCGGCGGTCCGCCGGACCACCCAGTCCTCGCCGCCCCAGTCCTCGACGCGCTGCAGGCCGCCGACGCCGAGCGGCGCGGGACCTGCCTGCACCCGCCGGTTGCGCCTGCCCACGGGGCACGAGCGTACGTCGTGCCCGCCGGACCCGCCTTCCGTGGGGTCGCCCCCGGCGCCCGCGCTCAGGCGGTGTAGTCCCGGAACCCGCGGCCGGTCTTGCGACCGAGGTAGCCAGCGGTGACCAGGTGCTCGAGCAGCGGGGCGGGGGCGAAGCCGGGCTCGCGGAACTCCAGGTAGAGCTCGCGCTCGATGGCCAGCGACACGTCCAGCCCGACGACGTCGAGCAGCTCGAACGGGCCCATCGGGTAGCCGCAGCCCACCTTCATCGCGGTGTCGATGTCGTCCGACGTCGCGTAGTGGGCCTCGAGCATCTTGACCGCGTCGTTGAGGTAGGGGAACAGCAGCGCGTTCACGATGAAGCCGGCGCGGTCCGCGCACACCACCGGGTGCTTGCCGACCTCGGCACACAGGGACCGCACGGTGGCGGTGACGTCGGCCGCGGTGGAGACGGTGTGCACCACCTCCACCAGCTTCATCACCGGCGCCGGGTTGAAGAAGTGCATGCCGATGACGTCGGCCGGGCGAGAGGTGGCCGCCGCGCACTCCACCACCGGCAGCGACGACGTCGTGGTGGCGAGGATGGCGCCGGGCTTGCAGATCTCGTCCAGTGTGGCGAACAGGGCCTGCTTGACGCTGAGCTCCTCCACCACCGCCTCGACCACCAGGTCACGGTCGGCGAGGTCGTCCAGCCGGGAGGTCCCGGAGACGTTGGCCAGCGCCGCGTCCCGGTCGGCCTGCTCGACCTTGCCGCGCAGCACCGCCTTGTCCAGCGAGCGCTCGAGCGAGGCCCGCACCCGCGCCACCTTCTCCTCGCCGCGCGCCACGTAGCGGACGTCGTAGCCGGCCTTGGCGAAGACCTCGACGATGCCGGACGCCATCGTCCCCGAGCCCACGACGCCGATCTTGCGCACCTCGCGCAGCGGGACCGAGCCGTCGCCGTCGTCCGGGGTCTCGGCGTCGGTGACGACGACCGGTGAGTCCGACGCCTCGTAGGTGTAGAAGCCGCGTCCGGTCTTGCGGCCCTTCAGCCCCGCGGTGACCATCTGCTTGAGGATCGGTGCCGGTGCGTGCAGCCGGTCGCGCGACTGCTTGTACATCGTGTCGAGGATCTCGTAGGCGGTGTCCAGCCCGATGAGGTCCATGAGCGCCAGCGGCCCCATGGGCAGGCCGCAGCCGAGCTTCATGGCCGCGTCGATGTCCTCGCGCGAGGCGTAGCGGCAGTCGTACATCGACACCGCGTGGTTGAGGTAGCCGAACAGCAGCGCGTTGGCGATGAAGCCGGCCTTGTCGCCGATGACCACCGGCATCTTGCCCAGCCGCTCGGCCAGCGCCACGACGTCGGCGACGACGTCGGGCTCGGTCACGACCGTGCGCACCACCTCGACCAGCTTCAGCACCGGAGCGGGGTTGAAGAAGTGCATGCCCACCACGCGGCTGGGCCTCCCGGTGGACACCGAGATCTGGGTGACCGACAGCGAGGAGGTGTTGGTGCACAGGATGGTGTCCTCGCGGCAGACCTTGTCCAGCGCGGAGAAGATCTCCTGCTTGAGCTCGAGGTGCTCGGGCACCGCCTCGATGACGAGGTCGGCGTCGGCGAGGTCCTCCATCGAGGTGCTGAAGGTGACGCGTCCGACCAGCGCGGCCTGGTCCTCGGGCGACAGCTTGCCGCGGCCCACCGCGCGGTCGGTGGAGTGCCGCAGGTGGCCCCGCCCGCGCTCCAGCC
The DNA here is from genome assembly GCA_051954955.1 of Motilibacteraceae bacterium. GTDB lineage: Bacteria > Actinomycetota > Actinomycetes > Motilibacterales > Motilibacteraceae > JBQCHF01. The sequence goes on from JBQCHF010000122.1 coordinate 24,294, forward strand.
CCTCGTCGGTGGGCTCGACGGCGACGACGGTGAGCCCGTTGCGCGCCATCACCTCGACGATCCCGGCACCCATGGTGCCCAGCCCGACGACCCCGATCGTGCCGAACTCGCGGCTCATGGTGCTCGACTCCTTCGTCGACGCCCGGCAGGCTCACCCACCGGCCCTACCGGTCGGTAAGGAGTGTGGCACGCGAGGACCGAGGTGGTGCCGGGACCCCGGGCCCGAGGTCGTGCATCAGGGAGCGACGGCGCGGGAAGGGGTCTGCCGCAGGCACGGGGGCCTGCCGGGTGCGGCATCGCGCCTGGTGGGGCTAGGTCACGCGGCGGTGGCGCGGTGGCCGGCGGCGGCAGCCAGGAGGAGCAGGACCGTGCCGAGGAGGTGCCCGGTGGCCGGCAGCGTGGAGACGACCGAGCTCGACGGACAGAGGGATGGACAGCGCGACGGACAGCAGCGCGAGCTGGTGCTCACCCTGCGCGAGCGCCCCGACGACGTCGCCGAGGTGCTCAACGGGCTGTCCACGCTCCTGGTGGACGAGGAGCCGACCGCGCAGGTGCTCGAGCGGGTCGTGCAGCTGGCCACCCGCACCATCCCCGGCTGCGACGCCGCCGGCGTGACGGTCGTGGCCGGCGAGCGCCCCGCCACCGCGGCCCACACCGACGAGCGCACCCTGGCGGTGGACCAGGCGCAGTACGACGTCGGCGACGGCCCGTGCCTGGACGCCTACCGGCACCGGCGGATCAACCGGGTGGACCTCGCCGAGGCCGACGACCGCTGGCCGGCCTTCGTCAAGGCGGCCCAGGACGAGGGGATCCGCAGCTTCCTGGCCGCCCCGCTGCTGGTCGGCGAGCAGGCGCTGGGCGCGCTCAACCTCTACAGCCGCAGCGGCGACGGCTTCGACGCCCTGGACGAGGCCTTCATCGGGCTGCTCTCGGCCCAGGCCGCGGCGGCCGTGGCCAACGCGACCCGCTACGCCGACGTGCGCCAGCTCGCCGCGCAGCTGGAGAAGGCGCTCACCTCGCGGGCCCACATCGAGCAGGCCAAGGGCGTGCTGATGGCCCGCCACCACGTCGACGAGGACACCGCCTTCGACCTCCTGCGCCGCGAGTCCCAGCACCGCAACGTCAAGCTCCGCGACGTCGCCGAGGAGGTCCTCGCGACCACCCGCACCGCCGCCCGCTGACCTCTCGCCCGCGCGAGCCGCCGGTGGAGGTCCGGCGACGGGAACCGCTCGCGGACGCACGACGTCCTCCGAGCAGAGCCGGCGCCCCTGTGGGCAGTGTCCAGCGCTCACGTCCGGGATACGGCAGGCTCCGCAGCGTGCAGGAGCGGGATTGATGGACGATGCAGCAGGGAAGACGGGTGCAGTGCTTCCGACGATGACGCCGGGCGGGCGACCGAGCCTGGACGTGCAGGTCACGGTCCATGACTCCGCCGCCCTGCTCGTGCTCGTCGGCGAGCTCGACCTGGACACCTCCCGTCTGCTCGGCGCGGTGCTCGACGACCTGCTCAAGACCAGGCGCGAGCCCACCCTCACCCGCCTGGTCGTCGACGTCGCCGGCGTCACCTTCGCCGACGTCGCCGGCCTCTCTCCGCTGCTGCACGCCCGCGCGGTGCTGGTGAAGCGCAAGGGGCGGCTGGAGCTGCGCGCCCCCGGCACCCGGGTGCGCCGCCTGCTCAAGGTGCTCGCGCTGGAGGACCTGCTGCCCGAGCCGGTGCACGCGGCCTGACCGACGGCGGGCGGGGTCGCCAGGGTCGGCTACCGTGACCGGCCGTGCGCCTCGTCATCGCCCGCTGCAGCGTCGACTACGTCGGTCGGCTGACCGCCCACCTGCCCCTGGCCACCCGGCTGGTGCTGGTCAAGGCCGACGGGTCGGTCTCGATCCACGCCGACGACCGGGCCTACAAGCCGTTGAACTGGATGAGCCCACCGTGCAGCCTGCGGGAGGAGCCCGCCCCGGCCGGCTCGGAGGCCGGCTCCGCGGGCATCTGGACGGTGACCAACAAGGCCGGCGAGCGTCTGGTCATCACCCTGGAGGAGGTCCTGCACGACACCAGCCACGAGCTGGGGGTGGACCCCGGGCTGACCAAGGACGGGGTCGAGGCGCACCTGCAGGCGCTGCTGGCGGACCAGATCGAGGTGCTCGGCGACGGCTACCGGCTGGTGCGCCGCGAGTACCCGACGGCGATCGGACCGGTCGACATCCTGTGCCGCGACGCCGACGGCTCCACCGTCGCGGTGGAGATCAAGCGCCGCGGGGAGATCGACGGCGTGGAGCAGCTGACGCGGTACCTGGAGCTGCTCAACCGCGACCCGCACCTCGCCCCGGTCCAGGGCGTGTTCGCCGCGCAGGAGATCAAGCCGCAGGCCAAGGTGCTCGCCACCGACCGCGGGATCCGCTGCGTCACCCTCGACTACGACGCCATGCGGGGCCTGGACGACGCCGAGTCGCGCCTGTTCTGACGGCTGTCCCGACCGCTGTTCCGACGGCTGTCCCGACCGCGCAGGCAGGGCGGACGCACCACCCCTCCCCCCGGCGCACAGGGTCGCTCCCGGTGCCGGTGCACCAATCCCCATGGCCACGCCGGGTCATCGTCCGACCATTTCGCCGATCGGGCCTCGACGCCGCCCCCGGACCCGGCGATGGTGGGGGTCGGACGGTTCCGTGATCCCCCTGTCCCCACGGACCCGGCCGCACGAGCCGCTCGGCCACCCGGCCGGGCGGCTCGTTACGTCTGCCGCGGGCTCTGCTCGGCCTTCCCAGGGTGCCCACGTAGCGCGGGTGCGCCCCGTCCAGCACTCTGGGCGAGTGAAGATCCTCGTGGTGGGTGCCGGCGCCACCGGCCTGTCCTGCGCGGTGCGGCTGGTCGAGGCGGGGCACGACGTCGCGGTGCTGGCCCGCGACCTGGCCGCCGAGACCGCCAGCGCGCTGGCGCCCGGTGCGTGGCTGCCGGCCGCGGCGCTGTCCACGCGGCTGCCGACGGCCGACGCGGCCACCGCGCCTGGCCCTGCCGAGCGCGCCCTGCTGGCCCGCTGGGCCGAACAGACGCGCACCGGCGCCGGCACGCCCGGCACCGGGACGGGCATCCGGTCGCTGCCGGGGCGGGTGCTCACCGGCGCGCGGCCCCCGCACCTGTCCGGCGACCCGGTGACCGAGGGCCCGGCCGACGCGCGGGTCCTCGGGGCCGCCGAGCGTCCGCCCGGCCGTGCCGCCGGGTGGGCCTGGACCGGCCCGGTGGTCGACCCGGCACGCCGGCTGCGGGCGCTCACTGCGCGGCTGGAGGCCGCCGGGGGCACGCTGACCCGGGCCGCCCTCCCCGCGCTCCCGGAACGGCCGGAGGTCGTCGTGGACGCCACCGGGCTGGCCGCACGGGCCCTGGTTCCGGACGACGCGGTGCAGCCGGTGCGGCTGGAGTGGGTGCACGTGGCCGGCGTCGACGTCGAGCACTGGGCGGTGGACCTGGCCGAGCTGGCCCGCCCGGTCCAGGTGGCGCCGGTGGACGGCGGCGCGGTCGTCGCCCGGACCGAGGTGGGCACCTGGGACCTCACCGCGCGGGCCCAGGACGCCCAGGAGCTGCTGGCCCGCGCCGGCGTGCTCGAGCCGCGGCTGGCCGCCGGCCGCACCGCCGGGCACCGGGTGGCCCTGCTGGGCGTCCGGCCGGCGCCGCGGGTGGTCACCACCCGCCGGACGGACGGCTGCCCGGTCGTGCACTGCTACGGCCTGGGCGCCGGGGTGTGGTCGCTCGCCTGGGGGGCCGCCGGCGACGTCGTAGCCGCCGTCGCCGCGCTGGAGAGCGCCGGCGTGACCCCCTGAGGGCCACCGGGACGAGCCGCGGGTAGCCCAGGGGTAGGGGTCGTGGGGGGGGGGGGGGGGGGGGGGGAGCGCGCCACCCGCCACCCCCCCCCCCCCCCCCCCGCGGCCGGGCGGGGCGGCGGGG